>CADEDT010000113.1 GCA_902826145.1 uncultured Caulobacteraceae bacterium
AGCGCGAAAGTCGACGGAATTCGTAGCGGGAGCGAGGGCAGCGAATGACCGGAGAACGCATCAATGTCCTTCTCTGAAAGAAAAAGGGGGATGCTCTCGCATCCCCCTTTTCGAACTTACATGGCGACCGGAGCGACCATCTTCTTCGCCTTGCGCTTCGCAGCCTTGCGAACCGGCTTCTTGGCGGTCTTCTTCGCCGGTTTCTTCGCAGCCTTGCGAACCGTCTTCTTGGCAGCCTTGCGGACCGTCTTGCGGGCCATCTTCTTCGCCGGCTTCTTCGCAGCCTTCTTAACCTTCTTAGCCATCTTCATTTCCTCATCTTTACTTGTTGTGGTTCGTCTGTTGGATGGTGAGTTGTTTGACTCTCCGTGTGTTTTTGTCGTCGAATTTGGTTTGCAAGTAGTTTCCGCAAGTAGTCGCGCAAATTTCTCTGCGCGTTTGATTTTTCTCCGTGCGATGACTGCGCGAAAACTCTACGAGCCTTGAAAACAAAGGCGCGCAACGTTATCCGCGCGCGCAAAAGTGATCACGCGCGCGGATGTGCGCGGCGATACGACTGCAAAATTTTTTGCGCTTCGACGCTCGTGTAGCTCTGAGTCGTCGAGAGAGATTCGTGCCCGAGCAGATCTTGGATCGCGCGCAAGTCGGCGCCATTCGCGAGTAGATGCGTGGCGAATGCGTGCCGCAAAGCGTGCGGTGTGGCGCTCGAAGGCAGCCCCAGAGTCATCCGCAAACGCTCCATCAGCGCCTGAGCCATGCGCGGGGAGAACGCTCCGCCACGACTCGCGCGGAAGAGTGGCGCATCCTCATCGATCGAATAGGGGCAGAGTTCCACGTAGCGATCAACGGCTTGGCGTGCAGCCGCCAGTAGCGGCACGACACGCTCCTTGCCGCCCTTGCCTCGGATGCGCAGTACTTCCGGAAGGGGCGCATCGCCGCCCGTAAGCGCCAATGCTTCGCTGATGCGAAGGCCGGCCGCATAGAGCAGGGTGATCAAGGCGGCGTCGCGCGCGCCTTGCCACTCATCCTCACCATTCGCCAGTGCTTCCGCGATCAGATTGCGTGCCGCACCTTCCGACACCGGCCGCGGCAGTGAGCGCTTCAGCTTCGGTCCACGCACCAGCGCAAGCCGCGCGTTCTTCACGCCATGCCTGCGTTCTAGATACCGATAGAAACTGCGGATTGCGGCTAGCGCTCGCGAAATCGAGCGGTCAGAGAGGGCATCTGGACCTTGGCGGCGATGTGCTAGATAGGCGCGGAGATCGCGCGGCTCGAGTTCCGCAAGGTCGCGCGCACTTGGCTCGCCGCCCAGGTGGCTGCTCAGAAAGCCGAGAAACGCTGAAACATCGCGCTCATACGCTTCAACCGAATTGCCCGAAAAACGACGCTCTTCGCGTAAGTGCGCGGTCCATTGAGAGAGCAGGGCGGAAGCAGCCGTCATGATCGCGACTGTGCGCGATCACGCGTCAACACATCGTTTAGCGTTGTGGCGGCGCAAGGTGTTCGAGCCAGTATTCATACTCGAAGTGCACGCGGCCATCGCTCACCGAATACCTCGGCCGGTGCGTGCGCTTGCCTTTATGCGCGACCAAGTCTTCCGGCAATCGCCATGGGCTCACTCCTGTCAGCCGCGCCGCTGCCAGATCCGACTCGAAGGCGAAGCGTTGGCGCAAAGGCAAGTCGAGGCCAAGTTCGGCATTGGCGTAGAACCCGCCCTCAAGCCTCGAAGCCACGTCGCGGACGAACCAGCCGTGTTCATCGTCGTCGCGCCGTACGTGCCGCGTGGCCACCTCGCTGGGCTTACCGCTGCACAGCGCGAACACGGCCGTCGCCCGATCGCACCCGCGTTGCGAGGTGATCCAGTTCAGCTCGGCGACACCCCAGTCCCAGTTCCAGCGCAGCACGATCTCGTGCCAATCGTCGGGCCCCATCTGCTGGATCAAACCCAGGCGATCGGCCGCCTCAATGTCGAGCGGCGCGGCGAGACATTCCTTCCAACGGGAGAAATGGGCTCGCCGCGCGCTCTCCGCCGCCGCCAAGGGCATAAGCTGCGCGATCAGTTGCGCGCGCGTATCGGCCAGCAAGCGCCGAAAGTCCGGATCGATGCGCCAGAGCGCTAGTTGAAACTCAAACGCCTCCGAACGCTCAAAGCACGTCACATAAGCGGAGCTGACGCGCCGCAACTCAATCCCATCGAGCCGACGCCAGTTCGCGCCGATGATGCGATCGACGAGTGCACGATAGTGCGTGTGCTGCGGCGGCATGAATTCATCCGGCATCGTGTCGCGATACTGGTGATAGATCGTGTTCAACACCTGCGGCGGCGCGCCCTCGGGCGCGAACGTCGTAAACAGGTGGTCGTGCGCACTGGCCGGTAGCGGCACGAGCCGGGACATGAGCTTTGCAAACATGGCGGCTCAGGGTCGCGCGGCGTGGCTAAGAACCAGTCAGAAAGGAAGGTAAAACCTCGTTCAGTAACAGCTCCGCAACATCCGGCGCTTCCACCGAATCCCCCGAACCCTTAGATTCAGGGCCAATGAGCTCAACTGCCCGCCGCCGCGCCATGGAAGCGCTCAAGCGCACGCGCAGCGCGCCGCCGCTTGGGCCGCTGTTTTCGGTGGCGGAGGAGGGCGCGGAGTACGAAGCGGATACTCAAGACAAGGTCGCCGTGCTCTTCCCGTTGCCGCTGCCGGAGCCCTTCGACTACCGCGCGGCCTCGTCTCTGCAAATCCAACCGGGTCAACACGTTATCGCCCCGATCGGCTCGCGACTCGTGCGCGGCGTAGTTTGGGAAGTTGAACGCAACCATCCGGGCGCGGCGAATCTCAAGGCTATCGAGGAGGTGTTGCCGGGCACGCCGGTGCCTGAGATCAGTCGCGCCTTCGTGGAATGGGCCGCAAAGTATGTTGTAAGGCCGCCCGGTGACCTTTCGCGAATGGTCGTGCGTTCGCCAGAAGCGCTCTTTCCGCCGCCGACGCACACTGTGCTCGCGCCGACCGGCGAGTTGCCACCCAAGCTCACCGAAGCACGCCGTCGCGTGATGGAAGAAGCGGCGAAGGAGCAGGTGAGCGCCGCTGAGCTCTCGCGTCGTGCCGAAACATCTTCGGCAGTTGTTAAAGGCTTGGTCGATTGCGGCGCCTTGGTGAAACTCGAGATCAGCGAGGACCCGCCATACCCGGCGCCCGACCTCAGCATGAGCGGCAAGTCGCTCTCAGACATTCAAATCGCTGCTGCCGAGAGCCTCTGCGCTTCTGTGCGGGATCACAAATTCCACGTCGCGCTGCTCGATGGCGTCACCGGCTCGGGTAAGACGGAAGTCTATCTCGAAGCCGCCGCCGAAGCGTTGAAGGGGGCGCCGAACGCGCAAGTGTTGGTGCTGCTCCCTGAAATCGCACTCACGCAAGCCGCAATGAGCCGCTTTGAGGCGCGCTTCGGCGTGAAGCCGGTCGAGTGGCACTCCGCCATCCAGCCTAAAGCTCGCCGCCGCGCTTGGCGTGAAATCGCTGCGGGCCGCGCCCGGCTCATCGTTGGCGCGCGCTCTGCGCTCTTCCTGCCGTATCCGAACCTCCGCCTCATAGTCATCGACGAAGAGCACGACCCTTCCTACAAACAGGAAGAGGGCGTCATCTATCAAGCGCGCGACATGGCCGTCGCCCGCGCCAAGCTTGGCGATTGCATGGTGATCCTCGCCAGCGCCACGCCCTCGCTCGAAACTCTGGTGAACGCGCAGGCCGGGCGTTACGCGCACGTGCAGCTGCCCTCGCGTCACGGTGCAGCCGAATTGCCGGACGTTGAGCTGATCGATCTCAAACTCGATCCGCCCGAGAAAGGCCGCTGGCTTTCGCCGAAGCTCATCACCGCCGCCGCGCAGGCCTTGCTGCGCGGCGAGCAATCGCTCTTCTACATGAACCGCCGCGGCTACGCGCCGCTCACACTTTGCCGCGCTTGCGGCCACCGCATGCGCTCGCCCGATAGCGATTCATGGCTCGTCGAGCACCGTTATTCTGGCCGTCTCGTTTGCCACCTTACCGGCTTCTCGATCCCGAAGCCGAAGGAATGTCCCGAGTGCAAAGCGGTTGACGCTTTCGTCTCAATCGGCCCCGGCGTCGAACGCATCGAGGAAGAAGTGCGCGATAGCTTCCCGAACGCGCGCGTCGAAATCTTTTCCTCCGACACGACACCAAACGGCGAGGCCGTGCGCGATCTGGTGGCGCGCATGGAGAACAACGAGATCGATATCCTGATCGGCACGCAGATCGTCGCCAAAGGTCACAACTTCCCGAACCTCACATTCGTCGGCGTTGTCGATGCGGACCTCGGTTTGAAAGGCGGCGACCTCCGCGCCGGAGAGCGCACGTTCCAGCTTGTCAGCCAAGTCGCCGGCCGCGCTGGCCGCCACGAAAAGCCGGGCAGGGCGCTCATCCAAACCTACGCGCCGCACGAACCAGTGATGCAAGCGCTCGCCGCGCAAGACCGCGACGCGTTCTTCGCTGCCGAAGTCGCCGAGCGCGAAGCTGCCGGCATGCCGCCTTACGGCCGGCTCGCGGCTGTCATCGTCTCCGCGCCTAACGAAAAGCTCGCCGCGGAGGCGGCGAAAGCGCTCGGTGAAAAAGCCCCGCATGTCGAAGGCCTCGATCTCTGGGGCCCAGCGCCCGCGCCGCTTAGTGTCATCCGCGGTATGTATCGCCATCGCTTCTTGGTTCGCGCCAATCGCGGTGTCGATGTCAGCGCGTTCCTCGCCGCATGGTCCGCCCGCGTGAAGCTGCACAGCGCCGTGCGCGTACAAATCGATGTCGATCCGTACAGTTTTCTCTGATGCACCCCACGGTTTTTGTCCTTCTTGTGTATGCTGTGTTGGTCATGCTGTCGGTGCTAGTTCTCCATCGCGTGCGTCCGCGCTGGACTCGCGGACGCTTGATCACGGTCTGCGCGCTGTCGGTGCCGGCGGCGATCGTAATCACTTCAGTTATCGCACTGATTGTTCTTGCGGTGGGTGTGCCACGAACAGCGGCAGCTGATGTCGATGGGACCTACCACGCAATGGGTGCGTATTTCTTCTTCGTTGTGGTCTTTGCTACAGTCACCGCACTGATTGGAGCAATTGCGGCTTGGTTGGTTACAAGGACGATTCGAACCCAGCCTGTTGCTTGATCGTAGGCCTGCGGCGATAGTGTCCGCCATGAGCTACAAGCCCTTCGATCTCACCGGTCGCGTCGCGCTCGTTACGGGCGGCAATGGCGGCATCGGCCTTGGTATGGCCGATGCGTTGACGCAGGCGGGCGCAAGCGTCGAGATCTGGGGCACGAACGCGGGGAAGAATGCGCGGGCGCTGGAGCAGCTCAAGGCGCACGGCACGAAGGTCAACGCACGCATCGTCGACGTATCGACCGAAGCGAACGTCGTTGCCGGCTTCAACGCCACGCTCGCCGAGTTCGGCCGCGTCGATTCTTGTTTCGCGAACGCCGGCGTCTCCAATCGCTGGAAATCCTTCCTCGACATCGGCGGCGAAGACTATCGTCGTGTCATGGCGATCAATCTCGACGGCATGATCTGGACCATGCGCGAAGCGTGCCGCCACATGAAGGCGCGTGCAGAGCAGGGCGATCCGGGTGGTTCAATCGCGGCAGTCGCGAGCTTAGGCGCAATCTTCGGCGCGCCGAAAAACCAAGACTACACGGCAACGAAAGCCGGCATTGTCGCCGTCACCAACGGCATCGCTGTTGAGTTCGGCCGTTACGGCGTTCGTGCCAACGCCATCTTGCCAGGATGGGTGGCGACCGAGATGACAGGCGCCGCGCAGGAGAACGAAGTCTTCAACAAGCAGGTCATTGGCCGCGTGCCGTATCGGCGTTGGGGCAAGCCTGAAGAGTTCGGTGGCATCGCGGTCTATCTCGCCAGCGATGCATCAAGCTTCCACAACGGCGACTCGATTTTGCTGGACGGAGGGTTCTCCAAATTCTGACGCGCCGCACTCTCCTTGCTTCCAGCGTGCTACTAGCCAGCTGCGCGCACGAGCGCTCAAACGATTCGCGCGATCCCTCAGTCATTGCGGTGACGCAGTTCATCATTCAAGCGATCTCCCCCGCGCAGAACGAGGACTATAGCTGGGACGCATTCAGCGCTCGCGTTGCAAGCTCAATGGACTGGCGTTCGACTCAATCCGTCACCGAGGATGGCGCGGTCAGGCGCGAAGCGCATCTGACGGGACGCGGTGGAGGGCAGCGCATCGTTGCGCTTGGCGACGCGACGGATATCCGAACACTCTCCATCGACACCAACACGTTTCAAGGGTTGGCATTGTTGGAATCCCTGCGCAGCGCTGGCGCGAGCGTCGAGTTTCAGGGGGACTTCGAGAGCTACTCGGAGCACATCGTCACGCCGTCTGGCCGCGACGTGGCGTTGCTGACGACGAACTCCACTTGCATCCCATTCGACCCGCAACCGGGCGAGGTCTGCCGTAACTACGTGACGCTGACCTTCAATCCGCGGTGATTTTCGTCGTCGACTAGCGGCGCCAGTGAAGTCCGGAAATGGCCAGCGCGGCAAGACCGATTCCGGCACTGTCCATCTCGCCGATCCACTCCCGGAGAAATCCAAAATGTCCCCGATTCATAGGGCGCGCGGCTTGGCCGTGGCGCTTGGAGTATTGCTCATGCCTGCGCTTGCCCACGCCACGCCCGATCAAGACCGCGCCGCTGTTGCCGTGCTCGACACGGAGTACCAAGCCGCGGTGGAACGTAACGACGCGGAAGCGATGGCCCGCATCCTTCATCCCGACATGATCCTTGTCGTCGGCCGCGGTGAGGTGTTCACGCGTGAGGATTTGCTGCGCTCCGCGCGCGAGCAGCAGTTCGTCTACGAACAACAAGTCGAAGACGAGGGCACCCAAACCGTGCGCCTCTACGGCGACGACACCGCCATTGTCACGGCGCTGCTCTGGCTCAAAGGCACAGGGCCGAACGGCCCGTTCGATCGCCGCCTGTGGTTCAGCGACACCTACGTGCGCACGCCGGAAGGCTGGCGCTACGCGTTTGGCCAAGCCTCGCTCAGCTTGCCGCCGCAATAGGAGCGGGCGTTGGTGGTGTGAGCTTGCGTTTAAAAGTCTCGAACAACAGCCACATCACCAGCGCGCATTGCGCAATGACTGAAGCAACCGACACCAGCCACACATGGTGCAGCGTGAACCATGGTTGCGTCGACATCCATAGAATAGGCGCAACGAACGTCAGCGTGCGCGTTGCGCTTGCCAGCAATGACGGCCGCGTGTCGCCCATGCCCTGGAACATGCTGCCCGCGGCCATCACCAAACCGCTGAACACAAAATTCCACGAAACGATCTGCAAATAGTCATTGCTGATCGCCAGCACCGCCGGATCGTCCGTGAATGGCCGCGCCAGAATGCCTGGGGTGATGTGGCAAAGAATGCTGAGCACCAACATGATGCCGGAGCCGATCAGCGCCGTGTCACGAAACGTGTCGCGGACGCGGTCATAGCGTTTGGCGCCGAAATTCTGTCCCGCGATCGGCGCAGCCGCGAAAGCAACCGCCATCGCGGGCAGGAAGATCGATTGCATGATGCGCCCGCCAATGCCGAAGCCAGCCTGCGCCTCGGCTCCGAAGGGACGGATGACGAAGTAGATGACGATGAAGATCACAAACATCATCAGGAATTCGAGTGATGTCGGCAGCCCAATGAAGATTAGTCGTCGCCACGCATCGAACTTCGGCGTCAGCGAGTTGATGTGAAGCCGCAGGTATTTTTGCACACGCGGAAACATGAAGATGAGCGCGATCGTGCCGACGCTGGCGGCAATGGAGCTAGCCCAACCGGCGCCAGCAGCGCCGAGCGGAACGCCGGTCCCCCAACCGGCAATCAGCACCGGCGCCAGCGCGGCGTTGAGCAGGATGGTTGCGGTTTGCAACGCCATGGTCGGCATCGTCACGCCGGCGCCTCGCAACGCCGATGTCATGGCGCTGACCGGAAACATCAAAGCGAGCTGCGGTAGAAACGCGAACAAGTAGGCGCGGCCGGCCGCAGCGCTTTCCGCATCTGCAGTGAGTGCATCAACGCCGATGCCGCCAAACGCATAGCCGAGCACCAGCATCACCGCGCCAAACAGCAGCGACATCGAGATCGCTTGGTCGGAATAGAGGTTTGCTTCCGCCTCGTCCTTCTTGCCGACTGCTTGCGCGACGGTCGCCATCACGCCGATGCTGATGAGCTGGCTCGCTGCGAGCGCCAGGAAGAACACGTTGCCGGATGCGCTTACGCCAGCGATCGCTGCGCTGCCGAGCCGCGAGACGAAATAGAGGTCGACGATGAAATACATCGTCTGAAAGATCAGGCTGATCCCAATGAACGCCGCCATCCCGAGCAGGTGCGCCGTGATCGAGCCCTGCGTCAGGTCACGCACGTTCGATGCCCTTGACGAGCAACACGACAGCCTCTGCGCCCGCCACCCGGTCGGCAGCGATCTCGTTGTACTCCGGCGATGTCGCCCAAGCCGTCAGCGATGCCTCGTCCGGAAATTCCATCAGCACGACCTTGTTGCGGTCCCACCATTCGCCTTCGAGCACCCGCGGCGCGTCGTCAGCCGCGAGCATTTTGCCGCCGAACTTGCCGAACACTTCCGTGAACCGCGCCACGAAATTGTGCATGTAGCGATTGTAGCGATCGCGATCGTGAATGCGTAGTTGCGCGAGAGCGTAGACAGTCATGCGCTACTCGCGCCGAAACTTCAGCCGCGCGCACACTTGGTCTGGCGAATAGGGGAGCGCCATGACTTGCCCGTCAGGCAGCGTCTCGAACTCGATCTGTTGCCGCAGGCCGACAATCTGAATCACGCCGTCCGCGCCTTCGTACGTGCCTATCGCGGCGGGCCCCTGTGGACCGCAAAAGAAAGGTGCGCCCGCACCTTCACCTTCGGTCGCATGCCAAAGCAGCGTCGGCTCTTCGCCGGGGATGCCCATGATTTGCGCGAGCGGTCCGCCGGCGCGCTGCGCCATGAGATCGTTGGGTGAATGGTTGCCTTGCTGAAAGCTGAGCGTCCGCCCGTCCGCGTGGCGGAGCGTCATATTCACGACCGGGTCCATGCCTTCCGTGCCGGGCGCAATCGTCGAGTTCAGTTCCGAGATGCGGTCGCCAACGGCAAGCGACGTTGCCGCATCAGCGGCAGCCAATGTTCGGGTCATCACGGGCGCTGGCGAAGCGCATGCCGCAAGTATAAGACCGAGCACAAGTATGGAACGCCGCATGTTGCCGTCTCCGAAAGCTTCAAGCGCGCCTTAGCACGTCCACCCGCTTCAATCACGTCCTTGACGTAGCGGTGGCGATGAGGCGTTAGAGGCCTCGGAGATTCGAGCACATGGAAATTCTGGCCACGCCTGCCTTCTGGGTTAGCCTTTCGGCGCTGACGTTCCTCGAGATCGTGCTGGGTATCGACAATCTGCTGTTCGTCTCGATCGCGATCGCAAAACTGAAGGGCAAGCAGCTAGTGCAGGCGCGTCGCGTCGGCATTTGGGGGGCGATGGGGCTCCGGGTCGTTATGCTGACTGGCATCTTCTGGATCATCCAACTCGACCAGCATCCGCTGTTCGCGCTGCCGGAAGGCTGGGCAGCGCTGATCCTCGGCACCGGCGCGGATGAGCACGCGATCGAAGAGTTCACCTTCTTCACGGTGAAGGACCTGATCTTGCTCGGCGGCGGATTGTTCTTGCTGGTCAAGGGCACGCAGGAAATTCACTCGGCCGTTCAGGGCACGGGCCACGAGGAAGCTGAAGCCAAGAATGATTTCGCGGCCGTGCTCGTGCAACTCGCCGTTATCAATATCGTGTTCTCGCTGGATAGCGTAATCACCGCTGTCGGCATGACCGACATTCTAGCCGTTATGATTGCCGCTGTTGTGATCTCGACCCTGGTGATGGCCGTCGCGGCCGAACCGCTCGCAAAATACATCGAACAGAATCCGACAATGAAGATGCTGGCGCTGGCTTTCATCCTGCTTGTTGGCGTGGCGCTCGTGGCAGATGGCTTGGGCTTCCACATTCCGCGCGGTTATCTCTACTTTGCGATCGCGTTCTCGCTCGTCGTGGAACTCTTGAACATCCGAGCGCGACGCAAGGACGAAGCGGGAAAGACGCCAGCGCACTGAAGAGGCCGACATGACGTTCGAGGTCGCACCCATCGCGGTCGTTCGCTCTCCGCGGAAGGATCTGCGCGACGACTTTTGGGGCAAGGTCGACGCCGACATCGTGCTGGACGAGGCATTTGGCGAAGAGGCGTACTTCGGGCTCTCTGATTTCAGTCACGTGGAAGTGCTCTTTCTAATGGATCGCGTGGATGTGGCGAAAATCGAGAAGGGCGCCCGTCATCCGCGCGAGCGCACTGATTGGCCGCTCGTCGGCATCTTTGCGCAACGCGGCAAGGCGAGGCCAAATCGCATTGGCCTGACACGCGCGACCATCGTAAAAGTCGAAGGCCGCGTGCTCACTGTACGTGGCCTCGACGCGATCGACGGCACACCGGTGCTCGATGTGAAACCGTGGATGAGCGAGTTCGCGCCGATCGGCGCGACGCGCCAGCCCGCTTGGGCGACCGAACTGATGCAGGATTACTACAAGGACTGACGCCGCATGCAGGGTCCGATCGCGCAAGCGCTGATGCTCACCGCGGTCGGCAACGCCTATCTCCAGGGCAAGGACGTGAGCGGCTTCTGGCCGAACGCCGCCGTCTTCATGTTCTCGAAGAGCTGCGATTTTCGGGAGCTGAAAGGCGACGACGATCGCGAGATCGCGCCCGATCCAGTTGCCTGGTTCGCCACGTTGCGCGGTGCGCGTGGGCTCCGGCTACACTATGCCCCGAGACCGCGCGAAGAGGGGCAGTCGCTCCCGGTGACCGAACATCAAATGGTCGGGTTCGTCGGTGGCGGACCCGCCTGGCTCATTAAAGAAGTTCACGAGCGCGCGTCCGTGTTGTGGCAAGGTTTCGATCGTCTCGGTGATCGCAGCGATCCTGACCGCAAGATTTGGCTCAATACGTATCTGCGGATTGTCGAAACGGTGCCGCAGGCCCTGTCGGCTCCGTCGCTAGAAGAGGTGAGCGCCGATCTGGATGCGGTGCTCGCAGATATCGAAGATCTCGCCCGGCGCATGCGGTTTTCGCCGTTTGATGAAATCTTCGCCGCCGCCCGTGCGTCGCTTCGCGACCCGGCGCCGCAAGTCGGCGGGTTCTTGGAGGATTTTGCCCGCTACGCCGGCGCCAGCGAAATGCAGCAACGTGTGCTCGCGGCCGCAAGCTTGGCCTGGGTGTTCGGCGGCATGGGGTCTTGGAACGACATCGCTCCAAGCGATGAGTTCAGCGCGGACTACGAGCGGCTTTCCGCGCGCTTGTTCGAGACGTTGAAAGCCTGTGTCTGCGCCGTGGCGAATGCGAGCTACCGCTGAGACGGCTCGCGGCCGATCTCAATCAGTGCATCCCACATCTCATCGGCAAAACGGATGACGGCGACGCCGGCTTTCGCCTGCGTCTTCGCCGCCGACATCTCGACGAGCGCTGCGCCTAGATCGCTCTCATCTGCGCCAGTGACCGCTTCGAGCACACGCGCACTGGCGTGCCCAAAGCGGTCAAGGGCGCTGGTGAGGGCCAAGGCG
>CADEDT010000114.1 GCA_902826145.1 uncultured Caulobacteraceae bacterium
CGGTCCTGAAATACCCGAAAGGACCGGAATTGGGGGCTTCTCTAGCCAGATTTGAGCAATTGGCAAAGCGGCGCGCTGTCCCAACCCTCTCCCTCGCGGAGAGGGTCGCCGCGAAGCGGCGGGGTGAGGGGCGCTCGACTGGGCGCGGTGGCGTCTATTCTGAAACACCGCGGCAGCTGAACGCCCCTCACCCCCTAGCCCCCTCTCCGCAAGGGAGAGGGGTAATATGAGTTCGTGGTGGGGGAAGGAGAGTCACCGTGACCGCCAGGCGTTTCTTGCGGCGCGAGCGGCGATCGCGCGCGCGGTGCGGGAATGGTTTTGGGCGCAGGGGTTTACGGAAGCAGAGCCGACGATGCTTGCCGTTTCGCCGGGGGCCGAGACGCATATCGATGCGTTCGAAGTCGGCGAGCGATACCTACACACGAGTCCCGAGTTTGCGATGAAGAAGCTGCTCGCGGCGGGCGAGCGGAAGCTCTTCTTCTTGGGAAAAACGTGGCGGCGTGGCGAGACGGGACCGCTGCACGCGCCCGAATTCACGATGATCGAATGGTACCGCGCGAATGCGCCGTATGAAGAGACAATGGACGATTGCGTCGAGATCGTGCGCGTGGCGGCGCGAGCGGCTGGAGCTGCAGCCCTGCAGTGGCGGGAACGGAGTTGCGATCCGTTCACCGCCGCCGAGCGCATCACAGTGCGCGACGCGTTCGAACAGCTCTGCCCGGTACCCATGCCGGCAGATGGTGATGCGTTTTCGGCGGCATTGGTGCAGCACGTTGAACCACAACTCGGCGACGGCGCGCTGACATTGCTGACGGAGTACCCGATCAGCGAAGCGGCTTTGGCACGGCGGTGCGCGCACGACGCCAGCGTGGCGGAGCGGTTTGAGCTCTATGCCTGCGGGGTGGAACTGGCGAACGGCTTTGGCGAGCTGACCGATCCGGTGGAGCAGCGCGCGCGGCTTGTTGCGGCGATGGATGAGAAGGCAAAGCGCTACGGGAAGCGCTGGCCGATCGATGAAGAGTTTCTGGCCGCCTTGGCGCACATGCCGTCATCGAGCGGTGTGGCGATGGGGTTCGACCGTGTGGTGATGTTGGTCACGGGCGCGCGGCACATCAATGACGTGCTGTGGACGCCCCAATGAGTGAAGCTCGGTATCGCATCGTTTTTCGAATCGATGATCGGCTCGTCACCCGCGACGTCCTGCTCGATAGCGACGAGCCGATAGCCGACATCATGACTTGGTTGGACGAAGAATACGACTACCGGCCCAAACTGAAAAAGGTCTTCCTCCTTCGTGACGACGGCGTCGAAGAACAAATCTACTGATGGCGATCCGCGAAACGATGTGCTGTGGACACCGGCGAGCTAGCAGCGCTCATTCCGTACAATGTCCACCGCGCCCGCGGTCGTCACACCTTCCCGCACAGCCTGAACGTAGTAGCCGCCATGCTGACGGAAATATCTGGCGCAGCTGGTGCGATCGTTGGACGTGACGCAAACTTGGTCGCCGGAGATCTCGTAGGTTCCACCCTCGGGGACAATTGCGCCCGACTGTCCCCAACCGCCACGGCAATCGTACGTCGAAACGAAATGACCAATCATCACGCTTGAGCCAGCCAGCACGCCGCGAAGCTCACCATCGCGAAGCGGAGGCAGGCCGGTCACATCGATGATAGTTGCATCGCGCGACGGACCGCCGGAAGGATCGGCAGCACAAAAATGGCGGCGTTGCGCGGAGTACTCGACTTCGCCAATGCCAAGCGGGCCGCTCAGAAAAACATCACGATAATCCGCGCCGCGCCGGATAAAGCGGCGGCAGTCCTCGCCACCCGAGGTGCGCACGCAGATGCGGTCGCCATCAACGCGATACGTCCCACTCCGCTGACCGCTCCGCCCCCGACTCGACCACATCCCGCCGCAACCAAAGACTTCGTGGTCCACGGGCTGCGTCACGTCATGACGCGGTGGACTTGGACGTATCGCGTAGCCTTCGATTTGCACAAGCGTTCCCGCTTCATGTGTCGGGCCGCCTTGACCAGGACTGCACGAGATCAAGGCGGCGCCACAAGCGAAGACAAATGCAACTCTGCTCATGTCGATCAGGCTAGCGCGCGGCGTCTCACCTATCTAGGCAAGAGCCTGTGATCCGGAACATCATCCCCAACGACTTTGCCGCCGTCCGCCAAGTCGTACGCCACGCTTTTGAACAGGACGATGAAGCGAACCTCGTCGAGCAACTCCGTGCCGATGACGATGCGCTTGCAGAGCTCGTCGCGGCCAGCGACATCGCGATCCAGGGACACATTCTCTATTCGCCTCTGGCGATAGTGCGTGGCGGCGAAACGCTCCAAGCGGCCGCGCTCGCGCCGGTTTCGGTATTGCCAGCGTTTCAGAAGCAAGGTCTCGGTGGTGAATTGATCTGTGCGGGCAATGCGCGGTGCAAGGAGCTGGGTTGCGTTGGCGTTATTGTGCTGGGGCACGCGGAGTATTATCCCCGCTTCGGTTTCTCGCCGAAAATAGCGGAATCGCTGCAAGCTCCATTCTCCGGGCCGCACTTCATGGCGCTGGAGTTCGAGCCCGGCGTGTTCGCGAGCGGCGGCACGGTGCATTACGCGAAAGCGTTTGGGATTTGAGATGAGCGCGAAGGCGAAGACTGATCCGCTGGCGGAGGTAGCCAGCCGCTACGCCGTCGCGATCACGCCGGCGATGGACGCGCTCATCGATCCGACCAATCCGGATGATCCGATCGCGGCGCAGTTTCGGCCTGACGCGCGAGAGCTTGAGATTGCGCCGGACGAGCTAAGCGATCCGATCGGCGACGAGGCGCATACGCCAGTGAAAGGCGTAGTGCATCGCTACGCGGACCGCTGCTTGCTGAAGCTCGTGCATGTCTGCCCCGTCTACTGCCGCTTCTGCTTTCGGCGCGAGATGGTGGGCCCGCAAGGCGATGGCATGCTGACGGGCGCGGAGCTTGATGCGGCGCTTGCCTACATCGAGAGTCAGCCTGGAATTTGGGAAGTCATCCTCACGGGCGGCGACCCCTTCCTGCTTTCCGCGCGACGCGTGCGCGAGATCACGGAGCGGCTGGCCGCAATCCCGCACGTAAAGATCATTCGCTGGCATACGCGCATTCCGGCTGTCGACCCGATGCGGGTGACGCCTGATTTGGTTGAAGCGCTGCGCGTTGAGGGCGCGACGACATACGTGGTACTGCACACAAACCATGCGCGAGAGCTCACAGAGCAAGTGCAGGCTGCGATTGCGCGGATTGTCGATAGCGGTGTGCCGATATTGGCGCAGACGGTGCTGCTGTGCGGCGTGAACGATGACGCCGAGACGCTGGAAGCACTGATGCGTGCTTTGGTCGAGGCGCGGGTGAAGCCGTATTACTTGCACCACTTGGACAAGGCGCCGGGCACGTCGCATTTCCGGTGCTCGATCGAGCGCGGGCAGGAATTGTCGCAAGAGCTGAACGAGCGTGTCTCGGGCTTGGCGCAGCCGACCTACGTGCTCGACATTCCAGGCGGACACGGAAAAGCGCCGCTGGCGTCGCAAGCAGTGCGAAAGACTGGCGACGCGTACGAGGTTCGCGACCGCAACGGCTTTTGGCGGAAGTACGAAGACTAAGGCGTTCGGCCGAAGGCTTCTTTCGCAGGTTCGGTCAGCGCCACGAACAGCGCCGCGATGATCAGCACCGCCGCCATCGCGAATGGCGCGCCGGAACAGAGTTGATCGAAAAGCGCGCCAGCACCGAGTGGCCCAGCCACGCGTCCGAACGCGGACGCCGATTGCGAAAGCCCCATTACCGCGCCACGTTCGTGTTCTGAAGCTTGAGCGGCGATCAGTGAGTTAAGCGCGGGCGTTGCGAGGCCGATGCCCGTCACAAATGCCGTAAGCGACGCAGCCATGGTGGCGACCTCGTGCGACACGGCGAGACCCGCGAGACCCGCAGCAAAGAGCACGAGCCCGATCAGCAACATCATGCGTTCGCCGAGCACGCGCGCCGCCCTGCCCGCGGCGCCGCCTTGCAAGACGACAGCTCCGGCGCCAAGCGCAGCAAGTGTCCATCCGACCTCGCGCGGTCCCCAGTTCAACTCGACGTCAGCCCAGAGACCGAAGGTTGTCTCCATCAGCGCCTGCGCGGCGATGGCGAGAAACATGACAAGCACGAGCCGCGCCAGAGCCGGGCGGTTTGTGAGCATAGCTAGGCGGCGCGGGCGCGCTTCGCCTTCCTTGCGGCGCGCCGATGGTGGCAGGGATTCTTTGAAGAGAACAACAGCGGCCAGAGCGGCCAAACCCGCGAGCGCAGCTGAGAGATAGCAAACTAAGGCGAAGCTCTGGCGATCTGGTTCACCGCCAACCAGCAGCGCGCCGAGCGCGGGGCCAGCGATAAACGCAAATCCAACTGCCGCGCCAAGCAAGCCCATGTTGCGGGCGCGTGTCTTGTCGTCCGCCAGATCTGCCGCCGCCGCGAACGCCGCGCCGACGTTGCCCGCCATTAGCCCGCCGAACAGACGCGCGGCGCCGAGCTGGTACACATCGCCGGCGTTGGCGATCCAAAGATAAGAAACCACGCCGCCGAGCAGGCCGATGATCAGGATCGGCTTGCGGCCAACGCGATCGCTTAGCCTCCCCCATAGCGGGGACGAGATGAGCTGCCCGAGCGAATAGGCGCCCATCGCGATCGTCGTCGCGGTTGGCGTGGCGCCGAGATGCAAAGAGAGAAACGGAAAGATCGGCAGGAAGACGCCGAAGCCTGTCATGCCAATCAGCACGACGCCGGCTAGCGCGATCATCGATCCGGTGCGGGACGCCATCGCCGCTGCTTAGCGCATTCGCGTGCGCTGTGCGCGGCCTAGACGGCGGGGCGAATAGGCGCGGGTGCGGCGGGGTTGAGATATTGCCGCAGGTCAGCCCACGGAATGGTGACCTCTACGCCGCCGTCGGCGTGTGAGCCGCCGAACGAGAGCGGCGGAAACATCAGCACAAGGCCGCGCTCACTGATCAACCAGAGATGCGACTTGGTCGCAGTCTCATAGACGTCGCGGCGCGGTGGGAAGTTCGGATAGTCCGGAAACTCGCGCGCGATCTGCTGCACGGCGCGGCCGGTGATGAAATCCTGCCAGCCTGAATCAGCGCGGAAGACATCCGTGGCAGTGAGTGGCCGGCCGCCATCGGCCATGACGACAGTGACGGCCTTCATGGTCGTGGTCGCATTGGCGGCGCTCAGCGAGTCCGAGCTGAGGATAAACTTCACCGAGATGAGTTCGGGGCCAGCGTAGGAAATGA
Source organism: uncultured Caulobacteraceae bacterium (assembly GCA_902826145.1). Classification (GTDB taxonomy): domain Bacteria; phylum Pseudomonadota; class Alphaproteobacteria; order Caulobacterales; family Aquidulcibacteraceae; genus Vitreimonas. The sequence continues at coordinate 5,290 of CADEDT010000114.1, forward strand.
CGTAGTCGACGGTCTCGTTCGTCCCGTCCTCAAGACCGAACTGCGGCTGCTGGGCGACGAGTTCGTTGAAGCGGCGGATTTCCGGCGTTTGCGGTCCGTCGATGCGCGGAAAACGGATGTTGCGCTCCACCGCGTGCGGAGCGTTGTCGCCCATCGACGACGCGATCTCCGCCGTGACTGGCGTCGCATTCACAAGCTCCATGCGCTGGAAGACGTAGCCACCTGTTTCCTGCACGGCGGTCGAAGCTTCTTGCGCGCGCGCGCGAAATTCGCCTTCGAGGCAGCGTTGCTGCGTTGCGTCGGGTGCCGCGTCCGGATCGATGATGCCACACGAAACGCGCGCGGCTTCACGCCAGCGATTTTGGTTCTGCACTAGCAATTGCGCGCCGGCGTCGGAGATCGCTGCGGACTCGGCGACGAGAGTTTCGCGGACCTGATTGTCCAACGCGGCGAGTGCTGCGTTCTCGCACACGTTCTGGGCGAAATCGCTGCTGCCTTCGGCGCAGACATCGAGCGCGGCGGCGACGCGCGTGGCCGAGCTTTGCTCCGTCTTGGCGCCGCTCGCACTGTCGCCACACGACATGAGCGCCGCGAACGCAACACATGCGCCGAGTGTGCTCAAAGTGCGCGACGACATCTGTCCCACGTTCCTCTCCGCCCCCACGATTTTGTGGCACAAACAGCGCGCCACGTCACGGGCCATCGCATCACTGGCGCATGACTTAGCGCCTAGCTCAGACTAGATAGGCGCCATGCCCATCACGGCGCGCTACCGGCCCGATCCTCTGTTCGAAACACTCGGGCCGGAATTTGCCGATCCCGTGTCAGCAGAGCGATTTCCACAGCACGCGTTGCGATGGCGGAACCAGGCTTGGGCCGCGCGGGTGGGGCTCGACGAACTGAACGCCGAGGAGTGGGAAGCGCATTTCGCGCGCTTTGAGCCACTGCCGGACAACATGCCTGCACCGCTGGCGATGCGCTATCACGGGCATCAGTTCAGAACTTACAATCCAGACATCGGCGACGGGCGCGGTTTTCTCTTTGCGCAGCTGCGCGATGACGCAGGCCGCCTGCTTGATCTGGCCACCAAAGGCTCTGGCCAAACGCCCTATTCGCGTTTCGGCGATGGGCGGCTGACGCTGAAGGGCGGCGTTCGCGAGATTTTGGCGGCGCAGATGCTGGAGGCGCTCGGCGTGAACACATCGAAGGCGTTCTCACTGTTCGAGACCGGCGAGGCGCTCACGCGCGGGGATGAGCCTTCGCCGACACGCTCTTCGGTGCTCGTGCGGCTGTCATACAGCCATATCCGCTTCGGCTCGTTCCAGCGGCTCGCCTTCTTCGAGCGGGCGGACCTCATGCATCAGCTTGTCGAGCACGCCTGCGCGGCGTACTATCCACAGCACCTGAACCTCGCAGGCGAGGAGCGCGCGATTGCTCTGTTCAGTGAGGCGGTGGCCGCGACCGCCCGGCTCGCTGGGAGCTGGATGGCGGCGGGCTTCGTCCACGGCGTGCTCAACACCGACAATCTCAATGTGACGGGCGAGAGCTTCGACTACGGGCCATGGCGCTTCGCGCCGACGAGTGATCCCAGCTTCACAGCGGCGTATTTCGACGAGAGCGGGCTCTACGCGTTCGGGCGGCAGCCAGAGGCGGTGTCGTGGGCGCTGGCGCAGTTGGGCGGCGCGCTGAGCGCGGTGTGTGAGGCGTCGCGGTTGGAGGCTGAACTCACGAAGTTCGTTGGTGCATATCAGCACGGGCTGCGGGATGCCCTGTTCACGCGGCTCAACCTCGTGCCCGGCGCTTTTGAGGCGGACTTAGAGTTTGCGTCACAGTTGTTTGGCTGGATGACGCAGACCCAGGCGGGATGGGATCAGTTCTTCCACGACTGGTATTGCGGCGCCGCAAGCGCGGAGCGTGCCGCAGCCAGTCCCCAGGCTTCACTCTACACAGATGCGTCATTCGCACCGGTGCGCGCCGGGTTGGAGACACGAGCGCCCAGTGACGCCGCGGAGCAGCTGTCGCACCCCTATTTCCAGCGGCCGACGCCGCACACGATGCTGATCGACGAAGTCGAGGCCTTGTGGGCGCCGATCGCGGAACGCGACGACTGGTCGCTGTTCGAGACAAAGATCGCGCAGGTCGCAGAGCTAAAGGACGCGATGGGCCTTCACAGGTCTGTCGCACGGAGCGCCTAGGCGTGCGCGAAATTGGCGGGGAATGCCTGTGACGAAACATATCAACGAACTCATCGCCTCGCGTCGCGCTCTCCTTGGCGGCCTGGCGGGGTTGCCACTGCTCAACTTGGCGGCTTGCGCGACACAACCAGCGACTAGCGGTGGCGAAGTTGCGCCGGTCGCGACGTTTGACTCATTGCCAGCCACGAACGCAGACACCATCTCGCTGCCCGCAGGCTACCGTTGGCGCAGCGTGATCGCGTGGGGCGACGCGCTGTTTGAAGGAATGCCGGAGCGCCCTGATCTCGACGCGATGACCCGCGCGGAGCAGGAGCGGCGCTTTGGCCAGAACAACGACATGCTGGCGCTGTTCGCGGCCGACTACGCATTTCCGCCGCCGACGGATCAGGATCGTTTGATCCTTTGCGCCAACAACGAATACGCGACGCTCGATCTGGCCTTTCCCGCGCTTGATCGCCCGCAGAATGTGAGCGCCGCGCAGATCGAAGCTTTGATCGCGGCAGTCGGCGTAAGCGTCGTTGAGCTTCGGCGCGAAGGTGCAAGCTGGCGCGCCACGCGCAGTCCCGCGCCGGGCCAAGGTTTCAACCGCCGCATTACGCCGTTCACGCCGGTTCAGTTCGCCGGCGCGGGCGCTCAGCATCCATGGATCGTGGCCGCAGCGTCGGTCGTGAACAATGCAGAGCCAGACCGCACCGGGGGTCGCGCTCCGGCCGACGCCGTACGCTGCGGCACGATGGCGAATTGCGCCGGCGGGCTGACCCCGTGGGGCACTTACCTCACCGCGGAGGAAAACTTCGACGGCCTTTTCTTTGGACGCGACACCGACATCGACGCGCGCCGCCTTTCCGATCCCGCTTATGCGCTCGACTCTACCAGCTTCTCCTACCCGGGCGGCGGCGGTTCCGCCGCGCCGCTAGCGCCGCGTCAGTTCCGCATCGCCGAGAACCCGCATGGGCCGGCGCTCTATGGTTGGATCACTGAGATCGATCCCTACGATCCAAATTCCACGCCGAAGAAGCGCACGTCGCTTGGACGGAAGAAAAATGAGTGCGCGACGACCGCGTTGGCTCGCGACGGACGCGTTGTCGTCTATATGGGCGACGACCAGCGTGATGAGCACGTCTACAAGTTCGTGACGCGCGGCCGTTTCGATCCGAACAACCGCGCTGCCAACATGGATCTGCTCGACGAAGGTCAGCTCCATGTCGCGCAATTCTTGGAGAACGGCGAAGGCCGTTGGTTGCCCGTCTCAGCGGCGGCCGCAAACGCGGCGGCTGAAGCCGAGGAATCGCCGATCCGCTTCCGCGACGAAGCGGACGTGTTGATGCGCCTGCGTGATGCAGCGCGGCTTATGGGCGCGACGCCAATGGATCGGCCGGAGGATGTCGAGGCGGTACGCGACAACGAATGGCGCGGTCTCGGACCCGTCCTGATCGCCTGCACCAACAACAGCGAGCGCGGCTTTGATCACCCGGGCAACCCACGCCGCGAGAGCGAGCGGCCGTACACGGCCCAGAGCAATCTCACCGGGCACATCGTCCGCATGGACGAAGCCGGCGGGGATTGCGCCTCCGAGCGCTTCACGTGGGACGTGTTCGCCATGGGCGGCGATCCGGATGCAACGGAGCTGACGGCGGCAATTCGCGGCGGTGGCGTGCACGCGCACGTTTCGACGAAGGTCAATGGCGTCGCCAAGAACGTAGGCGCGCGCTTCGCCTGCCCCGACAACATGTTCATCGATTCAACGCATCGCGTCTGGATCGCAACAGACGGCAGCGACGGCATCTTCGCCGATTGCAACGACAATATCTTGATGGCGCCGCTTAACGCAGAAGGGCCGCGACCCATTAAACGCTTCATGGTTTGCCCGGTCGGAGCGGAGGTGTGCGGTCCCCTGATGGCCCCAGACGAACGCGCGTTCTTCACCTCAATCCAGCATCCGGGCGCGAACACCGTTGCGGGCGCTGAGTATGGATTCTTGCGCTGGTCGGATCCGCCACAGAAGCCGCCATCCAGTTTTCCCGATGGCGGCGACGCGTGGCCTCGCTCGGCCGTCGTGGTGATCACGCGTGACGACGGCGGGCGCATCGGCGACTAGCGCCGGACGAAGCCATCCTTGTGCATGAGCCGCGCGACATCCATGGCGGCGCGCACTTGCACGACGTCGTTGTTGCGATCGCTCTCATTGAGCGCATCCCAGCCCACGATCTTGTCATGCGCCATGAGATCGTTGTTGCGGTTCTCGCCCTCAACCGTTGGGCGCCAGCCTGACATCAAGCGCTCAGCCATCCAGCGATCGTGCTCACGCCGCGCCATTTGATCGAGCAACTCAGGCGGCACGGTGGGCGCCGTATCGCCTTTCTCGCCCTTTGCCTTATCAGCAATGCGCCAGCCAGCGTCCCAGACCTTGGTCATTGCTGCATCGGCCACCGAGCGGTTGGCGGCGCGGTAGGTTTCGAGAACGTCCGCCCAATCCTTCATCGCGGATTGCAGCTCACGCATGCTCATAGCGTCTTTCTTGCCGAGCCCCTTGTTGTAATGCTCGTGCGCGATAGCCGCGCCTTGATCAAGCACACCATCGATCACGCGCTGCCGCGTCGCGTTGAGCTGATGCGCGCCGAAAGCCTTGAGGTACGCGTCGAGTTCGGCGGTCTCGTCACCCTTCGCGTATTGCTGCGAAAACTCCGATTGGCTGGTCTCGCGCAAGAAAATCGGCACCGGCCAGCGTAGGCCGTGATTGCAGGCGCGCTTCAACGCAATGGCGAGATGGATGTTGCCCGGGTCGGCGCCGGTTGACACGACGATCGCTGTCGGTTTGCCGCGTGCTTGTTCGACGGCGTCCAACAGCTCGCCGCCGATCGAAGCGACATTCCAGTCGAACGGCATGAACGCGACATCGGCCACCCAGGCTTGCTGGTGCGCGAAGGCCTCGCGGTGGCGCGCGCGAAAGCCAGCTTCAACAGACGCGGGATCGGGTGCGAGGACGGTGATGCGGGGCGCATCGAAGTGCGATGACCACAAGCTCATCAGCACCCGCTCGGCAACGGATTCAGCCGCGGCATCGAAGCCAAAGAACACGACATGGACGCGATCTTGCTTCAACTCTTGCGCCAACGAGAGCAGTGTCTGGCTTTCTTTCTGAATCAACGCGCGCGCGGCCATTTCTTCGAGCGAAAACGGTTTGGGATCTATCGGCGGGGGCGTAGCTTTCCCCTTCCGCATTTCGGCGGATCGCATTTCGCGCGCTTCTTTCAGCAGCAACGACGAACGTGTGGCGACGTGAACGCCGATCGGGGGCTTACGCTTGCCGTTTCCGACAAGACGCCGCACCGCCGCTTCAACGTGCAGGTTGGCCGTATCGTCAGGCTCAAACGCCACGACATGCGCCGCGTGATGCGCCCGCGCGGTGCGCAGTGTTTCCACATGCGTCGCGTTGCCTTGAAGCACGATCACGCCCTTGCGGCGCAGACCCAATGCGGTCTCTTCCGGCAGCTCGTCAGCGATCAGGATCACCGAGTCCTTGCGCTTGCGACAATCCTGCGCGAGCGACAGCGCTGGCGGACTATCGCCAGCGATGACGATGTGACGCGCCGCACCAAGATTGAAGAGGCGCGCTAGCGAGCGGCCGAGCTGCCCTGAAAACGCGAACAGCAAGCCGACGACAGGCACGGCAAGCGCAGCATAGCGCACGACCTCGCGCATCGGATCCCGCGCGTTGAAGTACTCGTCCCACATGCTGACGGCGCTCAGCGTGCGATAGAGCCCTTCCGAAAATGGCAGATCACGCCACAGCCAAAAGCCGCCCGCGAGCCACACCAGCGTCAGTAGAGCGACGACGCCCCAACGGAACACGCCGGCTTGCGTGTGCGATAGCGCAGTCAGGCCAGCGGCCGCCTGCGACCAGGTATTGGCGTATTTCTGCGCCATGTCCGGCGTCTCCCCACGTCCGCGGAGCGCCATGATGGTCCCGCCGCGGCGCAGGTGTCCAGCCCGCGAAGCGTCAAAGCTGTTGCAGTGCGCGAGCTATTTTCTTAGCTCTCGCCGTGTGCGGCCCCGTAGCTCAGCTGGATAGAGCAGCTGCGTCCTAAGCAGACGGTCGGGA
>CADEDT010000115.1 GCA_902826145.1 uncultured Caulobacteraceae bacterium
GAGGTCTGCCGCCTGCGCGACATTCCGATCACGACGTTCATCAACAAGATGGACCGCGAAGCGCTCGATCCGTTCGCCCTTCTGGATGAAATTCACTCCAAGCTCGCGATGGATACCGCGCCGATGTATTGGCCGGCAGCCTCGGGTCAGCGCTTTGGAGGGATGCTGGACCTGACGACGGACGAGTTCGTGCCGTTTCGGCGCTTGGAGCATGGCGAGGAAGGCTTCGGACAAGCCGGGCGGCAAAAACGCGGTGGCGACGATTTTCTGCTCGGCGTTACTAACGATGTGCGTGCCGAGCTTGAGGAAACAGCCGAGCTGGCGCGCGAGGGGCTGCCGAAGTTCGATCTCGCCGCGTTCCGCGAAGGGCATCTAACGCCGGTGTACTTCGGTTCCGCGCTGCGTCGCTTCGGTGTGCTCGAACTACTGAAGGGCTTGGCCGCGAACGCGCCGCCGCCGCGTCCGCTTAAGGCGACGGTGAAGGGCGCGGAGACGGAAGTTGCGCCCGGACGCAATGACGTCACCGGCTTTGTGTTCAAGATTCAAGCAAACATGGATCCGAAGCACCGCGACCGCGTGGGCTTCTTCCGCATCTCGTCAGGTCGCTTTCAGCGCGGGATGACGTTGAAGACCGCCGCTGGCAAAGGCTTCAACGTCCATAATCCGATGATGTTCATGGCCCAGGATCGCGAGATCGCGGACGAGGCGTTTCCCGGCGATGTGATTGGCATTCCGAGCCATGGCGGACTGCGTGTCGGAGATTCACTCTCGCAGAGCGGCGACGTTGTCTTCCAGGGCATTCCAAACTTCGCGCCGGAAATTCTGAAGCGCGTGCGCGTGAAGGACCCACTCAAACAGAAGCACCTTCGCAAGGCGCTGGAGTCGCTTGGCGAAGAGGGCGTCACGCAGGTGTTTAAGCCAGTCTATGGCGGCGATCTCGTTGTTGGCGCGGTGGGCCAACTGCAGTTCGAAGTACTCGATGAACGGATGAAGGCCGAATACGGGCTCGAAGTGATCTTCGAAACCTCGCCCTACCAAGCCGCGCGTTGGGTCAGCGCCGACAATCACGCTGACCTTGAGGCCTTCGCCGAAAAGTCAGCTTCGCAGATGGCCGAGGACGTCGACAATGCGCCTGTGTTTCTAGGCAAGAGCGCCTGGGAAATTGGCTACGTGCAGGAAAAGAACCCGAAGATCAGGTTCAGCGATACGAAGGAGCGCGCGGCTTAGGCCGCTTGCGCCGCGCCCTTCCGCACTTTGAAGAAGCGCATGGCGCGCTGGGCAGCTTCGACCGGCACATTGTTATACATGCGGCCGAACTCTTCAGCGCGTTGCATGGCTTCGTCGCCACCACACGACAGTACGGCCAGCGTCACGAAGAGCGGCCGCTCAATGCCTGAAGCGCGGCAGATCATGGCCAGACCATCGATATCGCGGCGATTGATCAGATCGGCGACGGTGTCCGGATCGAGATTGGTGATCTCGGCCAGGCCATAGAAGAAGTGCGTTTGCTTGGCTTCGCGATAGAGCGACACCAGCAGGCGCGCATTCAGCTCGCCGCTATTTTTCTTGGACTGGATGAACGCCATCGCATTCTTGGCTTCGGCGCCCATGTCGCCGGCGCTCTGGCTCATGCGGGCGCGCGCCTTCGAAAGCGCCGCGTCGAGCGTCGCCGGGTCGACTGAGGCGTTGCGCTTCATGATCTGGTCGCGGAGGGTGTTCTCGACGACGAAGTACATCTCGTTGAGCAGATCAAGCGGCAGGTCGTTCCGCTTGACGACGCCTTCGTGCAGCAAGGTGTTCCGGCGCGCGCGGTCGACGGCGGCTTCCATGCTGATGCGTGAAATCTTGGCGCCGTCGTTGCGGATGAGGGCGTCGAGCGCGTTGTCATCGCCGAATTTCACAATGGCGTCTGACACCGTCTCGGAAACGTCATCACGCTGAGCGACGGCCTTGATGTGGCTCTGGCTCTGATAGTTGACGATCTGCAGCAAGGTTTGCTCGTCGAGCACGCGGCTGCGCTGCAGTACCGGGGCGGCGATTTCGAACGAGTGGTTGGCTAGATCGCGCATCAAGCCGACAGGCGCATCGCTCGCGTCGGCAAAAAGTTCAGAGAGTGCGGCCAGCACCGAATCCTGCATCTCGGCGGCCACAAGCTGGAGCACGTCGTCGAACAGCGCGGTTTCGCGCTGGCTGCGAGAGTCCGTCGTTTCGAAGAAGAGATCGGTAACTTCCCGCAACAATTCGCGACGCTGGCCGCTGTCCGTCGTACGCGCGAGGTCGACGAGTTTCGCAAAGCGCGCTTGGGACATGGGCCGCAGAGTCTCCTGAATTGTTCGAAAATTAGTGCGCGGTCGTAAACAAATCTTACCTGTAACTTCAGTTTCCGAGGCGATTGCGCAGGTCTTCTTCCGGTTCAGGCCCGCCGAGCAACGCTAACGAGACTTCATCCTCTTCAAGGATCGGCGACGACGTAGCGTCAGCTTCGATTTGAGTTTCCGGAGCCGTCGCGGCTTCGGAGGCTGTCGGCTGCTGCTCGTAACGAACGCGCAGGGAGGCCGGTGCGCGCGTGCTGACGCCGGAGATGACGCCGGTTTGAACAATGGCCGCCGGCACCGTGGCCTTCAGTTCGCAGGAATTCTCGCGAAAACTCCAGGCCATGCAGATGGTGTCATCGGCGCAGAGCCTTTCGCATGCAGCGGCGTCGATCGCTTCAACCGCGCTGTAGGTCGCGCCAGGGCGGGCCATGTTGGCCTCGCCAACGGCCCAAGCGGCGCCGACCTGAGCAAACAACAGAACGGCCAGGGGAAAGAGTGATCGCATGCGCGGAAGCTGCGCTTGCTTTGGTTAACAACCGATTCACTCCTCTGCAGACAGCGCCTCGCGCATCAGCTCAATATCGAGCCATTCGGCTTCGGCGGCGTCGCGCTCGGCGCGTGCGGCCTCAAGACGCGAGGCGGTCGCGCCAAACGACTTGGCGTCGCGCGCGAACGCGTCCGGATCGGCCAGCTTGGCCTCAAGTGCTTCGATTTCGGCCGCGAGCTTCGGCATGAGCGCGTCGAGTTCAGTCGCGCGGCGTTCGTCCTTGTAGCTGAGTTTGGTCTGCTTGCGCGGCTGGGTTTGTCGCGGCGTTTCCGACGCGGCGGGTCGCGTTGGCGCACGCCGAGGGCTGATCGTCGCGCCGTGTTCGCGTTCGAAATCCGCCCAGCCGCCTGGCGTTTCGACCCATTTGCCGTTGCCGAGAGGACCGACGATCTGCGTGGCGACACCGTCCAGGAACGCGCGGTCGTGGCTCACGAGGATCACGGTGCCGTCATAGCTCGCGAGCATGTCCTCAAGCGCGTCGAGCGTATCCATGTCGAGATCGTTGGTCGGTTCGTCGAGGACGAGCAGGTTCGCGGGCTTCGCCAGCGCGATGGCGAGCGCTAGGCGATTGCGCTCGCCGCCGGATAGTGCGCTGACGGGCTGCCGGAGTTGCTCGGGGGCGAACAGGAAGTCTTTAGCGTAGGACGCCACATGCCGTGGCGCGCCGCGCACGATCACCTGATCGCCACCTTGTGGTGTCAGCGCGTCCTTAAGCGTGACGTTCGCGTCGATGATGGCGCGGGATTGATCTACGTAGGCAATAGTCAGGTTTTCGCCGAGGCGCACTGAGCCTGCGTCAGGTTCGCGGCGGCCGAGCAGCAATTCGAGCAACGTCGTCTTGCCGCTGCCATTGGCGCCGACCACGCCGACGCGGTCACCGCGCATGATCCGCAGCGACAGATTGGAGATGATCGGACGATCGCCGTAGCTCTTGGTGAGCGACTTTGCGTCGACGACGAGGCGTGCGGATTCTCCGCCGCGCTCGGCTTGCAGCGCAGCGGATGAATTCAGGTTCATTTGCTTGCGCTCACGCCGCTCAGCACGCATCGCCACGAGGCGTCGCCTGCGGCCTTCGTTGCGCGATCGGCGTGCGGTCACGCCGCGGCGCAGCCAATGCTCTTCAGCTCTGAGATGTGTCTCAAGCCGCGCCAACTCGCGCGCTTCCTTCTCTTCGACCTCGTCCGCCCATTCCTCGAACGCGGCATAGCTACGGTCGACCTTCAATAGCCGGCGTTCGCGTAGCCAGAGCGTCGCTGTTGAGACGCGCTCAAGGAAACGCCGATCGTGGCTGATTACCAAGCAAGCGCCGCGTTGGCTCGCGATGACCTTCTCAAGTTCCTCGATGGCGGCGATGTCGAGGTGGTTAGTCGGTTCGTCGAGCAGCAACAGGTCAGCGTCCGCCGCCAGAGCGCGTGCCAGAGAGGCACGCCGCGCCTCGCCGCCCGACAAGCCATTCGGCGCACGATCCGGATCTAGGCCAAACTGAGCAAGGGCCGCTTCGGCCGCATACGCCGGTATCTCAATGTTGCTGCCTGCGAGCTTCACGGACGCGGATTGCGCGTATTCCCGCAACGTGTCGAACCCATCGAAGCGCGTTTCTTGCGGGGCCATTGCGACAGTGGCGCCGGACGCGAAGACGATCTCGCCGGCGTCGGGCTCCGCCAAACCGGCCATCATCCGCATGAGCGTAGATTTGCCCGCGCCGTTCGCGCCGACGAACGCAGCACGTTCGCCTTTGTGCAGCGTGAACTCAGCGCCGTCGAACAACGGCGCGCCGCCCAAGCTGAGGCGGAGGTCTTTTACGTGCGCAAGCGCGGCCATCTAGTTGAAGATGTCGCCGAGGTCCGGGAAGTCGTTGTCACCATCACCGTCGCCGAACGCATTGGCGAGGTCATCGAAGAAACTGGCCATTTCCACCTGAGCCGGCGAGTAGGCTGGTTGCTCGATGCCGGGCAGCGGGTGCCGCTCCACACCTTCGTGTGCAACACGCATCGTGTCGGCCCAGATCTGCGCGGGTAGCGTGCCGCCTGTGGTTCGACCCATAGACGTGAAGTCGTCGTGCCCTACCCAGACACCGGCTGTGAAGTCCGCGCTGTAGCCGACAAACCAAGCGTCGCGCCAATCCGAGCTTGTGCCCGTCTTGCCGGCAATGTCGCGATCGCCGATGCGAGCGCCGGTGCCTGTGCCACGAAGCACGACCGCGCCCATCATGCTGTTCATGCGGCGAGCGACGTCCTCAGTGAGCACGCGTGGCGCGTTGTAGGGCGGGCGAACGTAAAGTTCCTGCCCGGCGGTATTCGTGATGCGCTGAACGATGTGCGGATCGACGCGCAGGCCATCGTCCATGTACGTGGCGAACGCCGTCGTCATGTCCCAAAGCGTCGTCTCGATTGAGCCAAGCGCGATTGAGGGCGGCACGAAAGCATTGCGGGCGGGCATGTTGGCAATGCCCAGCCGCCGCGCCACGTCCGCTACGCGCGGCGGGCCCACTTCGTCCGCGACGCTCGCTGCCACCGTGTTGATGGAAAGCGCGAAAGCAGTGCGCAGAGTTACGGCGCCGCGATAGCCATCGTCGTAATTGCGCGGGCGCCAGCCATCAATGACTACCGGTTCGTCGTAGCGGACGTCTTCGGTGTCGAGCCCGGACTCCAGGGCGGCCGTGTAGACAAACGTTTTGAACGTCGACCCCGGTTGACGGCGCGCTTGCGTGACGCGGTTGAACTTGGACGTGCCGTAGTCAGTGCCGCCGACGAGCGCGCGCACGCCGCCGTCTCGGTCGAGCGCTACATAAGCTGCCTGCAAGGGCCGGCGTCCGAAGGCGCGATTCCCAAGCCTGCGGCGGATCGAGTTAGCCGCCGCCTCCTGAACCTCGCGGTCGATCGTCATTTGGATCACGAGATCTGGCGTCTCTCGCCCAGCGACGGCGCGCGCCTGTTCGACAGCGAGATCGAACGCATAGCCCATGGCGCGCTCGACATTCGGCCGCTCGACCACGCGTATGCGCTGCGCGCGCGCTTCGTCGCGTTGTTCGGGCGTGATGAAGCCCGCCGAGAGCATCGCTTCCAGCACGACGTGCTGGCGGGCGGTGGCCCGTTCCAGGCTCTCGGTTGGCGCCGAGCGTGATGGCGCCTTCGGGAGGCCGGCGAGCATTGCCGCCTCGCCGAGCGTGAGTTCTGCGGCGGGCTTGCCGAAGAATCGGCGAGCCGCGGCGTCGACGCCATAGGCTTGGTCGCCGAGGTAAACTCGGTTCAGATAGAGTTCGAGAATCTCGTCCTTGGTTAGTCGGCGCTCGATGCGCGAGGCCAGCACCATCTCGCGCAGCTTGCGGTTTACAGTCTGGCGCGGCGTCAGGAAGAGGTTGCGCGCGAGTTGCTGCGTCAGTGTCGAGCCGCCCTGCACGGTCTCGCCGGCGCGGAGGTTCGCGAGGATGGCGCGCAGCACCGCCATGCGGTCGACGCCCTCGTGTTCGTAGAAGCGCCGGTCCTCGATCGCGAGGAAGGCTTGCGGCACGTAGCCCGGAAGATCGGCGAGGCGCGCGCGGTTGCCATAATAAGGTCCGCGAACGCCGAGGATGTCGCCATCGCGATCGACAAACATCACCGACTCTTGCCGGTTCAGCGCCCAGAGCGAGTCGGCATCCGGCACGCGCGGCAGGCCCCAGTAAATCCAGAGCCATAGCGACACGACGAACACCAGCACGACGCCTGCGGCGATGCTCGCGGCCTTGCGCCATGTGAAGCGCTCGCCAAGCATTTGGTTGAGCTGCTGCTGCGCGGCGGCAGCGCGTAGCTTCGCCCAATCGATGCTGCGGCGAAAGTCAGGCCGGTTGTTGTCGGACAAGGGAGTCTCCGGGAGCGGGTGTCCAATAGAGGTATGGCGTAATTCTGGCCAGGGGAAACGCGGATAGGCGCCCTGCGTATCCATGCATTGGCGCCCGCTTCGCCGTGATTTTCTTGGCTCATGCCGAAATCAATCCGACCGGACCGGTTAGGAGCTAGAGTTCCGGCACGTTCGAGAAGCAGGGATTGAGGAGAGCAGACCGCCGTGACCGACTTTTCCGCAGCCTTCCGAGCAATGCTCGACGAGGCCCAAGGCGCGCTCAATGGCGGCGACGCCGCTGACGGCGAGCGCCGGGCCAAAGCCGTCTCGGCGCTGGTTCGGGCGGAACGGGATGTCGCAGAGTTTCTGAACGAAGCTCGCGCGACCAATTTGGAGGATGACGAAGACGCCTGCCGCGCCGAACTTCAACGCCGCCTTTCTCTGTTCGCTGAAGCAAGCCGATCGGGACATCCTCCTGACGTTCTTGCCCGGATCGCTGCGACGGGCTCTGCGTGATGACTTTTTCTGGTGGGGCCGAAAGGAGCAGCGCGCGCCAGACGGTGATTGGCGCTGTTGGGTGTTCATGGGCGGCCGCGGCGCCGGCAAGACGCGGGCGGGTGCCGAGTGGGTGTCCGAGTTGGCGCGGTGCGGCCGCGCAGGGCGCATCGCGCTGATCGGGCCGACATTTCACGACGTGCGAGAGGTTATGATCGACGGAGAGTCCGGTGTGCGCGCGCTGCCGATGGCGCGGCCGACCTACGAAGCGAGCCGGAAGCGTTTGGTGTGGAGCAACGGCGCGCAAGCCTCGTGTCTATCCGCGGAGGATCCGGAGAGTCTGCGTGGGCCGCAGTTCGACGCGGCGTGGTGCGATGAATTGTGTTTCTGGTCTTATCCGGATGAGACGCTGGCGACATTGGAGCACGGACTTCGCCTTGGTGACCGCCCGAGAACGATGGTGACGACCACACCGCGTCCGATCCGAGCGCTCAAGCGTTTGCTCGCCGCGCCAGACACGGTGCTGACGCGCTCTTCGACTTGGGACAACGAACAGAACGTGTCGCCCGATTTTCATCGCCACGTTGAAGGCGCGCTGGACCGGCACCGCGCGGCATCGCCAAGAATTGCTCGGCGAGTTGGTTGAAGAACTTGAGGGCGCCTTGTGGCGCCGCGGGGATATCGAGGCGTTGCGCGAGCGCGTGGAGGGACCGTTCGACCGGGTTGTCGTCGCAGTTGATCCGCCGGCTGGCGTAGGACCGGATGCCGACGCGTGCGGGATCATCGCCGCTGGCGCGCGCGGCGAAGGCTTGGGGCGCGAAGCGATCGTCCTAGCCGACGCAAGCCTTCAGGGCGCGGCCCCGCACGTTTGGGCGGCTCGCGCTGCAGAACTCGCCCGTTCAGTTGGCGCACACGCGATTGTTGCTGAGGCAAACAACGGTGGCGAAATGGTGCGGGCGGTTCTGAAAGCCGCAGCCCCGGAGTTTTATGTGCGCTTGGTGCGCGCCAGCGAAGGCAAGCGGGCGCGGGCGGAGCCGATTGCGGCGCTCTATGCGCAGGGCCGTGTCAAACACGCCGCCGCCTTCCCTGATCTTGAGGATCAGATGTGTGCGTTCGGCTCAGACGGATACGGCGAAAGCCCCGACCGACTCGACGCGCTGGTCTGGGCGCTGACGGATTTGTTGCTCGGTGGCGCTATGGCGCCGCGCGCGCGGATGCTCTGACGAAAGATGTTCATGCCCGATTGGTTGAGAAAGCTCCGCGCCCCGCGCGCAGAGCGAAAGCTATTGGCTTGGCATGCGCCCGGCCGCCCGGCGTGGCCGATGCGCGATCCCGCCGCGTTCGCGCGCGAAGGCTATGCGCGCAACGCGATCGCCTATCGTTGCGTGCGGCTGATCGCGGAAGCGGCGGCGAGCGCGCCGCTGAAGGTCGGGCCGGATGATCACCCGCTCGCGCGCTTGCTCGCGCGACCAAATCCGGAGCAAACGGGCGTTGAGCTGATGGAAGCGTTCTACGGCCACCTGCAGGTCGCCGGTAATGCGTATCTCGAAGCGGCGAGTTTTGGAGAAGAGGCGCCGTCAGAGCTCTATGTGCTGAGGCCGGATCGGATGAGCGTCGTTCCTGGCGCTGATGGTTGGCCTGTTGGCTGGGAGCATCGCGTCGGTGCGAATGTGCGCCGCTTCGAGCGCGATCCCATCAGCAACGAGGCGCCGGTCCTTCACCTCAAGCTCTTCAACCCAATAGACGACTGGTACGGCCTGTCGCCGATGGAAGCTGCGGCCTTCTCAATCGACATACACAACGCCGGCGGCGCCTGGAACAAGGCGCTCATCGACAACGCCGCGCGGCCAAGCGGCGCGCTGATCTTTACCGGCGCCGGCGGGGCTGATCGTCTGAGCGAAGGGCAGTTTCAGCGCTTGAAGCAAGAGTTGGAAGACATGCATGTCGGCGCCGCCAACGCTGGTCGCCCGATGTTGCTAGAGGGTGGATTGGAGTGGCGACCCATGTCGCTCTCGCCGTCCGACATGGACTTCACGGAAGCACGTCACTCGGCAGCACGCGACATTGCGCTCGCTTTCGGCGTGCCGCCGATGCTGCTCGGCATTCCCGGCGACAACACCTATTCGAACTACCGCGAAGCCAATCTGGCGTTCTGGCGACAAACCGCGCTTCCGCTTGCGCAGAAAGCGGCGCGCGCCATCGAAGCCTGGATCGGTGATCGCTGGCGCGAAGCTGGGCCGGCGGCCGTGAGCGTCGACGCAGAGAACGTGCCCGCGCTCACGGTGGAACGCGAAGCGCTTTGGACGCGCCTCTCAAGCGCCGACTTCCTCAGCGAAGGCGAGAAGCGGCGCATGGCGGGCGTTGAAACGCCGGAGCGCGCGCAATGAAGATCGACGCACGCATCACGCTCGCGCTGATCCTCGCGTTGATCTTGGAGACGGCAGGCGGCTTGCTATGGGCAGGACGAGCCGCGGCGCGATTGGAAGAAGTCGAGCGCGCTGTCGCCACGCAGCCGGAAGTAGCCGAGCGCCTGGCGCGGCTCGAAGAACAGGTCGCGGAGGCACGCCGTTCTCTCTCCCGCATCGAACGGCGGCTTGACGAGTGATCATCGAGGGCTACGCCGCGTTGTTCGGCGTTGCGGATCAGATGCGGGATGTCGTGCGCGCGGGCGCTTTCGCTGCTAGCCTCACAAGGCGCGGCGCGAAACTGCCGATGCTCGTGGAGCACGAGGCGCGCCTGGTCGCCGGCGAGTGGACCGAGGTTCGTGAAGACGGCCGCGGGCTCTTCCTGCGCGGCGAGATCCGCGATGATCGGCCGGGCGCCGCGCGCGCCAAGCGCATGATCGCGCGTGGCATCGACGGATTGTCGATCGGTTTTGTGCCGATCGTGCAGCATCGCAACGCGGCAGGCCGTGTTCTGAATGAAGTTGAGCTTCTGGAGGTGTCCATCGTGACGCATCCGATGCAGCCGCAAGCGCGGCTGACTCTTGCGCGAGAGTTCACCCGCGCTGCTTAAGGAGAAGAACGTGAGAAAAGAAACCAAAGCTGCGCCCCCTGGCGCGGCGGACGCGCTCATGCGTGCGTTCGAGGAGTTCAAAGCCGCTAATGACGCGCGCCTCAACGCGATCGAGCGCAATCGCGGCGATGTACTGCTCGAAGAGAAGGTCGATCGCATCGACCGCGCGTTGAGTGAACAGAAATCGTTGATCGAACGCGCTGCGCTCGCTGGCCGCCGCCCTGGCCTGGCGGCTGACCCAGTTGTGAGCGAGCACAAGTCGGCCTGGCATTCGTACCTGCGCCGCGGCGACATCTCGGCGCTGACGCAGTTCGAAGCGAAGGCGCTCTCCGTGGTCGGCGATCCGACGCCTGGCGGCGCGGATGGCGGCTATATCGCTCCGCCCGAACTCGATCGCATGATCGAGAGCCGCCTGCGCCAAGTATCGCCCGTGCGCGAGATTGCGACGGTGCGCACGACGGGCGCCAACGTCTTCAAGAAGCCGATCAGCCTCACCAACGCAGGCACGGGTTGGGTCGCAGAGACGGGCACGCGTACGGAGACCACTTCGCCAACATTGGCGCTGCTCGAATTTCCGACGGCCGAACTCTACGCCAACCTCGCCGCGACCCAGACGTTGCTCGACGACAGTTTCGTCAATCTCGAAGAGTGGATTGCCAGCGAAGTCGAGGAAGCGTTTGCAGGCAAGGAGCGCGCAGCTTTCGTGAACGGCGATGGCAGCGATGAGCCAAAAGGCTTCATGAACTACGAGGCGGTCGCCGAAGGCAGCCACGTCTGGGGCAAGATCGGCCACGTACTCACCGGGGCCGACGGCGGCTTCGGCACGACGCCGGTCGATAAGCTGATCGACCTCATCTACGCGCCAAAGACGCAGTATCGCCAGAACGCGCGCTTCGTCATGAACCGCAAGACCGTGTCGGCGGTGCGCAAGCTCAAGGATGGCGACGATCGTTACATCTGGGAGCCGAATGACGCCGGCGGTTCGACGCTGTTGGGCTACTCGGTCACCGAAATCGAGGACATGCCGGACATCGCAACGGATGCCCGCGCTATCGCCTTCGGAGATTTCGCGCGCGGTTATCTGATCGTTGATCGCGCCGGCGTGCGCGTGCTGCGCGACCCTTACTCCGCCAAGCCCTACGTCTTGTTCTACGTGACCAAGCGCGTCGGCGGCGGTGTGCAGAACTTCGACGCGATCAAGGCGCT
>CADEDT010000116.1 GCA_902826145.1 uncultured Caulobacteraceae bacterium
ATCCAGCATTTGGCCGGCATGAAGGACTCGAAGGTCATCGTCGCCATCAACAAGGATGAAGACGCGCCGATCTTCCAAGTCGCGGATTACGGCCTGGTCGCGGACTACAAAACTGCTGTCCCAGAGCTGATGGACGAACTCACCAAAGCAGGCGTCTGATGCACGGCGCTCGCCCTCCACGGGCGAGCGGTTTGCAGCGCCCCCTTGCGCTTCGCGCCCCGCCATGCTGCACTGCAACAAGAATTGCAATTCAGCGGCGCGTCAGCGTCTATGACGGGTAAGATGAGCAAAATCTCTACGGTCGGCGTCATCGGCGCCGGGCAGATGGGCAATGGCATCGCGCACGTGTGCGCGCTGGGCGGTTACGACGTCCTCCTGAACGACGCAGATGCTGGCCGCATCGACACCGCAATCCAGACCATCACCAAGAATCTAACGCGCCAAGTTCAACGCGGCATCGTCAAGCAAGCGGACATGGACGCGGCGCTGAAGCGGATCAAAGGCGCGCCGAAATACGCTGATCTCGCCAAGAGCGATCTCGTGATCGAGTCGATCCTCGAACAGGACGAAGCCAAGCGCAAAGTTTTCGCCGACCTGAAAGCTGTGCTGCGACCCGACGCGATCCTTGCATCCAACACGTCGTCGATTTCCATCACGCGCTTGGCGGCGGCAACCGATCGCGCCGACAAATTCATCGGGCTTCACTTCATGAACCCGGCGCCGGTGATGGAGGTCGTCGAGATCATTCGTGGCCTCGGCACCAGCCAAGAAACGTACGACACCTCGATCAAGTTCGTCGAAAGTCTCGGCAAGCAGATCGCCAACGCCGAGGACTTCCCGGCTTTCATCGTCAACCGCGTGCTGGTGCCGATGATCAACGAGGCGGTCTACACTTTGTACGAAGGCGTCGGCTCCGTCGAAGCGATCGACAAAGCGATGCGCCTCGGCGCCCACCATCCGATGGGCCCGCTTGAGCTTGCGGACTTCATTGGCCTCGATACCTGCCTTGCCATCATGCAGGTGCTCTATGAAGGCCTCGCGGACTCCAAGTACCGCCCGTGTCCGTTGCTTGTGAAATACGTAGAAGCGGGCTGGCTTGGCCGCAAAACCGAACGCGGCTTCTACGACTACCGGACCGATCCCCCAACGCCGACGCGCTAACGCCGTCGGTGTTTTGATTCATTGAAACCAAGAGGTGCGCGGGAGCGCGGGCGTTCTGCCCACGCTCCCAAACGCGATGCGCCTCACAACGCGAACTGCGCCATCAAGACAGCGCCTTGAACCACGTACGCCGCGACGGCGATCGTGAAGGCGCTGCCGATTGCGAGTTCGAGCAGCGAAATTGCAGTGCGCATGAAATTCCCTTGGGTCTACGCGGACAGGAGAGTGTCCGCGTCTGGGAGATAGGCGCCGCACAAGACGCGAACATGGCGCGCGCATTAAATGATGGTGACAAACGTCACGCGCGGCGCGGCGCTTGCATTCATGCAACGTGATCTAGGGGACACGCTCGCATGAACATTGGCGCGCTAGGCGTAAATGCGCTGCTTTACCTCGGTTCTCAGCTTCTGAAGGGCGATTCAGAGGATAAGAGCTTCGAGCAGAGCGCAAATGCCTCGGCAAATTCTGCCGCCCCGCTGACAATTTTGCCGGCCAGATCTGCTGTGCAGCTCTCGTTCGACAACATCATCGCGCTGCAAAGCCTCACCGATCCGGCGCCGACGGGGCTCACCGAAATGACGGCGACGGAGAAATTCCTGGCCGAAGCGCAGAAGTCGCCGATGGAGCGGATGCGCGAGCAAGTTCTCCACGATCTTGGGCTGACTGAAGAGTCGCTGGCGCAGATGCCGGCGGAGGAACGCCGCATCGCTGAGGATAAAATCCGCGAGCTGATCGAGGAGAAAATCCGCCAGGCCATGAACGCGGATGGCCAGGTGCCGAATTCCAACTCGGCGATGCTTCAATCGCTGATCGGCGTCTAACGCTCGAACACAAGCGAGAGATTGTTCGCGGGCATTTCGATGATTTCGCGCAGGCGTAACCCCCGCGCTTGCGCTGCTGCTTCCACCGCTTCCAGATCACGCACGCCGTAGCGCTCATCGCGCTGCTTCAGCCAGCCTTCGAAAGCTTCGTTCGATGGCGCGGTGTGACTGCCGCCGCGCTTGTAGGCGCCGTATGTGTAGAGAATGCCGCCCGCGCTTAGCAGCCGGCCGGCGCCAGCCACCAGCCCTAAGGTCGCCTCCCAGGGTGAGATATGAATCATGTTGATGGCGACGAGCGCATCGAACGCCTGCCCTTCCACACCCCATGCGGAAGCCGAAACGTCGATCGCCAGCGGCAGACGAACGTTCGCGAGCCCTTCCGCCTCGATCCACGCGGCGATACTCGCGCGCGCGGCCGTGTCCGGGTCGGAGGGTTGCCATGTGATCTCAGGCAGCGCTTTGGCGACGTGAACCGCGTGCTCGCCAGAGCCCGAGGCAAGTTCCAGGACGGTCGCGCGCGCGGGCAGCACACGGCGCAGCACGTCGAGGATCACGTCGCGATTGCGCGCTGTGGAGGGCGAATACTGGCGGGCGTCCATGAACGCTTTGAAACATGGCTACGCGTTTGGGGAAACCTTTCGCGCGGGAGGCTGCGCCTCAGTGACGCCGCGATGTTTGGGCGTAAGCTCCGCCCATGCGGAGCCCCCCGATCCCGCAACGCATCCCGCCGCTCACTTGGCGGAAGCCGGCGTTCCTGTGGACGCCGCTGGCGCTTGCGCTCGCCATCGGCTGGCCGGCGGCGTTGTTCTACGACGATCGCGGCCCGCAACGCCTCGCCATCGCCGCTCTCCTCATCATTTTCGCGATTGCGCTGGTGAGCTTAGGCGCAAGCTGGGCGCTCGGCCGCGCACCGCGCTCACGGCGCATCGTGGTGCTGCAGGTCGTGAGCGCCGGCGTCGTTACAGCGCTACTCGCGCCATTCGTGCTGACCTGGGCGCTGGCTACGGTCGCGAACTATGAAACGGAAGGTGCAGCTGAGCACTTCACGCTGGCGATGTCGCTCGCGACGACGCCACTCGTGTTGATGCTTGGACTGCCAGTGATTTTGATCTCAGGGATTCTCTTCGCGTGGACCGCGTTGAAGCGCGGAATCCCAAAGAACGAGGCCGAAGACTATCGGCACCAAGTGCAACCGTTCCGCTAACGCGCCCACATGCGGAGCAAGTTCGAGATGCTCTTATCCATGAGCAGCAATTCGTCTCGCCCTACGCCTGCCTGAGCCAAACGCGAGCGGGCGACGGAAAGATCGAACAGTGTTTCGCGTTGCGCGGTATCTGGAACGAAGCTCTGGATCCAACCAACGGCGGCAAGGCGCGCGCCTTGCGTCACCGGCGCGACGTGGTGGATTGAGCCGGCGGGATAGAGAATCGCGTCACCCGCATCGAGACCGACGTTCTGATCGCCCAGCGACGATTCAATTACAAGTTCACCGCCCTCGTAGCTCGCGCGGTCGGCCAAGAAGATCGTGAAAGCCAGATCGGTGCGGAGTTTGTCCTCTCCCCCACCCATCAGCGCATCGTCAGTGTGCGCGCCATAGGTCATGCCGGGTTCGTAGCGTGAGAACAGCAGGCGCGTGACGCGCGCGGGGCGCGCTGCGATTTCAAACAGGGGATGGCGCTTCAGGGCGTCGACAACGAAGCGCTCGAGAGCCTTGGTCTTCGGGTCGGCGCCGTCCGCCTGCAGGTTCTCCTTCACGTCGCGGGCTGCGGCCCCCGCCGTGCGCTTGCCGGATACCCATGAAATCCCGGCCAACTCCTCGCGAACCCGAACCAGGTCCTCGGCGACCAGCACCTGCTGCAGAATGACGCTCATATGCTTCTCTTGCGAATTACTCGCATTTAGTCCAGGTTCCGCGCGCTTCGCGCTGGAGAGACGCATGATCGCATGGAAATTCAAGTTGTGGCGCACCGCAGGTGCGGCGGCCGCACTTGGCCTAGCAGCTTGCGGCGAGAGCGGCATCGACGCAGGCGAAGGCGGTCAAGGCGAGGCGGGCCCTCCGGCGCAAGGCGAGAACGGCGGCGCGCGACCGGCGACTGGCGGCGGCGAAGGCGGTGAGGCCGCGACCGGCGAAAGCGGCGCAGAGCACGGTGAGGCTGGCGTTGTCGCGGCGTACGCGGGTTTGTCGGGTGATCAGCTGACGGCGCTGCGTATCCAGCATCTGCGGGGCTTCGTGATGGCGGCGGCTAAGGTCGTCGAAGATCGCGGCTCATTCAGTGGCGAGCCAGCGGACGCGGCAGTGCTCGTGCAACAAGGCTTGCTTGAAGTGTACGACCCTGCGGCCGATCAGTTCGGTTCGCTTGATGTGACCAAGCTCCGCGAAGCGGCGGCCGGCACGAACTTCACGCGCGCTGAGATGGTGCAGCGCCTGCGCGATGCGCAGGAGGAAATGTCGCGCGCCATCGGCGATCTGGATTTCGACGAAGCGCAACTGATTGTGCGCATGGTCGACATTTCGACTGGGCTCTATCAGCACGTGCTCGTCGATGGCATTGCCGATCCCATCGAGTATCAGCACAGCATGGGCGCGGCGCTCTCAGCGCAGCAGGCGATCTTGTTGCACCAAAATGTGCTCCGCCAAGAGAACCTCGCGGCGTTCGGCCGGGCCACGGGGGAACTCAATCGCTTCGTGGCGCTCTGGCCCGCACGCGAGCCGCCGGCAAATCCGGCGACGTACCAGCAAGTGCTGGTGCAAGGTTCGCGCGTGCGCTTGGCGTTGTCGCCGTACCTCTAGGGCCGGCGCAGCAGCACAATCGGCTCGCCTTTGTACTCGGTGCGCTCGTATTCGCGGTAGCCAGCCTTTTCGGCCACGCGATGTGATGACACGTTTTCCGGCGCAATCATGCAGACGAAATCCGTGCGGTCGAAGTGCTTCTCGGCCCAGCCGAGCATGCCGCGCACCGCTTCGATGGCGTAGCCCTTGCCGTACATGGCGGGCGTGATCGCCCAGCCCTGCTCCGGCGCGTCGAAGGGCGGCGGAAAGCCACGCAAGAAATCGCCGAAACCACCGTCGCCAACGTAGGCGCCAGTCGCCTTCTCTTCGATCAGCCAATAACCGAAGGCAAGAAGCTTCCAGTGGCCGGGAAAGCCCATGAAGCGGCGCCAGGAATCGTCGCGCGATGAAGGCTTGCCGCCAATGAAGCGCGTCGTGCGTTCGTCGGCCCACATGGCGGCGGAGCCGTCGAAGTCGCGCAGCTCGTGCCCGCGCAAGCGCAGGCGCTCGGTTTCGATTACCGGGACCATCATTCCTCCGCCAGCACGCCTTCGATGAGCCGCGTGGCGTCTTCACTGGACCAATCGGCGCCGCCCGCCAAGCGGGCGAGTTCTTGGCCCTGGCGGTCGTAAATGATCGTCACCGGCATGCCGGCGGCTTGGAGGTCGAACAGCACGCCGCGCGTCATGTCCTGCAGGAACGGCAGCGAGCCGTCTGACAAACGCGCCAGTTCGGAGATCGCCTTGGCGCGATCGCCTTCGCTGTCGACACTGATCGGAATGACGCGAACTCGGCCCTCAAAATTGCGCTGAAGCGCCGCGAGCGACGGCATCTCTTCCATGCAGGGCGCACACCAGGTCGCCCAGAGGTTCAGCACGACGACTTCGCCTTGATAGGCGGCCATGGTGGTCTCGGCGCCCTGAGCGTTGCGCAGCGTCCGCGTTGGCAGCGCAGGCGGCGCTTCCATGACATAGAGACGTTGCATGTCGCCGCGCGCGAATCGCGTCAGACCAGCTTCTGTCTCAGGCTTTGAAGCGGCGGCGAAAAGCACGTAAAGGACAGCGATCGCCCCCGCCGCTACGAGCGTTAGTGCAGCCCACATCGCCCAGGGTTTTTGCGGGGGCGCGGAGTTTGCGTTCGTGTCCAATTCTTCTTCCTCAGGCGGCGGTCAAAAGATGTGGGGTGGGCGGTTCGCCGCCCAACCCGCCGACGCCATGCAAGCCATCAACGCTTCGATCGATATCGACAAGCGCTTGTGGCGCGAGGACATCGAAGGCTCGAAAGCGCATGCCGACATGCTGGCGGCGCGTGGGATTATTACGGCGGAAGACAACGCCGCGATACAAGCGGGATTAGACCAGATTGCCGCGGAGATCGTCGCAGGCACGTTCCAGTTCTCGACGGAGCTGGAGGACATTCACCTCAATATCGAAGCGCGGCTGACGGAGCGGATCGGCGAAGCCGGTAAGCGCCTGCATACAGGCCGCTCGCGCAACGATCAGGTGGCGACAGACTTCAAGCTTTGGACGATGCGCGCGAGCCGCGAGGCGGCGGATGGGTTGCGCGCGCTGCAGAAGGCGCTGGTGCGTCAGGCCGAGGCGCACGCCGATTGGGTGATGCCAGGCTTCACGCATCTGCAAACGGCACAGCCCATCACGCTCGGCCATCACCTGCTTGCGTATGTGACCATGTTCGAGCGCGACCGTGTGCGCACGATTGGCGCGGCGCTGGAGGCGGCGTGGGAATGCCCGTTGGGCGCGGCGGCGCTGGCGGGGACGAGCTACAAGATCGATCGCGACGCGACGGCGCACGCGCTTGGCTTCCATGCCCCGGCGAGCAATTCGCTGGATGCAGTGGGCTCACGCGATTTCGCGCTGGCGGCGCTGAGCAATCTCTCCATCGCCATCACGCATCTCTCACGGTTGGCCGAAGAGATCGTGTTGTGGACGTCGCCGCAGTTTGGCTTCGCGCGACTGAGCGATGCGTGGTCGACGGGTTCGTCTATCATGCCGCAGAAGCGCAACCCGGATGCTGCGGAGCTGATCCGCGCGAAGGCGGCGCGCATCGGCGCCAACTTCGCGGCGCTGAATGCGATCGTGCAGAAGCTGCCGCTAGCCTACGCGAAGGATCTGCAGGAAGACAAAGCCCTCACCTTCTCAGCATTTGATGACTTCGCGCTTTCCGTCACCGCGATGATCGGCATGATCGAGACGATGCGCTTCAATCGCGAAGCGATGCGCGCGTCTGCGGCGAAGGGATATTCGACCGCGACCGATCTGGCCGATTGGCTGGTGCAAGAACTGCGCGTTCCGTTCCGCGAGGCGCACGAGACTACCGGAAAGATCGTCCGGCGAGCCGAGGATTCCGGTGTTGCGGAATTGGCTCAACTCTCGCTGAGCGAATACCAGGCGGTCGATCCCCGCATTACCGACACCGCGCGGGCGCTGTTGACGGTTGAAAAATCAGTCGAGAGCCGGGATAGCTATGGCGGGACCGCCCCGCAGCGCGTGCGCGAGCAGATCGAGCGGTGGAAGGAGATGTTCGAATGAGCCGCAAAATCCTGCTCGGGTTCGTCGCGCTGGCGATGCTTTCGGCCTGCGGCGTCAAAGGCGATCTCGAACGTCCAGATCCACTTTGGGGCAGCGCCGACGCGATCCGCCGCGAGTGCGCGCGTCAGGCCGAGAACAACGAGCCGCAAGATCCGCGCTGTGCGCAATATCAGAGCGGCGCGCAGACGACGCCGTGAACCACTTCGAGTATCGCGGCGGCGCGCTCTGCTGCGAGGACGTGAAGCTGGCCGACATCGCGGACGCGGTCGGCACGCCAGCCTACGTGTATTCCACCGCGACGCTTGAACGGCACTACGACGTGTTTCGCAGCGCGTTCGCGCCGCGCGACGTGCTGGTCGCGTTTGCGGTGAAAGCGAACGCCAACATTGCGGTGCTAGCCACTCTCGCGCGCAAGGGCGCGGGCGCAGACACCGTGAGCCAAGGCGAAATCGAGCGCGCGCTGAAGGCAGGCGTGCCGCCGGACAAAATTATTTTCTCGGGCGTGGGTAAGACGGAGGCTGAACTGGCCTTCGCGGTGCAAACCGGCGTGCATCAGATCAATGTGGAAAGCATCGCTGAGTTGGAAACGCTGGCGCGGATCGCGTGGGCGCTGAAAAAGAAGCCTGCTATCGCCATTCGCGTGAACCCGGACGTTGGCGCGGGCGGGCACGAGAAGATATCTACCGGCAAAGGCGATGCAAAGTTCGGCGTTTCGCCAGAGCAAGCGCTGGCGCTTTACGCGCGTGCAACCGACGACAAGAACCTCGATTCGAAGGGTCTGGCTGTTCACATCGGCAGCCAGATACGCGATCTGTCGCCGCTGGAGGCTGCGTTTCGCGTTATGCGATCGCTCGCGGAGAAACTGCGCGGCGAAGGAATTGCGATTGAGAGGCTCGATCTCGGTGGCGGGCTAGGAGTCCCCTATTTCAACGAGCCCGACCCGCCGGCACCCGCGGAATACGCGGCGATGGTGGAGCGCGTGTTCGCTGGGTTCGACATCAAGCTCTCGTTCGAGCCCGGACGCATGATCGCAGCCAATGCTGGTGTACTGATTGCGCGGGTGGTTCGATTGCAAGATCGGCCGCGCCCAATCGTGGTGCTCGACGCTGCGATGAACGATCTCATCCGACCTGCGATCTATGACGCTTATCACGGCATCAAGCCCGCGCGCGAAACGAATGCGCCAAAGCAAGCTTATGATGTCGTTGGCCCGATCTGCGAAACGGGCGACACATTCACACGCAACCGCATGCTGCCGCCGCTCGAAGAAGGTGACCTGGTCGCATTCATGACGGCTGGCGCCTACGGCGCGGTGATGGCCTCCACCTACAACGCCCGCGCGCTCGTGCCTGAAGTGCTGGTGCGCGGCGACAGGTTTGAACTGGTGCGCCGTCGCTGGGAGGTTGCGGAACAGCTAACGCTTGAGAAACTGCCGCCGTGGCTGGAGGAAGCATGAGGAAGATTCTTAGCGCTGCGGCCACGCTCACGCTTATGGCCTGCGCGTCGTCGCCAAGCCCGTCTACGTCTCAGCAGACGTTCTTTTCAAACCTGCGCGCGTTGTGCGGGCAGAGTTTCGCCGGGCGTGTGGTTACGACGGACGCAGCGGACGCCAACTTCGCCAGCCAGTCGCTGCTGATGCAGGTGCGTGAATGTAGCGACAACGAAATCCGCGTGCCGTTTCACGTTGGCGAGAACCGCTCACGCACCTGGGTGATCACGCGCACCGGTGCGGGTCTGCGGCTGAAGCACGATCACCGGCACGAAGACGGCTCCGAAGACACACTCACGCAGTACGGCGGCGACACCGCGAACGAAGGCGCGGCGACGCGGCAAGAGTTTCCGGCGGATGACTTTTCCAAGACGCTGTTCACGCAGAACAACATTCCGGCGTCCGTGACGAACGTATGGGCTGTCGAGGTGCATCCCGGCCGCACGTTCGCTTACGAACTGCGGCGGCCAAACCGTCACTTCCGCGTCGAGTTCGACCTCACGCAGCCGATCGCCGCGCCACCGCCGCCTTGGGGCGCGGACTAAGTCCGCGCCAGCGCCAGCACAGGCGCATCGACTTGCACGGCGCCGCGATCAACCACCGGGAATTGGTAGTTGCTCTGCCCTTCTTGGGTTGAGGCAGAGATGCGCTCTTCGCGGGCGAATTCGCGGCGCACGTAGGCGCCGAGCTCACCAGCGGTGATGACGCGGTCGCGGTTCTCATCCGCGCCGCCGGAGAGGCCGGTCTGGATGAAGTGCGAGAGGAAGCCGCCGGCTTGGAATTTCTCCGCGACGGAGCTGGTCAGATCTTCTTCAGAGCTGAACAGACCCATCACGCCCGGGCGGCTGACGACATCGCGCGCGAAGCCGCCACTGAAGCACGAGTCCAGGATCAACAGCGCCGTTTGCGAGCGGACCTGCTGGAACATCTCATTCATTTCGTCGTCTGTGATCGAGCCATCGACCATTTCGATGGTCTCGTTCTTGCCATCCGGCTCAGTGGCGCTGACTTGGCTCCGCACCTGATTGCCGTGGCCTGAGTAGAAGAAGAGGAAGAGATCGTTCGGCCCCGCGGCTGCGGCGACGCGTTGAAATGCTGCGCGCAAGCCTGCGCGTGTAGCTTGGCCGTCGATGAGCGTGACGCTCTCCGGCGCAAGCGTGCCTTGACGCGAAAGCGCTTGTTGCAGCTTGCGGGCGTCATCGGCCGTCAAAGGCAGATCGTTGTTCGTGCCTGGGTAGTCGGAAATGCCGACCATCACCGCGTACACGCGCCGTGCGCTTTGGTTGGCGGACACCTGTGGCGCCGAACCCTGCTGCAGCGTGACGACGTACGCGCCGGTTTCGCCAGGCTGATACGTCGTTGCTCCGATCCGGTACTCGCCCGTCTCGGCGAGCGTCGTTTCGATGCGCGCATTGCGATCGTTGGCGGAGACATCGTCGTTGTCTTCCTGCGCGCCAGAGGGCGCGAGCAGGATCAAGTACGGGTCAAGCGCAGTCGAGCGCATGTCGATGGTGACGCGCTGACCGGCCGTGCCTTGGAAACGCAACGTGTCGATGAATTCACCGCTGGTGAGCGTCGTGTCGCCTGCCGCGAGTTCGCCGTTCATCGTCTGGCCAGCTGCGAAGGCCTGCGCATCGCCGCCGGCGAGCGCATCGCTCGCCGTCGTGGCTTGCGCGGGGCCAACACTGAGCTGGTAAGCGCCGACTTCACCCGCCGCATACGACGTCACGTGGATTGTGTACTGGCCGTTGGCGGGCAGTGTCGCGACGAGGCGGCTGTTGCGCGTGTTATTGGCGGTGTCGTCATCATTGTATTCTTGGACGCCTGGGCCGCTCAGCGCGAGGTACGTATCGAACTGATCCGAAGACACGCTGATCTCGACTTGCTGACCGGCGACGCCTTGTAGCGGATAGGTATCGGTGAACTCACCCGACTGCAGCTGTGAATCGCCCTGCGCGAGTTCGCCGGTGAACTGCTGCGGCGTCACAGGCGGCGCGTTGCCTGTCGCGTTGTTGGCGACGGCCGGCGCTTCGCCGGTGCGCTCAAGCAGCAACGTGTAAGCGCCGGTCTGCTGGCGATTGAAACTGGTGACGTAAACTTGCGCCGTGCCGTTCTCCGGGAACGTGACGGTCAGGCGCGAATTGTAGCTGCCGCTGCCGTCGTCATCGTTGTCTTGCGAGAGGTTGCCGGGGCCGCGCACGTAGAGATACGCGTCGAATGCCTCTGAGGTGAGCGTCAGCGTGTATTGCTCGCCCTGGCGGCCGTTCAGCTGATAGACATCCGCGACGGCGTTTGCCTGATCGGACTTGGTCTCGCTCGCTTCGAGGGCGCCGCTCACCGGTTGGCCGGGCTGCAAGCCGCCGGCGCCCATGAGTTGCCCGCACGCTGCAAGGCCTGCGGCCAGGATCGCGGCCACAGCTGTCCGAATGTTCATGGCATTCCCCCTCATGAGCGAACCGGACCTTAGACCTCGCCTAATGGCCGTCAACATGGGGAACCACGACCTCTGGCTGCGTCTTTGCGAGGGATGGTCATGGTTTGGCTCAAAACGGGCTGATACCGTC
>CADEDT010000117.1 GCA_902826145.1 uncultured Caulobacteraceae bacterium
GGCGATAGCGGGAATAGCCGCCGAAGAGCTCGTCGCCGCCTTCGCCGGTGAGCACGACAGTGAGGCGCTTCTTGGCTTCTTGCGCGAGCTTGTAGGTGGGCAGGCACGCATAGTCGGCGACGGGATCGTCCATCGCCCAGGCGACTTGCGGCACGATCGCCCAGAAATCTTCTTCGCTGAAGCTGACGTTGTTCCAATCGAGATTGAGTTCGCGGGCGACGCGTTCGGCTTGCGCGCGTTCGTCACGCGCGCCTTCGGCGTCGAAGCCGCACGTGTAGGCGATGACGGGACGCTCATTGAGGCGCGCCATGACGGTCGCGACGGTGGCGCTATCGATGCCACCGGAGAGGAAGAGGCCGTAGGGGACGTCGGAGCGCTGGTGAACTTTGATCGAGTCTTCGAGGACGCGATCGAGTTTCTGGAGTGCGAACTCAATCGAACCCTCCCCCCTTGCGGGGGAGGGTAGGGAGGGGGGGCGTTCAGTTGCCGCCTGTGCGTCGGAACGCCCCCCACCCCCTGCCCCCGCCCCGCGAGGGGGCGGGGAGATGGCGGAGCGGATGCGATGCCGCTTTGGTTTGCCGCCGACGATCTCGATGATCTCGCCGGGCTCTAGACGGATGACGCCAGGCCAGGCGGTTTCGTTTTCGAGTGTGTAATGCAGCGCGGCGACCTGGTTCGAGATCGCGGGCCTTACTTGCGCTTTTCCGAAAGAGCGGGGTTCGGAAGAGAAGGCGACGGCGCCGTTGCGGGCGTGGATGTAGAGCGGCTTGATGCCGAAGGGGTCGCGGACGAGCCAGGTGCGGCCGTCGCAACCGATGAGGCAGAAGGCGTACATGCCGCGCAGGCGATCGAAGGCGGCTTCGCCTTCTTGCGCGTAGATGTGCAGCAGCGGCTCGAAATCCGAGCCGGTGCCGAGCTTTGTCTTCAGCTGATACTCTTCGGCGAGTTCGACGTAATTGTAGATCTCGCCATTGCCGATGATGGTCGAGCCTGCGGCGTGTAGCGGCTGCCAGCCGCCTTCGAGGTCGATGATCGAAAGCCGGGCGTGAGCGAGGGAGTAATTCTCGCTCTCTTCAACGCGAATGCCGTTGGGGCCGCGATGGGCGATGGCGTCGATCAGCGCTTGCGCGCCTGTCGCTTCGCCGATGATGCCGGCAATGCCGCACATCAAGCGCCTCCCATAGAGTCGAACAGCGCACGCCATTGCGCGACGACGGCGCCTTCGGAGAATTCGGTCTCGACGCGGCGGGCGCCGTTGGCGACGAAGCGGGCGGAGAGCTCTTTGTCGGCAAGCAGTGTTTTGGTTTTCGCGGCGAGGCCTTCGGAATCGTCGATCTCGATCAGGAAGCCGTCCTCGCCGTCGCGGATGAGCGCTTCGGGGCCGGCGGATTTTGCTGCGATCACAGGCACGCCGTGGGCCCAGGATTGAATGACAACGTTGCCGAGCGGTTCGAAGCGCGAAGGGAAGAGCACGAGGTCGGCGCTGCGATAGAGCGACGGCGCATCATCGCGCCAGCCGAGAAAGCGCACGCGATCGGCGACGCCGAGGTCTTGGGCTTGTGATTTGAGGACGGCTTCGTCGGGACCATCGCCGGCGATCCAGAGGTACGCGTCCGGCAATTGCTTCAGCGCGCGCAACGACACGTCGTGGGCTTTGTTCGTGTGCAGGCGGCCCATGCCGAGCAGCAGCGGCGCTTCATCCGGCGTATCGAGTTCGGCGCGGCTGAGTTTCGCGCCTTCGCCCGCGGCGGCGAAGTTCGGGATGTAATGCGCGCGATCGATCGGCCAGCCTTCGCGCACGATCCATTCGACAATGTCCATCGTGTTGCCGACGAGCGCGTCGAACTCGCGATAGTTCTTGAGCTTGTAATAGCCGCCCAGGCGGCCGATGCGCTTCCACGGGCCGGCGGGTGTGAGGCTGGCGGCGCGGTTCATCCAGGCGAGGATGATGCGCGCGTCTTGCTCTCGTGCGAGCGAGGCGATGGCGCCGGGCGTGGTGAAATCGAGCGGCTTCGAGAACGGCAGCACCGTGGCGGGCACGCCGAAGCTTGCAAGCGCGGCTTCGCGGCCGGCGTGCGCGCGGATCGCGGCGGCTTGCTTCATGCCGGCGCGCGCGAAGGCGCCAGTGAGGCTGACAAAGTACGCCTCCGCGCCGCCATTGACGGCCGAGCCCATCGTTTGAACGAGGCTCATGGGCGGAAGGCCAGGCGATTGCTCACGGAGGCCGAGACATAGGCGGCAAGCCTTGGCGCCTCAACCCACCTCACCCATTCCCGGGGCGATGCGAAGCATCGAGCCCGGGACCCATAACCCCAAATGTTCGAGGATTCGCACTAACGCCGATGCAGAAGTGTTTATGGGTCCCGGACTGCGCTTCGCGCATCCGGGAATGGGTGGAGTGCGGATGACTTTCGGCGGCACTCATGCCAACACGCGCCCATGAGCATTATCGACCCGAAGGCCGCTGTGGCGGCGGGGCAAGAGACTATTCGCGTTGAGGCCAAGGCGCTGGAGCAATTGGCGGACGCGTTGGCGGGGGCGCTGAACGAGCCGTTCGTGCACGCGGCGCGATTGCTGGCCGAGACCAAGGGCCGGGTGATCGTCTCGGGCATGGGTAAGTCGGGGCACATCGCGCGCAAGATCGCGGCGACGTTGGCTTCGACCGGCACGCCCGCGCAATTCGTGCATCCAGCTGAAGCGAGCCACGGCGATCTGGGCATGATCGTCGAAGCCGATTGCGTGCTGGCGATTTCGCGTTCGGGTGAGACGGCGGAACTTTCGGATCTCCTCTATCACTGCCGCCGCATCCATGTGCCGATCATCGGCATGACCTTTAAGCCCGGGTCTTCGCTGGCGAAGGCTTCGACGGCGGCTTTGGTTCTGCCGGAGTGTGGCGAGGCCAGCGAAGAGGCGCCGGCGCCGACGACGTCTACGACGATGTGTCTGGCGATGGGCGATGCGCTCTCGGTCGCGCTGATCAAGGCGCGGGGATTCACGGCGGAGCATTTCGGCGCGATTCATCCGGGCGGCAAGCTTGGCGCGGCGCTGAAGAAGGTGGCGGACATCATGCGCGTCGGCACCAGCGATCCGCTGATCGCGCCTGAGACGCCGGTGAGCGAGACGATGAAGGCGATGAGCGTTGGCGGCATCGGCGCTGTCGGCGTGATCGAGAACGGCAAGCTGATCGGGATCGTTACGGACGGCGATCTACGGCGGAAGCTCTCGCCGGAAATGTTCGGCAAAACGGCGCGCGACATCATGACGGCAAACCCGAAAACGATCGCGCCAGATGCGCCGATCGCGGACGCGATTGCGATCATGAACGAGAAGCGGATTACGCTGCTGTTCGCGGTCGAGGACGGGAAGCCGATGGGCGTCGTGCACATGCACGACTTGTTGGCGGCTGGGGTGCGCTAAGCGAGCTTGGGGGACGGACAATGAAGCACTTGGTGAAGCTGGCGCTGGCGGCGTCGCTCTTGTTCGCGGCGTCCGCGAGCGCGCAGACGACGGGTTTTGCGCCTTCCGTCGAAACCTCCATCCAATCCGTGCTCCCGCGCATGATTGCGTGGCGGCGAGATTTTCATGAGCATCCGGAGCTGTCGTACGAAGAAGTGCGGACGGCGCGGCTCGTGGCGGCACATTTGCGTTCGTTGCGAATGGAAGTGCGCACAGGTGTCGCGCAAACGGGTGTCGTCGGCGTGTTGCGCGGGGCACGGCCGGGCCCGGTGATTGCGTTGCGCGCAGACATGGACGCGCTGCCGGTGACGGAAGAGGGCGATCTGCCGTTCCGCTCGCGCGTGCGCACCACGTACAACGGGCAGCAAGTCGGAGTCATGCACGCGTGCGGGCACGATAGCCACGTCGCCATCCTGATGGCGACGGCAAGCGTGCTGGCGGCGCAGCGCGAGCGGCTCGCGGGCACGGTGATCTTCGTGTTTCAACCGTCCGAGGAAGGCCGTCCGCTGACCGGCGGGCTCGGCGGCGCGCAGCGTATGCTGGCGGAGAACGTGTTCGGCGATCTGACGCCTGAAGTGATCTACGGGTTGCACGCTTGGCCCGCGCCTTCTGGCACAATCACGCTTGTGCCTGGATCGTTCATGGCGGGTTCTGACCGTCTGCGCATCACGGTGACCGGCAGCCAGACGCACGGCGCGCAGCCGCATCGCGGTGTCGATCCAATCGTGGTGTCGTCGCAAATCATCGAGGGCCTGCAGACGATCCCGTCGCGGCAGATGGATGCGGTGCGCTCGCCGGTGATCGTCACCATCGGCTCGATCCATGGCGGCGTGCGCTACAATATCATTCCCGATCGCGTGGAGATGGAAGGGACGGTGCGTTACCTTAATCCGGACACGCGCCAGGATCTCTATGCGCGCATTCGCCGGACGGCGACGGAGATTGCGTCGGCCTCGAATGCGACGGCGGAGGTCTCGATCGAGGAAAACGCTGTTCCCGTGGTGAACCCGCCTGCGCTTACCGCGCGGTTGCGTACGGCGCTGGTGAGCGCGCTTGGCGAGGAAGCGGTGCAAACCGACGCCGCGAACATGCCGGCGGAGGATTTTGCGTACTTCCAACAGCAGGTGCCGGGGGTGTTCTTCTTCTACGGCGTTCGTGAACCTGGAACGACGCTGGAGCAGGCGGCGCCCAACCACAATCCGCGTTTCTTCGTGCATGAACCCGCCATGGAGACGGGCTTGCGCGCAATGGTTGCCGCAGCACTCGATCGTGTGGGCGGTGTGCAGAACTAAAACGTGAAGGGGTTTTCGGCTTTTCGTGGCTGATTCTCCAGGTTAGGCTCCGCCGGGGATCAGGATCATGATGCGCTTCTTGCTCGGCGGCGCTGCCGCACTCGGACTGTTCGTTATCGCCGCGCCGGCGCTCGCGGACACACAGTGGTACGTCTTCGATCTGCGCCGCCAGCAATGTTACAACTCGGCCAATAGTTTCTCGACAGAGCAATCGATCCGCGGCTGCACCGACGTGATCTCCATGCGGACGGTGACGGGCGATGGGCGGGCGCAGGCGTACAAGCTGCGTGGCGACCGATATCGCGAAATGGGTGATTATGAACGGGCGCTCGCGGACTACAATCAAGTGATCCGCATGCGCGGCGATCACCCCGGCGCCTACTATCGACGCGCCGAAGTTTACTTGGCTCAAGGTCAGTATGATCTGGCCATGGCCGACGCTGAGCGGGTGATCCAGACGGCGGGCGATACGCCGGGCGGCTATCGCGTCCGCTGCGAAATCCGGGTGGCGCAGAACGGTGACCTCGATGCGGCGCGCGAGGATTGCAATCAGGCGCTGGAGATCAATTCGATCGACACCGCCGCGCTTGCGGCGCGGGGTATGCTCAATCTGCGCGGCGGTGCGAACCAGGAAGCGTGGTCGGATTTCGATGCCGCGATCTTCAACGGCCGGCGCGAAGCGCGCACGCTTTACGGCCGTGGCGTCGCCGGCATCCGGATGGGGCGCGTGCGCGAAGGCAACGCGGACCTCGCCGCCGCCGAGCAGCTCCAGCCTGAAATCACGGCCACTTTCGCAAGCTTCGGCGTTACGCCGTAGCATCGGCGGCGCGTGCCGAGGTCTCGGCGTGCATTTGCGCGCGCCCTTGACTCTGCGACAACAGAAAGGCCCTATGCGGCCCGGACGATAGGTCGGGACGATCACGACCCGCGCGGGCTTTGCATCGCGTTGGCTAACTCACCCCCATAGTCCAGCCGCGGGTCTATCTCGAACGCGGCAGTTTTTGAGGAGTGCGGCCATGGCTACGGGCGTGGTGAAATGGTTCAACATGACGAAGGGCTTCGGTTTCATCGCGCCGGACGAGGGCGGGGCCGACGTGTTCGTCCACGTGAGCGCTGTCGAGCGTTCGGGCCTCACGGGCCTCAAGGAAGGCCAAGCGGTCAGCTTCGACGTCGAAAACGACCCGCGTAAGAACAAGCCGTCGGCGGTGAACATTAAGCCGGTCTGACGCCGTTCTAACCTTGCAGTTTCAATCGCCGTGCGGTTCACCGTACGGCGATTTTGCTTTTAGGAGATATCCAATGACCGCACCCTTCCGCCTCTATGGCGCGGAGCTTTCGCCGTACTCGGTGAAGGTGCGCTCCTACCTCCGCTATAAGGGGCTCGACTTCGAATGGCGCGCGCGGACGAACGCGACCCAGGAAGAGTTTCAACGCTACGCCAAGTTGCCGCTGATCCCGGTGCTGGTCGATGCCGACGATATGGCGATGCAGGATTCAACGCCGATCATCGAAAAGCTCGAAGCTGAGAATGCCGAGCCCTCGATCGTGCCGTCCGAGCCGTCGCTCTCGTTCCTATCGGCGCTGATCGAAGACTACGCTGACGAGTGGCTCAACAAGGCGATGTTCCACTATCGCTGGAGCTATCCGGAAGATCAGGAGAGCGCCGCCAAGCGGATCAGCGACATGATTTTCGAAGGCGCCGAGAAGCCGGAAGGCATCGAAGAGCAAGTGCGCACGCGGATGATTAGCCGACTCTATCACGTTGGCTCATCGCCGGAGACGGCGCCGCTGATCGAGGGATCGTTCACGCGTCTGCTGGGTTTGCTCGACGCGCTGCTGGCGAAGCGGCCGTACCTGTTCGGCAAGCGGCCATCGCTCGCGGACTTCGGGCTTGCGGGGCAGCTCGCGCAGCTCAACTCGGATCCGACGCCGGGAGCAGTGCTACGGGCGCAAGCGCCGAACGTCGTGCGCTGGCTGGAACGGATGGAGTCGCCGAAGGCTGAGGGCGGCTTCGCTTCGTTTGCGGACATTCGTGATGACGTGGCGGAGCTGCTGCGGGCGGAGATCGCGGGCGCTTATTTGTTATGGATGGACGCGAATGCGCGAGCGGTGGCGAACGACGCGTCCGGCGTGAGCGTCGACATTGCCGGCACCGCGTTCGTGCAGAAGCCGCAGCGTTATGCCGCGAAGGCATTGGGTGAACTAAAGCGCAAGCGCGGGCTGGTTGAGGACGAAGCGCTGGCGGCGTTGCTGGCGGAGACCGGCGTGGACGCGCTGCTCGCCGTGTTTGCGCGCGATGACGATGCCGGTGACGATGCGGATGGCGACGAGGACGACGGTGAAGAGGGCGAGGAAGAGTAGTCCTCGTCATTCCGGACGCGCGTAGCGCGATCCGGAACCCAGGAGCTACAAGCTGTGCGTTTGCCCCTGGGTTCCGGGTTCTCAGCTGCGCTGAGCCCCGGAATGACTAACTGTTTTGGTTAGCTCGCGCTACACGCCGCCTTGAAGTCGTAAGGCACTTCTGCCGCGCAATCCGGCCACACGTCCGCGTCGCGCCAGTAGCGGGCGAGGCCCAAGCGCACGCAGAGCTGCGGGAATTCGGCGTTCATTCGGAGCTGCATGGTTTCGCCGATGAACAAGAGCGCCGTCTCGTAGCCAATATGGGGCCGCGTGGTTTCGAGTGCGCCGGCGCGCCAAGCGTCTACGTTGTCGAGCGCTTCGCCGAAAATGCCGAGGGCGGGGCCGGTGAAGCCCAGCACCGACATGGCAACGGCGAGATCGAGTGCGGCGGCAGGCTCGGCCTCGGCCATGGCGGCGAAATCCTCGCCAAGTTTCATGAAGGCTTCGGGCGAAGGCGCCATCATCAGCTGCTGCACGCGTTCGCCGGCTTTGTATGAAGCGCTTTCCTTGAGGCCGGGGATGAGCCGCGTGCCATCCTCTCGCAGCGCTTCGGCTTTGACGAACTCGCCGTCGAGGGCCGCGGTGTTCAAGCGCATGAACCAGACGAAGACGTTGTCGGCGTAGCGCTCGGCGGCTTCGTCGAGGATGCGCTTGCCATCGTCCTTCGATTTCTTGGACCAGACATTATAACCGTGAAACGCGGCGAGCATCGGATCAAGGGGATCCAGTTCGAACGCGCGGCCTTGCTGCGCGTAGCCGGCTTCGACGCGGCCGATGGAAACGAGAAATTGGCCGTGCCGGAAGAGCAGGAGCGGGTTGTTCGGTTCGGCGGCGAGCGCCTTTTCGATCAGCGCTTCGCGCTCGCGCCAGCGGCCTAGGAATTCGCCTTCGAGCGCAGCGAGCACAGCGTACGCTTCGCCCATGCTTGGATCAGCGCCGAGTGCGCGTTCGGCCGCTTCGCGTGCGTCATCAACGAGGCGGGCGCGATCCTGGCGCGAGAGACGCAACATTTCGAGCTTGGCGCTGGCGAGAGAAGCCCAGGCGCGAGCGAAGTCCGGCGCGTCGCGGACGATGCGGTCGAGCGCGGCGGCGGCGGCCTGGATGCACGGAATGGCGCCGGTGCGCATGAGTTCGCGGGCTTCGAAGTAGGAATCTGACAGCGCCGCCGTGAGCTTCGGCGCGCGCACGCGGCTGGCTTCGCCGAGCGTGACGGTGAGCGCCTTCGCCACTTCGCCGGCGATTTCTTCTTGGAGCGCGAACGCGTCGGCGAGGTCGCGGTCGTAGCGTTCAGACCAGAGCACGACGCCGCTCTCCGCTTCGGAAAGATGCGCGGCGACGCGGACGCGGTCGTCCGTGCGGCGCACGGAGCCGTCGAGGATGTGCGTGGCGTTGAGCGCCTTGGCAGCGCGGGGCTTGTCGCGGCCGCGGAAGGCGAAGCTGGAGGTCGAGCCGATGACCTTGAGGCCGGGGACACGCGAAACGGTGTAGAGGATTTCCTCCGACACGCCGTCCGCGAGCGTACGGCTGGCGCGATCGCGCGTTGCGGTGTCGAAGGCCAGCACGGCGAGCACGGGCGTTGTCGCGTGCGCCTTCACGGCGGCGCCGGACGGATCGAGCGCGTAGACGCTCGTCAGCGTGCGCATCTTCGCAAGTTTGATCTTGCCGCGCGGGGCCAGACGCTGCGCGAGCTCTGGGGCCGCATTGTCATAGACGATTTGCGAAACCAAGATCGTGCCGGGCGCGGCTTCCGCCTGCAGGCGCGCGGCGACGTTGACGCCGTGGCCGAGCAGATCGCCGTTCGTAGCTTCGGTGACTTCGCCAACGTGCACGCCAAAGCGCAGCTTCGCTTTGGTTTCCGCTTCGCAGAGTGCGATGGACGCGTTGAGCGCGTCGGTGGCGCTGGCGAATTCGAGCATCAGCCCGTCGCCGGCTGTGTTGAAGATGCGGCCGTTGTGCTTGTCCGCGATGCCAGTCGCTGAGACGCGCACGCGTGCGACATGCGCCAACGCTTCGCCCGCGTCGCGTTCGGCGAGGGCGGAGAAGCCGGCGATGTCCACAGAGACGATGGCCGCTAGTTTGCGAGGCGCTTCAGCCATGGTTGCAATCACTTAGCATATGGGAACCGCGCGTACCTTTCACATTTCGCAAGGTTCCGGCGTTCGATTTGGATTGCTCGCCTTAAACGCGAAGCTAAGGCAACGGGCGGGGGGCTCATCTCACATTCGGAGAGACGACCCATGCCTGATTTCCCCGGCACGCCTGGCGATGATTTTCTGGTCGGCACAAACGACGCCGACACGATGTCCGGTTTCGGCGGCAATGACGAACTGATCGGCAATGGCGGCGACGACGTGATCGACGCCGGTGAAGGCGATGACTTCGCGAGCGGCGGGCAAGGCGCCGACACCATCTCCATGGGCGACGGTGACGACAACGCCAACGGCGGCCTAGGTACTGACGTCATCGATCTCGGCAATGGCACCGATTTTGGTTTTGGCGGCGAAGGCAACGACACGATTTACGGCGGCGCCGGCAATGACAATCTGTTCGGCGAAAGCACGACAGAAACTCAGAACGGCATCACCGGAAACGACCAGCTCTTTGGCGGCGATGGCGACGACTTCATGCGCGGCGGATTGGGCGATGACTATCTAGACGGCGGCTCTGGCTCCGATCGCGCGAGCTACTTTGCACTTCCGGGCAGCGTGCGCGTCGACCTGCGTATTCAAGGCTCGGCGCAAAATACGCTCGCGGGTGGCTGGGATACTCTGGTGAACGTTGAGAACGTCGCGGGCTCCGAGTTTGCGGACACGCTGATCGGCAATCAGAATGACAATTGGTTCTGGAGCCATGGCGGCGCGGACAACATCAGCGGCAACGCCGGCAACGATACGTTCTGGCTTCCGACTGGAGATGGCGCCGTCATTAGCGGTGGTCAGGGGTTTGACATCGTCTCCTTCCGCGGCCGCGTGGATGAAACAGGCACCGACACCGGCGGTGTTACCTACACGATTGGCAACGGCACGCAGGATGTTGGCCGTGGACTGGTGACGTCGAACAGTATCGAAGGCGCGGAAGGCTCTGAGTTTGACGACACGCTGAACGGCAACGGCGCGGACAACCAGCTTTCAGGCTGGACGGGCAACGACGTGGTCAATGGCGGCGGCGGCGACGATCTGATCTATGGCGATCATTCGATCAGCGAAGTCGGCGAAAATCCGGTCACCTACAATTACGACGATCCAACTGTGTTCACGCCGGGTAACGACACCCTGAACGGGGGCGGCGGCGAAGATCTCATCTATGGCAATGGCGGCGACGACACGATCAACGGCGGGGCCGGTGCGGACACTATCATCGGTGGCGCGGGCGCGGACTTCATAGAGGGCGCCGGCGGCGCGGATACGTACGTCTACGAAAGCGCGTCGGAGTCTTCGAGCACGAGCTTCGACACGCTGTCCGGCTCAAACTTCAACGGTCAAGATCAGATTGATCTGACGACGGCCGTGACAAGCTATGCGACGCTCACAGGCGGCAACTTAGATGCGGCTACGTTTGACGCCGATCTCGGCGCGGCGATGAGCTCAATTCTGACGGCTGGACGCGCTGTGCTCTACACCGCGACAACTGGCTCGTATGCTGGTCAGAACTTCCTGATTGTCGATGGCGATGGCATCGCCGGCTACACGGCCGGCTCCGATTTCGTCTTCCTGATCGAGGATACCAACCTCTCGAAGATCACGATCGACGACTTCATCTGATCGCTTCCGCGAATGCAAAGACGGCGCGCGTCTGGGGGAACGCGCGCCGTCAGGCACTTTCGGGGAGGGTGCTCGCCGCGCGGCGCGGGGGGAGGGGATGGCCGCGCGGCGAGCGGAAGCGGGGGATTAAGCCGCTTCTGTTTCGTCGTTCGCCGCGTCCACTACTTTCGGCTTGGCCGTCGCAGTGGTTGCACCGCCGATTGCGATTTTGCGCGGCTTCAGCAGTTCAGGAAGCTCGCGGACAAGATCGATCGTCAG
>CADEDT010000118.1 GCA_902826145.1 uncultured Caulobacteraceae bacterium
AGCACCACGTTCGGGACGTGGGGGTCGTAAGTTCGAATCTTGCTACTCCGACCATTCTTCCAGCCGCATTCCCGAAGCGGCGTTATCCCTGCCAGTTGAACGCAAGCCACGTCGCGCCGACGCCTGCGCCGATGATGAGCAGCCAGCGCATGGTTTCGGCGACCATATGCACGAAGCCGCGCGCTGCGCCGAGCATGGTGAGCGAGAGCGTCACCACGAAGGCCGCGCCAACCGCCAGCCAGACTTCGATCTCGCCCAGGTGTGAATCCACGGCGGCTAGGAAGGCCAGATAGGCCCCGAAGCTCGCCAACATGAAGCGGACCGCGCCCTTGAGAATAGTGCTGCCCGATTGGTGCGGATCTGCCTGAACCGACGGGCCAACCGGCTGGGGCGCTGGCAGGGGCTCCGGGATGGCGAGCTCTTGGCGCAGTCTGCGCCAAGCCTCAGCCTCCAGCTCCGCGCGGAGCTGCTGCTCGAACATCCAGTCATCACTGGCGATTGTGGGTCTGCCTTGCCGGCCAGCCATCGGAGCGCACCCCTGCGGCGCAGATCATGCGCTAGGTCGGGCTCCGGGAAAATAGCGTGCGGCAGCAAGGTTTTGTCGGCCCCGCGCAGGCTTCCCTACCTGCGGGTTTATCATTTTTCGATAAGAAACCGCTTGCGTCCAGATCGCGTTCATATCATTTATCGATAAATCCGGCGTCGGGCCGGGGTGGAGTCTCGCGTCGTGAAGCAATTCCTCATCACGGTAGCCGGGGTGATCGTCGGGTCGTTCCTGTTCGTTTTCCTGGGCTTCCTCTTTCTCGTTGGTTCACTGGCCTCGTTGGGCAGCAAGCCGGCCAATCCTTCGCAGATGGTTCTGGCGCTCGACCTGCGCCAAGAGATGAGCGACCAGCGCTCGCCGAATCCATTCGCGGCGTTCGGCTCAAGCAACGCGTTGCTTGATACGTTGGCCAAGATCGACGCGGCCCGCACCGACAACTCGGTCAAAGGTATCTACATCCGCGCCAACACTGGCGGTCTGCAGGCCGCGCAAGCTGAAGAGCTTCGCGCCGCGCTCGCGGCGTTCCGCGCGTCGGGCAAGTTCGTGATCGCTCACCTCCAAGCGGACGGCGTGCGCATGGGCATGCCGGGCTACATGTCGATCGCTGACTCCGACGAAGTGTGGTTGCAGGAAACGAGCGAATTCCAGCCGATGGGCCTCTCTGCTGAAGTGACGTTCTTCGGCGAGACCTTGCAGCGCTATCATATGCAAGCGCAGTTCGAGCAGCGCGAAGACTACAAGAACGCGCCGAACTCGATCACCCAGCGCGGCTTCACGCCGGCGCACCGTGAATCGATGCTCTCGCTGATGAATGGCATCTACGACAACATGGTCGCCAACATCGCCGCCGACCGGGGCATTACTCCGCAAGCGGCGCGTGCGGCGATTGAGCAGACGCCGTTCACGGCGCAACGTGCCCGCGAACTGAACCTGATCGATCAGATCGGCCGCCCGGAAGAGGCTGCGCGCGCCGCGTTGGCGCGGGCGGAAAACGCCGAGATGGTCGAGTTCGCTGACTATCAAGCGCCGACTCACACGGGCGGCCGCGTCATCGCGGTCGTGCAGGGTGAAGGCGCTATCGTCTCGGGCCCCGAAGAGCACGACATCTTCAGCGACGAGTCGGCGATGAACAGCGACCGCGTCGCTGAAGCGCTGCTTGATGCTTCCGATGACGAAGATGTGGCGGCGATCGTCTTCCGCGTCTCGAGCCCTGGTGGTTCGGTTGTGGCGTCTGACCAAATCCTGGCGGCGCTGCGCACGGCCCAGGAGCGCGGCAAGAAGGTTGTCGTGTCGATGGGCGATGTCGCGGCGTCGGGTGGCTACTACGTCTCGGCCTTCGCCGACGAAATCGTCGCGTCGCCTTCGACCATCACAGGTTCGATCGGCGTGTTCGGCGGCAAGCTCATTATCGGCCCGGCGTTCGACTACTATCTGTCGACGAACACCGAGACGATCACGGTGGGTTCGCCGATGGTGGAAATGTTCACCACCGAACGTGGCTTCAACCAAGCTGAACGTGCGGCCTTCGCGGGCTTCATTGATCGCGCCTACCAACAATTCCTCGGCCTCGTCGCCGAGGGACGTGGGATGACCCGCGAGCAAGCACGTGCGGTTGCGCAAGGCCGTGTGTGGACGGGTCAGCAAGCACTGGAGCGCGGATTGGTCGATCACCTTGGCGGCTTCTCGGTCGCGGTGGCGCGTGCGCGTGCGCTCGCCGGCATCGAAGAAGATGCGCGGGTTCAGTTGCGCTACTACCCGGCCGCGGAAAATCCGTTCAAGGCGTTCGAGCGTATGTTCGGCGCCTCGTCGGAAAGCGTGGAAGCGCTGGTGCGCATCAACGCCGCGCTGCAAGACCCACGCATGCAGCGCGCGATGGCGGCGATGCGTGAAGAGGACACCAACGCCCGCGCTGAGGCTGATGCCTTCACGATCGAATAACCCCTAGCAAACTCCATAGCCTTGGGCCCTTCGCGGAAACGCGGAGGGCCCTTTTGTATGTGATGAGCATTGGCCGGCGGGCTGACGCCTCATCGTCTCCGTGCTAGTCACGTGCCCGTGGGGCGTGACGCGATCTTCATAGGCTATCGCCGGGAGGATACAGCAGACGTGGCGGGGCGCGTGTTTGACGCGCTGTCACGGCGCTTCGGTCGCGCGCGCGTGTTCAAGGACGTGGACAGCCTGCGGCCAGGCGCTGACTTTGGCGCTCACATTCAATCGCTGCTGCCCAAATGCCGTGTCGTGCTCATCCTTATTGGGCCTGGTTGGTTGGATGCGAGAGATCAGCAAGGTCGCCGCCGATTGGACGATCCCAACGACTGGGTTAGAATCGAAGTTGAGACTGCACTTGCGTCGCCGGGACTGGATGTGGTTCCCGTTCTCGTAAATGGCGCGCGCATGCCGGCAGCTGAAGAGCTTCCCGCTGGTCTTGCTTCTCTGGCGCGACGCCACGCGGCCGTCATTCGCCGCGATCCCGACTTCCACGACGATGTGGCGCGCTTAATTGCGGCGTTACGCGGTAGTGTCGTCGCAAGCCCTCGCGTAGCGCGAGACGCGAGTGCGCAAACCGCCGTCGAAACAGATTCGCCCAAGGCCCACACCAGGGTAGTTGCGCTGCTTGCCGCGATTGCAACTGTCACAGTTGTCGGGATCGGTGCGCTGCTTTGGCCGCGTCCAGATGGCGCCAGCACTGAGGTTGCGGCAGTGACGCACCCAGAGAGCGTAAACGCGTCTGAAGGCAACGAGAAAGCGTCCGAAACCAGGCCGTCCGTTCCCAGTGCGGCCACTGTGCAAGAGGTTGCGCCCAATCGCCGAAGCTTAGGCGCGACGCCAGGGGGCGCCGAGCGATCGCAAGAACCGCCTCCAGCAGCAGCGCGTTCGTTGCGCGGCGAGTTTGATGATTGTGGCGGCGTCGGCTGGTGTCCAACCATGGTTGTTGTGCCAGCTGGGCGCTTTCAAATGGGATCACCTGTCAACGAAGCCGGACGCAACGATGACGAGGGGCCGCAACGGATCGTGGCTATCGCCCAATTTGCGGCGAGCAAGTTTGAAGTGACGTTCGAGCAATGGAATGCTTGCACGCAGCGAGGGGGATGCGCCGTAAATCCAAACCCCCGCGACGAACAATGGGGTCGCGGTAGTCGGCCTGTGATCAATGTCTCTTGGACTGATGCGCAAGCGTATGTCACGTGGTTGAGCCAAGAGACGCGCCAGCAATATCGCCTGCTGACCGAGGCGGAGTGGGAGTATGCTGCGCGGGCTGGCACTACAAGCGCCTATTCAACGGGTGTGGCCATACTCGCGACACAGGCCAACTTCGGCGGGCGACGCACGCAACCTGTCGGCGCATATGCTCCGAACGCATTCGGTCTCTACGACATGCACGGCAACGTTTGGGAATGGACGCAGGATTGTTACGCGGAGTCGTACGCAGGGCTACCGAGCAACGCTACGGCGCACGAGAGCGGTCGCTGTTTGACGCGCGTGGGACGTGGAGGATCCGGGACGAACGCCGCCACGTTGCTTCGATCGGCGTTGCGGCGCGGACTGGCGCCGGGCGGGCGCAGTGGCAACTTTGGCTTTCGCGTCGCGCGAAACGTCGAGTAGCGAGATGTAAACGTTAGCCTTTGTTCTCGACTTCGTATTTCGGAAGGTCGGCGCGCAGCGTTTCATAAAGGCGCTCGACGAAGCGTTCGGGATCGTCGTCGACGAAGTCGTCGAAATAGGCTTCGAGGTTGGACTCGAACACGTACTCGCCATCTTCGGCGAAGATGAAACCAAGTTCTTCGTCCGTCTGCACATGCAGGACGACGATCTGAGTTTCTTCGTCGTCGTCATCGCCCAACGTGAAGTCGAGGCGGCGGGAAGAAATCTTCTCCGCGAGGATAGGCGCTAGTGCTTGCAAGGCGGCCAGGTCGTCAAAGCCGGTCTCCTCGTTGAGCGAAGCCTCGAGGCGCTTGCGCGCGGAATCCACTTCGGCGTCGAAGCCGGCGGCAGCTGGTTTCTTCGTGCTCATGCTGCTTCCAGCAAGCTTTGGAAGACGGCCGTGCCGCCTGTGCGGCCGAGCGCGGGATCGGACGCACGCTCCGGATGGGGCATCATGCCCATGACGTTGCCGCGGTCGTTGATGAGGCCCGCGATGTCACGCGCCGAGCCGTTCGGGTTGTCGAGATAACGGAACACGACCCGACCTTCACCTTCAACGCGTGCGAGCGTGTCTTCGTCGGCGACGAACC
The DNA here is from genome assembly GCA_902826145.1 of uncultured Caulobacteraceae bacterium. Classification (GTDB taxonomy): domain Bacteria; phylum Pseudomonadota; class Alphaproteobacteria; order Caulobacterales; family Aquidulcibacteraceae; genus Vitreimonas. The sequence goes on from CADEDT010000118.1 coordinate 4,777, forward strand.
GGCCATCGCCGTGGGCGATTGGGATCTCGGTTTCGCGTTGATCGCGATAGGCGCTGGTGAAGCTCGTGTTTGCGTTGGCGATCGCCAGCGGTACTTCCTTGCATGCGAACTTCAAGCCGGCGTTGCGTGCGAGAGCGCCAGGCAGCAGCCGCGTTTCGGTGAGCACTTGGAAGCCGTTGCAAATGCCGAGCACCAGGCCGCCGCGTTCCGCGTGTGCAATGACATCGCGCACGATTGGGCTCTTCGCTGCCATCGCGCCGGAGCGGAGGTAGTCGCCGTAAGAGAAGCCGCCGGGCAACACGACCAGGTCGATGCCTTCAGGAAGCGTCGTTTCCTTGTGCCAAACCATCGCGGCTGGCGTGCCGGTAATGCGCTCCAGGGCGCGTGCGGCGTCACGGTCGCAATTGGACCCCGGAAACACGATCACTGCGGATTTCATGGGGCTTCAATAAGCTGCGTCGGCTTGAATTTAAAGGGCGCCAGCGTTCACGGACCCGTACGGCAATTGCCTTGTTCGCGCGGCGTAGCGACGCTGGCCGGGTCGCCGAGGCCCAGGAGCCACACGATCGAGCCGGGCGAGAGTTCGCGCCATGCACGCCCGACATGGCCCCAGCGGCCAATGCAGACGCGATACGCGCCGCCGCTACGCTCAACGGCTTGGGCGATGGTGCGCGAGGTTTGGCCGCCGCGTTCGAGGCCGCCGCTGCCTTCCTGCGTGCCGCCTGTGATCACCCAGCGTTGTGTGTTCGCCATGGGCTGAATCCAATCGGCGCGCGCACCGACAGGCGAGTGGACGAGTGCACCGCCGAAGAGGTCGGGGTGCGCATTGGCGAGTTGCCAAGCGAGATCGCCGCCATTGGAGAAGCCGCCGATGAAGCGTCGCTCGCGTGTGTTGGCGGCGCGCTGTGTGCGTTCCGCCCAGGGAATGACTTGTTCGATTAGCCAACGTTCATGGATGGTGAAATCGTCGCTGCCGCCCGTCCAGCCGCGTAGATATTCCGCCGCACGCTGCTGACCATCGGGATTGGCGTTGGTGGCGATCACGAGAAACGGCGGAATGGTTCCGGCTTCAACGAGTGGCTGCAGGTGCGCGACGGCGACGTAAAGGCCGTCCAGTCCGTCTGCCATGTAGAGCGTGGGCAGCCGCGTTGCGGGCGCGTTTGTCGGCCGCCACACCCAGACCGGACGTGTTTGGCCTTCGCGCGGGCCAGGGAAAGCAGAGCCGGTCGTGAGCGCGTCCACTTGCTCAACGGTGACGCGCTGTGGCTCGTTCTGCGCCCAAGCGGGGCTGAGTAAGGCGAGCGTTGCCGCAACGAGGCAAAAGCGAAGTTTCATCGGTTCCAGGCGTAGCCAGCTGCAAAACCGGCCGCTAGCGCAAATGGCCGCGATCAATGCTATGTGAGCGCATGCCTGTATGGATCATCGCCGCCGCATTGGTGAGTATTGCGCTTACGGCGCTGTTGACGCTGATTTTGTGGCGTATGAACGCACCGTTGCTAGAGGATGCGAAGCGTCGTGCGAATGATGCACGCGGCGATGACAGCGCTCTCTACGCCGCACCAATCATCATCGCCGGCGCTGCTGATCATGGTGGTGGCTCGGATGGAACTTCCGATGCTGGTTCCGACGGTGGCGGTGGTGGTGACGGCGGAGGTGGTGGCGGTGGCAAATAGGCGCGCCGCGCGCAACGAGAGTGTCACAAAGCGCCGCCAAAACACGCACGTGAGTTAGCAACAACCGAGGGTGATGACATGATGGCTCAATCTCAACTGCGCGGCGCGGTCGCCGCCGCAGCGGTGATTATGCTCGCTGCGTGCGGGCAAGGCGGAACGCAAGCGCCGGCGGGCGGCACGACATCAGAGCAGATCGCGATCGATGGATCGTCGACGGTGTTTCCGCTCGCTGAGGCAGCTGCCGAGGCTTTCACAACATCGCAAACCGCGGCTGCTCGTGTGACGGTTGGCGAAAGCGGCACGGGCGGCGGCTTCGGTAAGTTCTGCCGCGGCGAGACGCAAATCTCGAACGCCTCGCGCCCGATCTCTTCGGAAGAGATGGCGGCGTGCGCTGGCGCCAACATTCAATACGTCGAGATTCCGATTGCGTTCGACGGCATCAGTGTCGTCGTGCACCCAAGCAATCCACTGACCAACCTCACGATGGCCGAGTTGAAGAAGGCGTGGGAGCCTGCGGCGCAAGGCACGGTCGGCAACTGGCGCCAGGTGAACGGGCGTGGACCCAACACGGCGCTGCAATTGTTTGGCCCGGGCACTGCGTCGGGTACGTTCGACTACTTCACCGAAGCCGTGAACGGCGATGGCGGCGCTTCGCGCACCGACTACACGCCTAGCGAAGACGACAATGTCATCGTCCAGGGCGTGGCGGGCAATCCGGGTGCGATGGGCTATTTCGGCTATGCATATTATGAAGCTAACCGCGAGCGCGTGAAGGCACTCTCGGTGAATGGCGTGGCGCCGTCGCCAGAGTCGATTGCGTCTGGGCAGTATCCGCTGTCGCGGCCAATGTTCATCTACGTGAACGCCGAAGCGCTGCGTCGTCCGCAGGTGCGCCGCTTCGTCGATTACTTCCTCCAGAACGCCGCGACGCTTGCGCCGCGCGTGGGTTACGTGCCGCTGCCAGCGGAAACGTATACGGCGCTCTCCCAGCGTGTGGCCAACAGCCAGACGGGCAGCGCGTTCGGCGGCCACAATGAAGTTGGTCTGTCGATCACAGATGTGATGAACCGTCCGCTCAGCACGGACGCTGCGCCGGCGCAGTAAGCAAAGCAAAGTTCCAAGTGAAGCGGCGGGCGCGGCATTCCGTGTCCGCCGTTTTGCGTTGCTTTGCAGTGCTTCACCCGATTGGGTCTGGCGTAGCGTCACTGCGCTTCCCACATTGTGGGCATGATGCCGATCCAGCTGCTTTCAGTGGCGATCGGGGTTGTGTGTGTGGTCCTGATCGCCGTCATCTCGATGGGCGGACCGCCCGATCCAGGCGGCAAGCTGCCGCCGTAGCTCGCTAGTTCTTTGTGGCGACGCAATTGTCGCGTTCGCGCTGCGAGGCGATGAGGTTGGCTGCGTCCTCGTAGCCGAACAACCACATCGTTGAGCCGGGCGAGAGATCGCGCCATGGCTGGACCAAGTGATCCCACGGTCCGATGCAAACGCGGCGATAGGCGTTGTAGCGGGCCAATTGCCGATCCAATTCGCGCGCGACATTGCCGTCGGAATCCCATGTGCCGCCGGTGATCACCCAGCGCTGCGTCGCCGACGTCGGCAACACCCATTCGTCGCGCGGGTTCATCGGGGCGTGAACCAGCACAAGGCCGAACAGGTCGGGGCGTTGTGCGGCCATGGCGACGGCGAAATCGCCGCCGTTTGAAAAGCCACCGACGCCACGTTTCAGGCGCTCGCGCGATGCGCCCATGTAGCGTTCTGCCCAAGGGACGATGGCGTTGATGAGCCAATCGCGATGGCGATCGAAGCTCCGGCGCGGATGGCGAACGCTCGGCACATATTCTTCAAGGCGGCGCGCTGGGCGCGTTTCTGGCGCAACGATCATGATCGGCGGTGCTTCGCCGCGTGCGATGGCTGGTGCGATCTGGTGCGCCACCACAGTCAGCCCCGAGAAGCCATCCATCATGTAGAGAACCGGTAAAACGCCCGTTTCGCCGGGCGGCCGCCAAACAGCGACTTGCCGCCTGCCGTTGCCGTGTGGATCGGGAAACGGAAATGTTACGGCGCGCACATCGCCGGGCGGGAGCCGGCGCGTGTCACGCCGAATTGCGTCGTCGTAGATCGCAGCCATACCCGCCATCTCATCGATAGCTGGCGTGTCATTGGCTGACGCGCGAACCTCGGCGGCCGCGGTCAGCGACCAAACGAGCGCGCCGAATAGCAGCGTGCGCAACATAGGCCAAGGCTATGCGGCGCCTCTTGTTCATCAACTCGGATGCGACGAGCGCGTGCCTAGATCACGCGATTGTTTTTTCGGTCGCTAGTCGTCGCCCCAACGCCAGCGCCAGCCGCCTTCGGTGGTGCGCCAGACGATGGCGAGGAAGATAAGGGTTACGATGGTCACGAGTGCGATAAAGGTGACGATACTGCTTTCACCTCGAACGGCGCGTTCGGCGAGCCAGGTGCTCATCGCGGTGAGGACAACGACATAGGCGACGGTGAGGGCCCATCCTTGCCAGCTCGACGGCGCGGCGCCGTAGCCGTAGCGCTTTTGCTTGAACCAGTAGCGTTGGACCGCGCCACTATTGGCCGGCGATGATGACGTTCTGGAAGCTTTGGTCATGCCAATAATATAGGAGTTCCTGCCCACTTTCTAAAGCCTCAACGATCAACCCATCGTGGCGAAGAGAGAGACGTCGCGGTGCGCCTCCGCAATCGTCGCCGTAGAGTTCGCACGCCGTTGTGTAGTCGCCGGGTGGCGCTGTTCGGAACGTGTAATAGGGCAGACTCGAGATATCGCCGCCCCAGATCCGCTCCACGTGATCGCGTCGGCGCGCTCCCAATTGCACGCCGACGTGCAGAACCCCTTCCATGTCTTCGAAGAAGCGCGCGGTGTCAGTGCGGCCGTCTCCGTCATAGTCGCCACTAACGAATGGGCCGCCGTTCACGCGCGTCAGTCCCGCGTGGCGCAAGTCGCGATCGTCGCGGGTCTCTTCCAATGCGACAAAGACCGTGTCGCCGAATTCCCAGGTGAAGCGAAGATTCGGATTAGGCTCTGCAGCGTCGTAGCGAGCTTGCCCGTCCGCCGGCGTCACGAAGGTCCCGATGATCAGCCCGCGTCGTCCGAAGATGAAGGGCGAGTCGCAACTCGATCCGCCGATGGCGACGCGTACGGTAGAGCGATCGTGGTCGCCTCGAATCACTTCAATGACGCGTGCGTCGACCGCAACGCGCTGCATCAGCAACCATTCGTGGGCAGGATCGGTTGGGCGCGGACCGGCGAGACGGCGCACGTCGCCACGATTGAATTCTACGCGCAGGATCAAGGCGTCAGCCGGCGCATCCCACGGGATTTCGTCATAGATGATACCGCGGTGCAGATTCGTGCCCAGGCACGCTTGTGCTGTACCGGCGAAGCCTGTCCACAAAAGCGCCGCGGCGATAAGCGCCCGCAGCATTGCTTGCTAGCTCGCGATTTCGACGCGGTAGCTTTCGATGACGGTGTTGGCGAGGAGCTTCTCGCACATCTCACGCACTTGCGCTTCGGCCGTGGCGGGATCGAGATTGCCGTCGAGGGTGATTTCGATGCGCTTGCCGACGCGCGCGTCATTGACGCCGCCGAAGCCAAGTTCTTTCAAAGCGCCCGCCACCGCTTTGCCTTGGACGTCCAACACGCCCGGCTTCAGGCCAACGGTGACGATCGCTTTCATTGATTTCCCCTTGCCGCCCATCTCGCCGGCGTAACACACCGGCGAGGCAGGCTCGTTTACTTCACTCAATGGACGGCCTCGCCGCCGCCGGCTTGTTTGACGATGCCGAGGCGGCGCGCGACTTCCACGTACGCCTCGGTGACGTTGCCGAGATCGCGGCGGAAGCGATCCTTGTCCATCTTCTCGTTGGTCTGCACGTCCCAGAGGCGCGCGCTGTCTGGGCTGATTTCGTCAGCGATGACGGTGCGGACCATGTCGCCTTCGTAGAGGCGGCCGAACTCGAGCTTGAAATCAACAAGCTTGATGCCGACGGCGCCGAACATGCCGAAGAGGTAGTCGTTCACGCGCAGCGTCAGCGCCATGAGATCGTCGATCTCTTGCGTGCTCGCCCAATTGAACGCGGTGATGTGCTCTTCCGCGACCATCGGATCGCCGAGCTCATCCTTCTTGTAATAGAACTCGATGATCGAGCGCGGCAGCGGCGTGCCTTCTTCGATGCCGAGGCGGGTAGAGAGCGAGCCCGCCGCCACGTTGCGGCACACCACTTCGAGCGGGATGATTTCCACTTCACGCACGAGCTGCTCGCGCATGTTCATTGTCTTGATGTAGTGCGTGGGCACACCGATCGCGTTCAGGTTCTGCATGATGAACCCGGAGATCTGGTTGTTGATCACGCCCTTGCCTTCGAGGATCGCCTTCTTCTGCGCGTTG
>CADEDT010000119.1 GCA_902826145.1 uncultured Caulobacteraceae bacterium
ATTTCCACAGTTTTGCGGGCCATCACGCAGCCTCTTGGCTGCGTGATGGTTGCATGGAATGCATCCAGTCTGCGGCTTGTTGGGCCTTCGACGCGGCGGTGAAAATGGCGCGCGGATCCGATTTGAGAACCTCGATCCAAGATGCAAGGTAAGCGGCGTGATCGGGACGCGGCTCGCACGCGAGACCGAGGTCGGCGAGCACAAAACTCGCGGTCAATTCTGCAATCGCCTCGTCCATCGCATACGCAAACGAACCGAAGCGGCCGGTGAGATCGCGGGCAAGCCGATGCGGCGCTCCGCTCGCGTGCGCATGTTCATGGATCGAAACTGAGGCGTGAGACACGGCGTCCTTGAAGCGCTCGAATGGCGGCAGATGCACGGTATCGGTCGACGGCTGATAATAGGCCATGTCGCCGCCGACGACGATGGGCACTTGAAGTGCAGCGATGAAGGCCTCGGCGCGCGCGATGCGTTCGCTCTCGGTAAGACGCGGAATCTCAGGCGGAGAATAGTTATCGACCTGGGCGATGTTAAAGAGCGAGAAGCCGCGCGCGAACATGCGCGAACGCTTGAAAGAAGTTTCGTCGTCGCCGTCTTCAGCATCGCCATTTTCGGTGCGCTTCCAGAACACGGCGAGCGTCGCGCGCTCGCCTTTACGAACCTGTGCGCCGAGCTTGGCCCAGCAGCGATACGTGCCCCAAAGACCGTGGCCATAACCTGCGTCCTCGGCCGCGGCCCACAAGGCGAGAATGTTGAGGCCGCGATACGGGATGCCGGTGGCGACATTGATGGGACGCGCGGCGGGAGAACCGTCGTGATGCCACGGCATGCGCCATGTGCCGGCGCCGCGTTCTATAGCAGCGAGAATGTCGGCGGTGATGCGTTCATAGATGCTGGCGCGTTGAGAAGAGGACATCGGTGAAGCTCCGAATTCACGCCGGAGCCGATCTCCGGCGGCGGAGCTTCTTGATGCGGCGCTCGTTAGCGCCGGCGCGCACCCGAATGGGCCGCAGCGAAGCGGAGGACGGCGCCAGCCGTTGCGCGCCGGCGCGGGCGCCGCCAGCTCCGCCTATTCGCCGGGGATCGGCTTTGCGATGTGTGGCGAGCGCTGCCGCGGTTTACGCGTCGCGACGCAGATAACGGCCCAAAGCCAGTTCGAGGGCGTAGGTCAGACCGAAGAGGACGAGCGCACCGGTCACGATCGCGCCCAAGCCGATGGCGTTCGCGTCGAGTTGGCCCAGAGCGACAAGCGCTGCGAGCAGCGCCCCGACAAGCAGGATCGGGCCGGAGAAGAAGCAGTGCAGCCGTCCGCAGCGACGAGCGTTGAGGAGGCAGGCCGCGCCCATCCAGGCGAGCGCAACCGACCAGGCGCCGGCCGCCCATGTGATGGACGGGGCTGCGAAGCTCGCGATCAGCCCCGCGAGTATCGGCGCGCCCCAGACGGCGAGGAAGCTGTCGGCGCGCGCCGATAGGTCGCGCCGCACGCAAGCTTCATCGGGCATGCGTTGCGGGCGCATCACCTCATCCGGCGCAGCAGGAGAGCTTGGCGACATCGCGCTCGAACCCTTGCGCGGCGAGCTTCAGGCCCTCGACGGTGGTGAGGTAAGGAAAAATCGTGTCGCCCAGTGCGCGCGCAGTCATGGCGTGCTTGAGCGCCAGCGCCAGCGTCTGGATGGCGTCGGCGCCTTCAGGCGCGAGGATTTGGCCGCCGAGCAAGCGGTCGGCGCCTGCATCGGCGACAAGTTTGATGAGGCCGCGTGTGTCGCGCGCCGCCAGAGCGCGCGGGACTTGATCAAGCGGAACGACAGAGACTTTCACCTCATGCCCGGCGGCGGCGGCTTGCGCTTCAGTAAGCCCGACGCCGGCGACCTGCGGATCGGTGAACACGACCCACGGCATCGCCGCGTTATCGTAGGCGAGCGTATCGCTGCCTAGCGCATTGCGCGCCGCGAGCTTGGCGCCATAGGCGGCCATGTAGACGAACTGGTCGCGGTTGGTCACATCGCCTGCGGCGTAGACGCCAGCTCTGCTGGTGCGCATGTGTGCATCGACGGCGATGGCGCCGCGCTCGTCCTGGGCGACGCCCGCCTCGGCGAGGCCCAGCCCTTCGACATTCGGCGCGCGGCCGGTCGCGATGAGGAGCTTTTCGGCGCGCAGCTCGATCCGCTCGTCCTCGTCTTTGACGCAGAGCGTGATGCCCGCAGCGTCCTCGCGGCAAGCGTCGTAAGCGACGCCGCAATAGAGCTGGATGCCTTCGCGCCGGAACACGTCCATAAGCGCCTCGGAAACTTCTGGCTCGGCCTGCGGCAACAGGCGCGAGCGGCACACCACGGTGACGGCGACGCCCATGCGCGCCATCATCTGCGCAAGCTCGGCGCCGATGAAGCCGCCGCCCACGACGATCAGGCTCTTTGGCAAGACGTCCAACTCAAGCAGCGAGGTGCTGGTGAGGGAGCTGACTCTGTCAATCCCTGGAATTGGCGGAACCGCCGGCCGCGCGCCGGTTGTGATAACGATCTTCGGCGCGCGCACGAAGTGATCGCCGACGGCGACGCCGCCATCAGCGAGACGGGCTTTGCCTTCGACATACGAGACGCCTTCGTACTGAGGCAACAGGTCGATATACTTCTTCTGGCGAAGGCCGACGACCAGATCGTCCTTGGCGGCGATGACGCGGCGCCAATCGATGATGCGCGCTTCTCCCACGATGCCGTCAAAGCGGCTGGCGGTGCGCGCGCCATGCAATGCTTCGCCGGCGCGGATCATGGTCTTGGACGGCACGCAGCCGACATTGACGCACGTGCCGCCAATGACCCCATGTCCGATCAGCGCCACGCGCGCGCCTTGCTCGGCGGCGGTGATGGCGGCCGAGAAGCCTGCGGAGCCGGCGCCGATGACGGCGAGGTCGTAGGCGTCGTCTTTTCTTGACGTGGCGCAGCAATCGGACATGTCAGGCTTTCTTGTGCGAGCGATCGTTGGCGCCGCGCCGGCGGCTGAATGCAGTCAGCCCCCACGCCAGCGCCGCAAGCGCGGCGACGCCCGCGAGCACGGGCAGAAACAGATCGCCCGCAATCGCCCGGAGGCCGGCGACGCCGAGCAGCCCCAACACGATCGGCGTCAACAGGCAGCACAGCGCCGCCGCGACGACGCCGATCGAGAGGATCGGCCACGCTTTCATGTCGCCGGCGTGACAAGATGGGCGGGATAGCCAGCATTGGTCGAGGCCGCCGCGATCGCCTCGGTGGTCGCGCGGGCTGGATCATAGGTCACGGTGGCGCGCTTCGATGCAAAATCGACGCTGACCGAGCGCACGCCGTCAACGCGCGACATCGCCGTGCGCACTGTGATCGGGCACGTCGCACAGGTCATGTTGTCGACGGCGAAAGACGCAGTACGCAGCTGAGCCTGGGCGGCCTGGGCTTGTGCCTGCGCCGCCGATTGCAAGGGCGCGAGCGCAACAATTGCGCCCAGCCCCGCGAGTGCGGCGAGCGCGGCGATGACGACGAGCTTCTTCATGGGGCGCCTCCTCAATAGAAAAACTTCGCCCACCAATCGATGGTGGCGGCCAAGACGACGAGCGCGGCGGCAAGCCAGAGCGCGATCTGCGTGATCAGCGCCGATTGCGGACGCGCGCAGTACGAGCCGTCCTCGCATTTGGGCTTGGGCCGGAAATAGACCTGCCAGAAACCGAGCCCGATGAAGATCGCTGCGACGCCGATGAAGACTGGCTTCAAAGGCTCAAGCGCAGTGAAATTGCCGATCCAGGCGCCGGAGACCCCGAGCGTCACCAGCACGAGCGGCAAGACGCAGCACGAGGATGCGAGGATGGCGCCAGCGACGCCGCCGGCGGCGAACCAGGACGAGCGAGGACTGGGATCGGGGCTTTGCTGCATCACAGGATCACGATACAATCTGTAGCGACTACAGGATCAAGAGGATTTTGCAGGCCGATGAAGCGACGCGATTTCATGCCCCTGTTGCGGCGCGGGGAGCTTGCCGAGCGGGTCGGCTGCAACCTCGAAACCATTCGCTATTATGAGGGCATCGGCCTCTTGCCGCACCCGCCGCGCTCGCAAGGACGCCATCGGCTCTATGACGCGGACTTGGCCAAACGGCTGCGCTTCATCCTGCGCGGGCGCGAACTCGGCTTCTCGATCGAAGAGATCCGCGCGCTCTTGGCTATCGCTGACGGCGCCGGGGGATGCGCCGACGTCTACGCGCTCACGACGCAGCACCTCGACGTGGTCAAGCGCAAGATCGCCGACTTGCGCAAGCTAGAGCGTATTCTCTCGCAGACGACGGCACGATGCGCGCGCGACGCATCGCCTGAGTGTCCGATCATTGAGGCGATGTCGGCGCCGCCGCCGGTGCGTCAACGGCGGCGATGACGCGCTCATAGCGGGCAATGTCTGCTTTGAGGACCGTGCGCTGCGCGCGCGACAGCCGTTTCTCCTTGAGCAGCAGCTTCGCGTCGTCTCGCGCCTTGGCCCAAACCGAGCGATGCCGCGCGGTGAAGCAGGCGTTGGGACAGCGTGTCGGCTCGCAGAGCGCCATGGCCGGCGCTTCTCGCTCGACATCAGTGGCGCGCTTGAGACAAAGCGCATGCGCGGGATCGAAGAAGCAATCGGCAAGCGGACCGACGTGCAGCGTGCGTGCGAGATCCTTGAGCAACGTGCGCAACTTGGCGCGGTCGGCCACGCGCCCCGGAAGCGGCGACAGCTCGCCCGCGGCATCGTCGAGCGAACGCTTCACGCGCGCGGAGGCTGGTCCGGAGAGCGACAAGCCATCCTGGTGCGCGTCGAAATAGCTCATGATGTCGTCGATCTGTCCCAGCGCGCGCTCACGGGCGATCTCGGCGCGGAAACCAGAACGGCTCGAACCGGCATAGCCTTCGAACGCAGCGACCGAGGCGTGCTTGTACTGGATCATGCCGGCGACGGCGCCGAACGGACGATTGGCGATGTGCCAGGCGATGGTGCGGCGGAACTGTCGCGTGGTGATGCGCCATGGCCGGCCATCAGGACCTGGAGGGATGATTGGCGTATCCGGGGCGCCGAACTGCGCATTGAGATGATCACGAAAGTGATTGAGCGTGCGCACGATCTCGGCGGAGATGTGCGTCTTGGAATAGGTCTTTGGGTGGAGCACGCGCCAAAGCCCGTCTTCGCCATCGGCGTTGCGAACGCGCGCTGTCAGACGGTGCAGCACGCTGACGGCGTTTGCGACGGGCTCGATCGTCACCCAATCGGCCTGCTCCGGCGCAGCGCGTCTGCCCTTGTAGGTGATGGAGCGGATGCGATGGCGCTCGACGACGCCATCTTCGCCGCGAATTGAGCGGCAGCATCCGGCCTGCATCGCCTGGACCTCGGAATCGCGCATGCCGGTGAGATAGGCGCAAACAACATAGATGGCGGCCTGCAGCATGCGCTCTTCGGTCTGGATGGCGAGCAGATCGAAGCCTGCGCGCCAAGGCTTGCCGGTGTCGGGATTGGGCGAAATTGGCGTGTCCATGCCGCCTGACTCGCCGCCCAGCTTGGGGAGCGCGGCCCGCAAGCGATCGATGCGCCGATCCGTGGTGATCGGCGGGCAAACGGTGATCAGCTCGATGAGCTTGCGATTGATCAACGACGATGCCGGGATCGGCCGTGACGTTTGGCCTTGAGGCAGCGCGCTCCAGACGGGAACGCCGCGGCCATCACGCGCGCGCGCCTCGAGAAAATTGTCAAAGCGCTTGGCTATGCGACGACAGCGCGCGGCGTGTGGGAACTGGGCGTCCTCGGCGCGGATACGCTCAGCGCGACGTTTAAGACGCTCCCACTCGTCGCGGGCGGCGAGAATATCGGGGGCGAAGACGTTGACGTATTTGATCGACCAGGCGAGCAAGGGCTCGATGATGCTCTCCGGCAGCCGCGGCGTGCTGCACTCGCCCGGTGTGTTGCGGGCGCCGGCGACTTGATAGGCGGCGCGCCCCCGCCAAGGCGCGAAACGCAAACCGCCGCTCGGCATATGCGCGCTGTAAAGATGCAGCTCGACGACGATCTGAAGCAGGTGGGCGATCTGATAGCGGGAGCGGCTGGCCCCCTGACGCAGGCTGGCGAAGTACGCTTCGACAAGGGGCTGATCGACCCGCATCAGGTCGCAAACGCCCAATTGCTCGACAACGAAATCAAGAAAGCGGCGCGTGCGATTGAAATAGGCGCGCAGCATCGATGGCGGCAGGCGCGCGCGCGTGCCGGGCAGATCGACATTGAGCCGGGCGTAGAGGAACTCCTTAAGCGTCCGGACGAGGCGGGTATCACGGATGTCGCCAAAGTGCGCGGTGATGTGGCAACGGCGCGTATTGGCGCGCATCACCGCTGGCGAAAAGTCCCAACTCGCATCGCCAAAGCGCGACAGCTTGGAGCGTGAAAACCCTGGCCGGAGCGGCGCGCTCTCCAGAGCGGGGCGCCGGTCAAGCACATGATCGGCGCTGGGACGAGAGGCGAGCGCCGTCATCCTCTCACCTCGATCGGCAAATGCAGATGCGGCCGCGGCGCCGATTGGGCCTTGGCGACAATCGTCTTGGGAAATTTGGGCAGGATCTGCTGGGTGATGCGCGCATGAGCCTGACCGAACTTGGCGCGCCAGTCAGCGGCGGAGAGGCCAGCGCGCTCGCTTTCGATGAAATCGAGAAAGGCGAACAGCGCCGGCAATTTGGCGGCGGTGATGATGGCGTTGGGGCACTCAAGGCAGGCCCACGCCGCATGTGGACATGGGGCGCCCGCCGGCGCGTGCGGACTTTGGGTGAAACCGGAACAAGTTGCGAGCCACACATCTTGGGCGGCGTCGAGAGCGGCCGCTTCGCGACGCTTGCGGCGCAGCGCCGTCTCCTGCCTTGGCGTCACGACGCGCAGCTTGAGCGCGCTGTCATGGGCCTCCTGAAAAGCGCACGCGACCGCCGCCTCATGGATCGGGCGCAGCGATGGGATGTCGGCATAGTGGCGCGCGGCGACCTCGGGCGTATGCCCAACAGCGAAGCGCGCGATCTCGCCTTGGCTCTTTAAATACCATAGCGCCTTATGCGTCTTGCGCAGCCGGGAAAGCGTGAGGTGAACCAACGCGCCATCGTCATCGCGAATGTTATGCCGCTTCACCCAGGCGGTGACTGTCCACTCAGGCTGCTTGATCACGTCGCGGAGAGCGCCGTCGCGCCAATAGACCCAAAGGCTGTCGCTCGGATGAAAACGGCGCGCGCGCTCCGTAAGCGATAAGATCGCGCGAATGACGCCGCCCGGCGTCATCGGGCCTGCGTCGCGGACGCGGATGTGCTTGAACTCATCGCCGCGCGCGCGGCGCTTGCGATAATGGATCTCGATCGTGCCGGCCTTGGGATGCTTGAGGCAATCGACGCGGAGCGCCTTGAGGCACTCGATCTCCAGCCCCGTCTCGATCGACAACAGCACCAGAAACGGAACCAGATCGGCGGCCAGCATACAATGGCGGCTATGCATGAGCGGAACGAGGGCGACAAATGGCGCACGCGCCAAGGATCGAAGCGCATAGATGCGCAACACATGCCGATGGGTGTGCGGGATCGAACCGTCGCTGGCGATGATGGCGTGAATCTGATCAAGCAGGTCTTGCCTGCCGCCGCCCTCGGCGACACTGACGGGACCAGAGCCGACGCGCCGGGCAATGGCGGCGATGTCGGCGCGAGCTGCTTCTCTCAACTGGCGCGCGACAAATGGCGAATACGCATCGCGCGGCGTGGACCGGCCGATCGGACGGGCGCTGGTGTAGCTCAAACGCCGCTTGAGATCGGGCGTCAGCAACGAGGGCGTGTCGGCGTCCAGGGCACGCAGCGCCTGAAGCGGCTTGGCGATCAGCGTGTGGCGGTGAATGGGACGCTTGCCAGCCGCTTCGAGCCAGCTCTCGAACCCATCAATGTGTGACGCGCGCAAATCCTCCGGGCCGCGCACGCGCGCACCCGTCTCGGCGAGATACGCAAAGAAGATGCGATAGGCGCAAGCATGCTGCTTTATGGTCGAACGCGCGCCGAGGGCGCCGCCGGCCTGGCCCATGGACCGCAGCGTCTTGGCGAAGGCGAGCGCCAGGCGCCGCGGCTTCAAGTCGACGAAATCGAGCACCACCGAGCCGCCGTGCGCCGGCTCAATGGTGAAGCGAAGACCGGCGATCTTGTCGTCCTGCGACGGCGCTGTGTCGTCCTTGGCGAAGGCGACGCGTCGGCCTTTGCGCGGGCGCGTCACGCCGCGGCACGTACGGATGGGCCAAGCAGCTCTTCGACAGCCTGGTCCACGGTATCCTGCAGCCCGGCCAAATGATCGAGATAGATGTAGGTCGTCTCGATGCTCGCATGGCCAAGGAGTCGTTGCACCGTGTGCAGCGGATCGCCGAGCAAGCGACGATAGGCGGCCGATGAAGGATCGCGCTCATCAGAGTCCGCCTCAGCGATCGTCTTGCGGATCAACATCGCCAGCATGTGCACGGCGAAGGCGTGCCTGAGCTGATGCGGCGTCACTTTGATGCGAAGCTTTGCCGCCGCGCAACGGCGGCTTGCCCGCTCGAACACCTTCTCCCAGGAATTGGGCGCCACGGGCAGCCCGATCTCCGACAGCCAAAGCGCCGCGGGCTCAATTGGACGCCCGCGTGCATCGACGAGAACGATGCGCTGGCGCTCCTCAGGCGTCAGCTCGTCCAGCGCCAGCCGCTCACCGCGGCGCGCCGTCATCAGCGCGTGCGAGCGAGACGATGGGCGGCAAAAAATCGGGTCGATCGAATGCCAACCCTCGCGCGCGCGGAAGGCGGCGACCGCAATAGCGCGCTCAAGCTCGATATATTGCCGAAGCGCGACGACAATCGAGCGCGGGATGATAATGGTGCGGCCCTTGTCGCCCTTGGTGAGACGCGTCCCCAATCGCAATCGCGCGGGCCCGCGCTTTGGCGGCGGCTCGATCTCCATGGCGAGCAGGGATGAAGCCTCCTCAAGTCTGAGGCCGGTGCTGAAAAGCAGCTCGGCGAACAGCGCATTGCGGGCGCCATTGCGATCGCGGGCGCCAGGGCGGAAATCGCCGTCGGCGGTGAACCCGCGCAAACCGACATCGCAGAAGCGCCGAAACTCGGGCATGGTGACGAGCGCAATGTCGGCACGCTTGGGCGCAGCCTCATAGGATGAATTGCGCGCCGCCGCATGGCCGGATCGTCCGCCACGACCACGTCGCCAGACCGTGCGATGTCTGAACGGGCTCGTCTTGATGAGCGCTTCATCGAGCGCCCAGCCATAGAGCTTGTCGAGCGAAGCGATCGCGCGATTCCAGGACGAGGCGGAAATGCGCTCCTGCACGGCGCAACGCCGCCGCGCCCGATGATAGGCCGCAACGTCATCACGATCAGCACGCCAGATCGTCTTGCCGCGCGCCTCATCAAGAAACCGCGCCCAGACCATGACGTCATAGCCATAGGCGCGCAGTGTGTGGCGCGAACGGGCGCCATTGGCCGGCAGGTCGCAAAGAAAACGGTCCAGCGCGGCGTCGTAGAGGGCGCCGTCTTTGAGAATGATGGGAACGTGACGATCGCCGCGCGTACGTCTCTCTTGCAGCGTGATCATTGCTCACAGCTTGTCCACATATCCACCGCCGGTCATTTGCAAACCCTCCCCCGGACCCCCTCCCGGAGCTTGAACCAACCGTCTCAGTCTCTTGCCGCCAGGCGCCCTCCAAGGCGTCCGCCGCCAGCCTCGTGACGGGCGCGTCGGCCGCCTTGAAGTGCACCTGGCACATCAGTGCAGAGCGAAGAGATCAGCCGCCGAGTCGCTGCGATCTGTCCAGGGACAGACTGTCAAGATAAGGCCACGAGTTCTTCGGCCGCGATCGCGTGCTGGCTGAACTTCTTGCCCATGTCGCGCCCGACGCGGTGCGCCGCCATGGTCGCATGCACGCTCTCATGATTGAGCGTCGCGGCGTAATCTTCCGCCGTGTCGAAGGCGGCGATCGGCGGCATGCCGATCACATCCCGGCTCGGAATGTAGCAGGCAAGATCGCGGGTCGCTATGCGCGCGATCTCAAGCTGGTCAAACCACGTCTCATGCAGCGCGATGGGCGCAGTGTCGCTCTCAACTCGGGCTGGATGAAACCGGGCCGGCAAATTGTCGATCTGGTCAGCCGAGAAGACGACATACCATTTCAGAAATCGGAACGCGTCTTCGACCTCCGCGCCGCCCTCTTCGATGCGCGTGCGTTTGCCGTGACCGTAATAGACGACGACTTCACCGCGCTCGCCCTTGCGCACCTGGGCGCCCAGTTTCACGGCTTGGTTGAAGGTGAGCCAATAAGGCGAGACGTAGCCGCGCTCGATCGCAGCGCTCCACAATAAGATAACGTTGACGCCCCTATAGGTTTCACCTGTTGCACGGCGCGGCAGCACCGCGCCGGTGCGCGCACCATCCCAAGGCTTGCGCCAAGGCATGACGCCTGCCTCCAGCTCTATGAGTATCCTTGCCGTGATTTCGGCCGCGATGTCGCGGCGCGCGCCCGCGCGCGCGTGTTGGCTTGTCATGATGATGACCTCGAAAGAAGAGCGCCGCCGCCCATAAGGCCGGCGGCGCGAAGTTGAGGAGAGATAGGATTAGGCGGCGTGCGCCTTCGCCAAGGCGCGTTTGCCCTCCGCCGTGACGGCGAAAGCCCCTTCACGCGGCGGCGTGATCAAAAGGTCGGGAAGCCAGCCAGCGCCTTTTAGCGTTTGCGCTGCCGTGCGCGCGAGTTCAGCCTTCTTCATCTTCTGGAACGCCGCTGTCACGCCACTGCGCTCTTGTTCGCCGAGCGAGGCGATCGCGGCCGGCATCGGGATGGTCCACCAGCACTTCATG
>CADEDT010000120.1 GCA_902826145.1 uncultured Caulobacteraceae bacterium
AGCCGCCGCGCCCTGCTCGACACGCTCTTCGCGCGCAACGGGCAGACGCTCGGCGAGTTGTGCGAAGGCCGAGGCATGAGCCGCCAGGCTGTGACCAAGCACTTGGCGATCCTGGAGGGCGCCAATCTCGTGGCGAGCGTAAAGCGCGGCCGCGAGAAGCTGCACTACCTCAACCCGGCGCCCATCCATGAGATCGGCGAACGCTGGATCTCCAAATACGAGCGAACGCGCCTCGAAGCGTTGTTCGATCTGAAAAAGGCGTTGGAGAGCGACAATGACGAATGATGGCGACGAACGGATCGTGCCGCCCGACCTTGTGTACATCTTCTTCATCCGCTCGACGCCCCAGCGCGTCTGGGACGCGTTGACGAAGAGCGAGTTCACGACGAAATTCTTCTTCGGCCGCAGCGTCGAGAGCGATTGGAAGCAAGGCTCTCCATGGAAGATGCTGATGCCGGACGGCAAGCTCGACGTGTTCGGCGAAGTCCTGGTCAGCGATCCGCCGCGTCGTTTGCAACTGACGTGGGCCGTGGATTGGATTGAGGATCCTGATCCGCCGCGCCCGGTGATCATCACCTACGACATCGAACCTGCGGGCGATGCGGTGAAGCTCACCATGACGCAGCACGCCGACAGCCCCATCGCGCGCAAATATGTCGACGCCGGCACGACGGGCTGGGCCGTGATCCTCTCGTCGCTGAAGAGCCTACTCGAGACCGGTGAATCCTTGGCGATCAAGGTGGAGCCGCCGAAATGAGCGCGCCTATCGTCAAAGCGGAAATGCTGATCCGCAAGCCGGCCGCGGATGTGTTCAACGCGTTCGTCGATCCGTTGATCACCACGAAGTTCTGGTTCACCAAGTCGAGTGGCAGGCTTGAGGCCGGCAAGCGGGTGCGCTGGGACTGGGAGATGTACGGCGTTGGCGACGATGTCGACGTGAAAGCCATCGAGCCGAACAAGCGAATCGTATTCGAGTGGTCGTTTCCAAAATCGAACCTCGTTGAGATGACGTTCGCGCACCACGCCAAGGGCACGTTGGTGAGCATCACAAATAGCGGCTTGCGCGGCGACGATGTCATCGCGCTCGCGCTCGATCTCACGCAGGGCTGGAACTTGGTGCTCGCCGCCGCGAAGGCGTGGCTGGAGCACGGCGTCGATCTCAAACTCGTCGCCGACAAGGCGCCAGATCATAACGTCGAAGGGTGGGATCGATGAGCAAGCCGGAGTTCGTCTACGTTATCTACATCCAGGCGCCGCAAGCGAAGGTGTGGGAAGCGCTGACGAGTGGTGAGCACACCAAGCACTTCTGGTCCCGATATGTGCAATCGGAGTGGAAGCAAGGTTCACGCGTCGAGTTTCTGCGCGCGGACAAGTCGAAGCTCAGCCACGATGGCGAAGTGCTGGAGATCGATCCACCGAACCGGCTGGTGATGACGTTCGATGTGAGCGCCGAGGGCATGGCCGAGCCGCCGTCGCGCGTCACCTACGAGCTTAGCGAACACCACGGCGCAACCAAGCTCACAGTGATGCATGAAGGCTTCCTACCGGACAGCAAGGTACTGCCGGCAATCTCCGGCGGCTGGCCGGCGATCCTTTCGAGCATGAAGACGTACATTGAAAGCGGCGCGGCGATGCGCATGACGGACGAAAACCGTAAGGCGCGCGGCGAGTAGCTAATGCAGATCGACTTTGCGCTGATCGCCCAACACGGGCGGGCCAGCCGTCGCGGCAGCTGCGATCATCTGGAACGTCGCCACCACGCCGTGCGGGCCCTCCCAGAACTGCGCGTCGTCGGGCGTTACCTCGATGGCGCGCACGCTGGGATCATCGGCGCCATTCCAAAAAGCTTCGGCGCTCGCATCCCAAAGGTCCTTGATGAGCGCGCGATCGTCGAGCACGCGCGCTCGGCCCGTCACCGTGAGGAATTTGCCGTCGCTGGGCTGCGCGAAACTCAGGCAAACATGCTCATCCTGGGTGACCTCCTCGTCCTTATGTCCACGGGAGTCCGTCAGGAAATAGATCGCGTTCTCGCTCTCGCGCGGATGCGCGCCCATCGGGCGCGAGCGAATCTTGTCGCCGTCCTTCGAGGCCAGCATGCAGACGCCAATCTTCTCCATCAGCTTCCAGACGCGATGGATGTCATTGGTGTCGGACATGACAGGTCTCCGTTATGCCCACGACACGTCGCGGCGCGAGCTGATGGTCATCACGATGAAGCCGGCCATGAAGTCGATGAGCATCATCGTCATGATCAGCGCGAATTCGATCGTGCCGAAGGCCGGGTTGAGCAGAAACAGGATGAAGGACGCGATGAAGACCAGGAACGCCAGCACGTTCTCAACGAGCGACGCAGTCGACGTGCTCGTGGATTTCACGATTTCGAGAAAGAGCAAGCCAGCGGCGAGCATCGTCAGCGCATGACCACGCGTCAGCGTGAATAGCGCGCCGCTGGGCAGATTCAGCGCCAGGAAAACTTCGTCCAACGACGCGCGGATGGCGCCGTGATCCATCGTGACCGCCACGGCGCCATAGAGGATCGCCGGGAACAGCAGCAGCGGAATTGCGCGCAACCATTTCATGGTAGCGCAACGCTCGACACCTGTTCCGGTTTCAGCTCCGCGCAGCGACGCGTTCAGCTTGCCGCAGGGCACGCAACAGGTTCCCGCCAGCGAGCTTGGCGAGATCAGCGTCGGTCCAGCCTCGGCGCATCAGCTCAACGAAGATGACCGGGTAGTCCTCCACGCCGTCGACATCGACCGGAAGGAAGTTCACGCCATCGAAATCGCCGCCGAGGCCAACGTGGTCACGTCCAGCAATCCGCGCGACATGTTCGATATGATCAGCAATGTCCGAGGCATCGACACGCGGCGGAGGGTTAGCGCGGGTCCACTCGGCGAGCGCCGCCGTGACAGCAGCGAGATCAGCGGGATTGAGCCCCTTGAGACGCGCCTCTTCACCGGAGCGGCGCGCATTCCACTGCCAGAATTCCGCCGAGATGAACGGCGGGACAAACGTGACCATAGCGACGCCGCCGTTTTCGGGCAGACGACGGAGCACATCGTCCGGCACGTTGCGCGGATGCGACGTCACGCCGAAGGCAGACGAGTGGGAGAAAATCACCGGAGCGGTCGCGGCATTGAGCGCATCGTTCATCGCCTCGGCGGAGACGTGACTGAGATCAACCAGCATTCCGATGCGGTTCATTTCGCGCACAACGTCCTCGCCAAACGGCGTGAGGCCACCGTGCTTAGGCGCGTCGGTGGCGCTATCGACCCAATCGATCGTCGTTGAGTGCGTGAGCGTCATGTAAAGCACGCCCGCGGCGCGGAATTCGCGTAGCAGCGCCAGATTGTTGTTGATCGCCTCCCCGCCTTCGATACCGAACATTGAGGCGATGCGGCCAGCGCGATGGATGCGGACGATGTCGTCAGCGCTGTCGGCCAATTCAAACGCGCGCGGATAGCGCGCTACCATGCGCCGCGTGAGATCGATCTGCTCCCAGACGGCGCGGGTGGAGTCAGCGCCTTTGAGCGTCGCCGGCACATAGACCGACCAAAATTGCGCACCCAAACGGCCTTGGCGTAGGCGTGGAATATCGGTGTGCATCGGGGGCGTCAGCCGGCGTGTGTCGCTGTTGAGATCAACGTTCGCCAGATCGTTGCCGTGATCGCCACGGATCGCCCACGGCACATCATTGTGTCCGTCAATCAGTGGCGTACGGCGCAGGATGCGATCGACACGCGCGAGTTCAGCGCGCGTCGGCGCTTGCGCGAAAGCGACGGTCGGCGCGGCGACGAGAATGGCAAACGCCAGCGCGGCAAGTCTCTTCATACGAAAACCCATCCCCGGACATCTCCGGGGATGGGTGCTTCATTTAGATGTTTAGTTCAACCGCGAAGCGGCGGAACTCAGTCAACGCCGAAGTCGTAGAACGTGCCTGGAATGCCGGCATAACCTTGCTGTTGGCCCGTGGCGACGACGATGGCGTATTCGCCGGACGCCAGCGACGTGGTCGGCGTTACGCGATACATCGTGTGGCCTGAAGGCGCGCTGCCGCCAGCGGGCTCCATGTTAACTTGGATGATGCGATCTGGGTGAATGCCCGTGGACCAGCTCATGTAGCCGCCGCCAACGAGCACAAGGCGATTGCCGCGACGCGCTTCAAAGCTTGCGAGCACGACGACGCCTTGCGGCTGAACGTTCGAGGGCACGGCGACCAGGAAGCTTGTGTCGGAAGACAGACGCGTCATCGCCCGATCACCCGGCATCACCGCGTATTGGCGAACGCCCGCGTACGGCCGAGCTTGCGTGCTCGTCGACACCATGATGGCGCGCATCTGCGTGCGCTGGCCACCGTTGACGGAATAGACGTCAGGCGCGCTCTGCGCCACTGCTGCTCCACTGAAGCAAACCACGGCCGCCGCGACGGCCAACGCACGTAAGAACATGACGCTCTCCCCACCTCAAAGTTGGAGATGACGTTTTAGTCACCTGCCGAGTGAAGAGCAATAACCGGTTAAGCGGCGAGGCCCGGGGAAAGCAGGACGGCGACTGTGAAATACATCACAGTCACGAGGACCAAGCTGAACAGATACTTCTGCGTTTTCATGCGTCACCACCACGACCGCATGTATGACGCGCTTGCGACAGCCGCAGTGACAATCGTCACGCAACCTTAGATGCCGTAGGCGGCCTTCATCTCTGGCTCTTTGGCAGCAACCAGGCGCGCGAGATCGACGATCACCTTCGCCTGCTTCCAGGTCGCGTCATCGAGCATCTTGCCATCGACAAGCGCCACGCCTGTGCCGTCCGGCATCGCATCGAGCATGCGCTTGGCCAGCTTCACTTCCTCGACGTCCGGCGTGAACACGCGTTTGGCGATGGCGATTTGCGAAGGATGCAACGTCCAGGCGCCGACGCAGCCCATGAGATACGCATTGCGGAATTGCTGTTCGCAGGCGGCTTCGTCGGCGAAATCGCCAAACGGGCCATACATCGGCTTGATGCCGTGCATGACGCAGGCGTCGACCATGCGGGCGAAGGTGTAGTGCCAGAGATCCTGCTGCGCGGCGTCGCGCGGCTGGCCTTCGACGGGATCGCTGATCACCTTGTAACCGGGATGGCCGCCGCCTACGCGCGTGGTTTTCATTTTGCGCGACGCTGCGAGATCGGCGGGGCCGAGGCAAATGCCATGCATGCGCGGCGACGCACCGGCGATGGCTTCGACGTTCGCAACGCCTTGCGCAGTTTCAAGGATGGCGTGCAGCAGGATCGGACGCTTCACGTTGTGCTTAGCTTCAAGCAGCGCGAGCAGCTGATCCATGTAATGGATGTCCCAAGGCCCCTCCACCTTCGGCACCATGATGACATCGAGCTGATTGCCGACATTGGAGACGAGTTCGGTGACGTCGTCCAAGTGCCAAGGTGAATTCAGCGCATTAATGCGCGCCCAGTAGCCGACCCCCGCCTTCGCGAAATCGAAGCTATTGCCCATCTCGATCGCGCCAGCGCGCGCGGCTTCCTTGGCGTCGGCGGGAATAGCGTCTTCGAGATTGGCGAGGATGACATCGACCTGCTTGGCCATGTCGCCGACGCGGGAGCGCAGCTTCTCATTATGGGCCGGCACAAAATGGATCATGCGCTCGAGCTTGACCGGCAGCTCGCGGAGCGGCTCGGGCGCGCCACTCGCCAGCGGCGCGAAGAAATGGCGGGGCGGCTTGGTCACGGGCGATGATCCTGTTCTGTTCGCGCCCGCAGCATGATCTGCGCCGCAGGTCTGCGCAATCGGGGTGAGCGCCGATGGGGCTTTACCTTGATGGAAGGCCCCGGGCGGGTATTGTCCGGCCCTCTTTTGGGTCCGGACCAAGCGTTTTGCGCACCTATCTCGATTTCGAAAAATCAGTGGCCGAGGTCGAGGCCAAGATCGAAGAGCTGGCGGCTCTCTCGGAAGCTTCGGGCTCCGAGGCTTTGGCCATGGGTGCGGAGCTTTCACGGCTCAAGGTGAAGGCCGAGAAGCAACTCGCCGACATCTATTCCAAGCTCGATCCCTGGCAGAAGACGCAGGTGGCACGCCACCAGGATCGGCCACGCTTTCGCGACTACGTTGCGGCCTTGGTGACCGACTTCGTCGAGCTTTCGGGCGACCGTAATTACGGCGAAGACGCCGCCATCCTGGGCGGCACGGGCAAGTTTCTGGGCCGGCCGATTTTGGTGATGGGTCACGAGAAAGGCCGCACGACCGCTGATCGCCTCAGGCACAATTTCGGCATGGCGCGACCTGAGGGCTATCGCAAAGCCGTGCGGTTGATGGATCTCGCCGACAAATTCCAACTGCCGGTGGTGAGCTTCGTCGATACGGCCGGCGCCTACCCAGGCATCGGCGCTGAAGAGCGCGGGCAAGCCGAGGCAATCGCGCGCTCCACCGAGCGCTGCCTCACGCTCGGCATGCCGATGGTGGCAGTGATCGCGGGCGAAGGCGGCTCCGGCGGCGCCATTGCGATCGCGGCGGCGAACAAGGTGCTGATGCTCGAGCACTCGATCTATTCGGTGATCAGCCCAGAGGGCGCGGCCTCGATCCTGTGGAAGGACTCAGCGCGCGCGAAGGATGCGGCGACGGCGATGAAGATCACCGCGCAGGATCTTATCGAACTCAGGGTGGTCGACTCCATTATCCAGGAACCCACAGGCGGTGCGCACCGCGAACCGGCGGCGGCCATCGCCTCGGTTGGCGCGGCCGTGGCGCAGGTGCTGGACGAACTCTCGCCTCTTTCTGCTGATGAGATGCGGGCTCAACGGCGGGATCGCTTCCTGGCGATCGGTCGTTTTGAGGCTGAAGGCGCAAGCCCCAGCGCCTGACGTTCAGCCTGCGCTCATGCACGAGCGTCTACTGGCGCCGCCGGGGTTTAAGGATGATTTGATGTCCGACGAACTGACACGCCGTTCCGTTGCACTTGGCATTGGCGCGAGCGCGTTGCTTGGCGCAGCGCATGCACAAGAGCTAGACGGCGCGCCAACACAAAGCGGCACCACGTTCTCCGAGTCTCAGATCGTGCGTGAAGCCGAGGAGTTCTTTGGCGAAAGCGCGGAAGGCCTCGCCAACGCGGTCGCGCATATATTCGAGGACCTCGGCCAACCAAACGGCTTCATCAAAGGCCAAGAAGGCTCGGGCTCTGCGTTCTTTGGCGTTCGCTACGGACGCGGCGAGCTTCGCCTCGCGAGCCTCTACGACGCGACACCAGTTTTCTGGCAAGGACCGTCAGTCGGTTTGGATGCGGGCGGCAACGCGGCGAAGGTGTTCACGCTCGTCTACAATATGAATCAGCCGGACGATATTTTCCGGCGCTTTCCCGGCGTCGAAGGCTCCGCCTATCTCGTTGGCGGATTCAGCGTCACCTACCAACGCAAGGACGGCATCACGCTTGCGCCGATACGCTCAGGCGTTGGCCTCCGGCTCGGCGCGAACATTGGCTATCTGCGCTATTCGCGCAACAGACGCTACTTTCCGTTCTAATCGCGCTGGCGTGATCGCGCCTCCACGTTTGCATCGAATCTGCGCCACAATCCTGTAGCGTCCTCCACGGGCGGAGGGATACGCACATGACTTTACGTTGGCTCGCGGCTGCGGCGGCTGTTGTTCTTGTTGGCGCAGCTGGCGAAGCGTCGCCGCAAAGCGCAGCGAACAAGGCCACGAACGCTCAGCCGCCAGTCTGGCAACGCCTCGAGCGCTTCAGCAATGACGCGGAGTTTCTGCGCTACGTCGAGCAGATTCATCGGCTGAACGGACGTCGCGTGCGGCGCGAGGACAACGAACAGACCATCACGGATTCAAGCGCGCCGC
Source organism: uncultured Caulobacteraceae bacterium (assembly GCA_902826145.1). Taxonomy (GTDB): domain Bacteria; phylum Pseudomonadota; class Alphaproteobacteria; order Caulobacterales; family Aquidulcibacteraceae; genus Vitreimonas. The sequence goes on from CADEDT010000120.1 coordinate 7,838, forward strand.
CTCCACCTCCACCCCCGCCTGCACCACCTCCGCCGCCGGTCGCGGGCGCGGTGGCGCCGAGCCCGCAAGCGAATTTGAGCGCCGATAGCGTGGGCGTGACGTCGGGCGAAGCATCTTCAATCACAAACGTGCAGACGCAGGGTGTCGACGAAGGCGGCATCGTCAAGCAAATCGGCCGCTTTCTGATTGTGCTGCAGGATGGGCGGCTGTTCGTCGTCGACACGCGCAACGGCGAAGCGCCAGGCCTCTCGCTTGCGAGCCGCACCAACGTCTATCGCAGCCCAAACCAGGACACGTGGTTCGATGAATTGCTGACCAGCGGCAACCGCATCCTCGTTGCCGGCTACTCGTATCGCGAACAAGCATCAGAAATCACGGTTCTGACAATCAACGACAACGGTCAGCTTCGCCGCGAAGCCACCTATTACATCTCGTCGAACGACTATTACGACATCGAAAATTACGCGACGCGGCTCGTGAACGGCAATCTCGTCATCTACACGCCGCTCGATATCTCCAACGTCAATCCGCGCACACGCATGCGTTGGCCCGTGGTCCGCCGCTGGCTGCGTGACGGAGATCACCGCGCGGAGACGACGCAAGGCCGCTCGCTGTTCGACGCGAACGACATCTACAAGCCCGTGCAACGCACGTTGCAGCCGATGGTGCATTCGGTTTCGGTCTGCCCGCTCGGCGATTTGAGCGCAGGTGATGAGCTGGAGTGCCGGACAACAGCGTTCGTAGGCGGCGGTCAGCGCGAGTTCTTCGTTTCGCCAACGGACATCTTCCTTTGGGTGACGCCACATCAATGGGATGGCGTGCTATCGCGCGATTGCGCACGGCCCGGCGCCGCTGCTGGCTCAATTCCCGCGACGATCTTCCGGGTGCCCTTGAATGGCGAAACGCCACGCGCCCTGCACGCACGCGGACAACCAACCAACCAACTCGCGCTCGACGGCAACACGGAGGAGTTCCGAGCGCTACTGACTTGGAATGTCGGCCCCTGCGCCGGCGGCAACGTCGCGCAAGTGCGCTATTTCCACGTGCCGCTCTCTTCGTTCCGGACAACACCGATCGAAGCGACGCCGAGCCGCTACGTCTCGGCGCCGAGCCCACAGGCGTCGCAGTACGAAGTCCGCTACACGCGCACGCACGTCGTCTATGGCGGCCGCAACGGTTGGAGTTCCTATCCCCCCGAGCCAAACCAAACGCTGCCGAGTTCGCCGGTCATCGCGCTGCCGCTCGCGAACCCATCGGCCGCGACAGTCGTGGAAGCGCCGCACAACATCATCCGCCTCGAGCGCGCCGGTAACAACGCGATCCTCAGCGGCTATCGCACCGATCGGGGCTTGAGCATGTCGGTGCTCGATCTCGAGGGCCAACCGCGGATTGTCAGCACGCAAATTCTCGACGGCCGCTACGAGTCCGAGGGCCGTTCGCACGCCTTCAATGCGCTGGTTGGTCCGGACGATACTGGCGTCATGGGCATCCCAACCGTCACACGCACTTGGGAAGGCGGACGCTGGTGGTTCAGAAGCCAAGCTTCCGACATCAGTTACCTGACACTGAGCCGCGCCGGCCGCTTGAGTTGGGCCGGCCAACTCGTCGCACGCCAGAACGCGCAGGATCCGAACTATCGCTGTGAGGTCTCGTGCGTCGATTGGTACGGTAATACACGCGCACTTTTCATTGGCACGCGCGTGTTTGGGCTTTCGGGAACAGAGCTGATCGAAGGCGCGCTGGTTAGCGGACGCATCCGCGAAACACGGCGGTTGAACCTTTCCTCACCGCCGCCCCGAGGCTGATCTCGGACGCGACGGTTTTGCAACAGCGATAAAAAATGAAGCGAGCGCGCCGCGCTTTAAAAGGACGCGGGTTCGCGCCGCGGTACAGAGTGTTCTCTCGGGACGGAGGACAACAATGAAATTGAGAACGACCCTGGCGCTTTCGGCGCTGATGCTCGGCGGCGGTGTCGCTACAGCGCACGCTGAGGGCTTTTATCTGCGCGGCGACGTGGGCCTAACCGTCGACGGCCAGGTCGATGTGCCGAGCTATGACAACGCCGATTTCGACGAAAATGAAATGTTTGCTCTCGGCGCCGGTTACGGCTTTAGCAACGGCTTCCGATTGGAAGGCGAACTCGCGTTCCGCGACAACGAATTCGAAGATACGTCTGGGTTCTTTACAGTCGCGGGCGATGCTGACGTCACCTCGCTGATGGCCAACCTCTTCTACGACTTCAACCACAATGGCCGCATCCAACCTTACATCGGCGTTGGCGCCGGCGTGGCGCGCCACGACATCGACGGAGGCGTCTTCCTCTCGTCGATTAATTCCGACAGCACGGACTACGCGTATCAAGGCCTAGTCGGCGTGAACTGGCAGTTCACGCACAATTGGAGTCTTGATGCGGGTTACCGGTACTTCAAGATTCCGGAAGCAACGATCGACACGTTCCTCATCTTCCCAACCGGCACAGTCGAGGAAAGCTACACGCACCAAGCTGTAACGCTTGGCATTCGCTACACGTTTGGCTCACCTGCGCCGGCCGCGGTTGCTGTGTCGCCACCACCGCCGCCGCCACCACCCCCTCCGCCTCCGCCGCCGGTCGCTACGTGCCCGACGTCGGAGTTCGTTGTGTACTTCGAGTGGGATCGCTCGAACCTCAACCAAGCGGCGCTGGAAACCATCGATGCAGCGGTCAACCGTGCGCGTCAGTGCAACGTCGGCGGCGTCGTCGTCGTCGGTCACACCGACACGTCGGGTTCGCCAACCTACAACCAAGGCCTGTCGGAGCGTCGTGCTTCGGTGGTCCGCGACGCCCTCGTGGCGCGCGGCATTGCGGCCGGTTCGATCCAATCGCAGGCCCGCGGCGAAACCGACCTCGCCCGTGCTACGCGCGACGGCGTGCGTGAGCCTCTGAACCGCCGTACGGCGGTGACGATCAGCTTCCGCTAATCGC
>CADEDT010000121.1 GCA_902826145.1 uncultured Caulobacteraceae bacterium
ACGACGACGATTGAGGATTTGAGTTTTGTCGAACGACCCGATCCATCAGTTCCACGTCAACAACGAAGTCGACGCGCCGCTGTTCGCTCTGCCGCCCGAATGGGGCATCGGCAATGTGGCGTTCAACAACGCCGCAGTGATGATGCTGGCGGGCACCGGCCTGGCGGCGGGGTTCCTGTGGTGGGCGATGAAGCCGGGTGCTCTCGTGCCGGGCCGTGCGCAGGTGGTGGCGGAGACAGGCTACAACTTCATCCACGGCATGGTGAAAGACGCCGCCGGCGAAGAAGGCGTGAAGAAGTTCTTCCCGTTCGTCTTCACCCTCTTCCTCTGGATTTTCGCGGCGAACATGCTGGGCATGTTCCCGTACTTCTTCACCCCGACCTCGCAGATCGTCGTCACCGCGACGATGGCGCTGATGGTGTTCTTGACGGTCATCGTCGTCGGCTTCGCCAAGAACGGGCTGAAGTTCTTCAAGCTCTTCGTGCCGTCGGGCGTGCCTTGGTACATCCTTTGGTTCGTCATCATCATCGAGGTGATCTCATTTTTCTCGCGCCCGCTTAGCCACGCTGTTCGTCTTTGGGCCAACGTGCTCGCTGGCCACTTGGTGCTGAAGGTGTTCTCCGGCTTCGTGCCGATGATGGCCGCGGCGGGCGGCATCTGGATCCTGGGTTCGGCTCTGCCGCTCACCATGACCGTCGCGCTCTATGCGCTCGAATTTTTGGTCGCGTTCCTGCAGGCGTACGTGTTCGCACTGCTCACCTGCATCTATTTGAACGACGCCCTTCACCCTGGCCACTAACGGCCATCGTCAACAGATAAACTGGAGTAGGAAGACAATGGACGTTGAAGCAGCGAAAATGATTGGGGCCGGTATCGCTTGTATCGGCATGGGCGGCGCTGGCATCGGCGTCGGCATCATCTTCGGCAACTTCCTGCAAGGCGCGCTGCGCAATCCGTCGGAAGCGCCCAAGCAGTTCGGCAACCTGATCTTCGGCTTCGCCGTGACCGAAGCGCTCGGCATCTTCTCGTTGCTGATCGCTCTCCTCCTGATGTTCACCTAAGCGGAGCTTAGTCCATGGCGGCTCATCCGCCCGCAACGGTCGACCCACACGCTGTCGAAGCCGCGCATGGCGCAGCCGATGCAGCGCACGGCGCCGACGCCGCCGCCGCACACGGCGGAGAACATGCCGCCGGCGTGTTCCCGCCGTTCGACGCGTCGACGTTCGGCACGCAGCTGTTCTGGTTCGCGCTGACCTTCGGCGCGCTCTACCTGCTGCTGAACTACGTGGTGCTGCCGCAAATCTCCGGTGTGCTTGCAAAGCGCGCTGGCACCATTTCGAGCGACCTCGACCAAGCCGCGCAGAAGAGCGCAGCGGCCGAGCAAGCACGCGTCGATATGGAAAAGGCTGTCGCTAAGGCGCGTGCGGAGGCGCGGGCCATGGTGGACGCCGCGCGGGCGGACGTGACGGCGAAGCTGACGGCTGAGCAAGAAGCGGCCGAGCAACGCTTGGCGGCGAAGATCGCGGCGGAAGAAACCAAGGTCGACGCCGCGCGCAAGAAGGCGCTCGCGGAAGTGCCGGCCATGGCTGACGCGCTGGCGCGCGAGATCGCAGACAAGCTCGCGCCGGTGAACGCCAATGCGCCGCGCCAACGCGTGGCCGGAGAAGTGTGATGCCCGCTTGGATGGACGCCACATTCATCGCCTTCATCGCGTTCGCGCTGTTCTTCGTGCTCATGTTTTGGCTCAAAGTGCCGGCCATGATCGCAGGCGCGCTCGACGCGCGCTCGAACGAGATCGCCAAGGAGCTGCACGAAGCGCGGCGGCTGCGCGAGGAAGCTGAGAAGCTCCACGCCGACTATCTCGCCAAGCACAGGGCGGCCGAGGCGGAAGCCAAGGCCATCGTTGACACGGCGAAAGAACAAGCCGCTGTCGTTGCGGAAGAGACGCGTGCGAACATGGTCGCCGCCATGGCGCGCCGTGAACGCCAGGCTGATGACCGCATCGCGGCGGCAGGCGCCAAGGCGTCGGACGAAGTCCGCGCCGCGGCGGCGGAAGCGGCGATCGCCGCGGCTGAGCGCATGATCCGCGAACGCATGAATGACAGCGCTCAAGCGGCGCTGGTGCAGGAAGGCGCGGCGGACCTGAAGCGCAAGTTCGGCTAACGCCGCCTCGACATCGCGAGACAAGATTAACGGGCCGGGGCTAAGCTCCGGCCCGTTTCTCGTTGGAGGCGGTGATGGGCATTCTCGCGCGCGGGCTTGTGATCCTGGTGGCCCTGCTCCATGTCGGCTTTCTGGTGCTGGAGATGTTTCTCTGGACCGGGCCGATCGGCCAACGCGTGTTCGCGATGACACCGGAGTTTGCCGAGCAGTCGGCGGTGCTGGCGGCGAACCAGGGCCTCTATAACGGGCTGATCGCGGCGGGCTTGCTCTGGAGCGCCATCCGCAACAACCGCGAATTCATGATCTTCTTCCTGCTCTGCGTGATCGTTGCCGGAATCTATGGCGGGCTCACGGCGAAGATGACGATCATCTACACGCAAGCGGCGCCGGCTGCGGTGGCGCTGCTCGCGGTGCTCGCGGCGCGGCCGAAGGCGGCGGGCTGATGTGGTTCAAGACGCGGCGCTTCAGCGATCGCGAGCTTGAGCGTTTTCGTGAGTTACAGCGGCTGTCGTTCTCTATTCTGTTGGAGGAAGCGAAGCGGCTTGAACCTGGTATGATCGAGCGCGACGTGGCGCGGCGGCTCGTGCTCGCCTACAGGCGCGAGGGCGTGAAGAGCTTCTTCCATCTGCCAGTGGTGCTGTTCGGCGAACGCACGGCGCTACCGGGCGATTGGCCGGTCGGGAAGTTCTTTCCGAAGAAGCGCGCGTCGGCGGAGAATGAAGCAGTGATCTTCGACGCTTCGCCGGTGTTCGATGGCTATCTGGTCGATACGTCGTTCTCGTTCTGCTTGGGGCAGAGCGAAGCGCATCGCACGATGATGGAGCGGCTGGCGCACTTCCGCGGGAGCGTGCCTGAGGCCGTGAACGCCGGCGCGACGTTTGCGGCAATCGCGGGCGATGTGAATGCAAAGATTGCTTCGCACGGCTACGAGCCGGTGCACGGCAAGCATCCGGGGGCGGTGCTGGGGCATCGTGCGATGCGGTTGCCGACATTGCCGTTTACGTGGCGCGCGGACGGGTTCGACGCACTTTCGCTCTCCTGGTTCTACGGCAACGAGTTCGTGTCACGCGCTCATCTCGCGCGCTCACCACTCTGGAACACGACGCGCACCTCGGCGCATGCGCCGTACGATGGCTTGTGGCTCGTCGAACCACACGCGGGCGATGGGCCGACGGGCGCGAAGTGGGAAGAGATTCTCGTGATCGACGGCGGCAAAGCGCGCTGGCTCGACGATGAACCGCCGCACGTGAAGCAATGGAAGCTGATTGCTGAGGGTCGTGACTACAGCCCGCAGGCGCTCGCGGCTTGAGAATGCGAACGCCTCGCACGTTTGACGTTATGCGCGCCGCTTCTTATGTAGCGGCAGTTCTCGGGGAGTAGCCGGCCGCAACGTACGCGGCGCCCGCGTCAACATACTTACCTCTCGGGTATGGCGCAGGCGGCGGATCATCTGATCCGGATTGGCGAGACCGACGACGCTGCAGCGTGCGCGGGCCGCACGATGCGTTTGCGTCGTCGTGTCAGCACAGGCCCCGGACGTTCTTCATGGAAGCGCTTTGGACATCGGCGGGCCTCGTCGCGCTCGCGGAGATTGGCGACAAAACACAATTGCTGGCGATCGTGCTCGCCGCGCGGTTTCGCGCGCCGGTGCCGATCATCTTGGGAATCTTGTGCGCGACGTTGCTGAACCACGCGGCCGCGGCGGCGCTGGGGTTCATCATCGCGCAGTGGCTCAGCGGACAGACGTTTCAGCTGGTGGTGGGCGCGGCGTTCATCGCCATGGCGGCGTGGGCGCTCGTGCCGGACAAGGATGACGAGCGCGGCGCGCAAACCAATGCCGGCGGCGTGTTCCTGACGACGCTCGCGGCGTTCTTCCTGGTCGAGATCGGCGATAAGACGCAGATCGCCACCTCCCTGCTCGCGGCACGGTTTCACGACATCGCACTCGTCACCGCCGGCACAACGCTCGGCATGATGGCGGCCAACGTGCCGGCTGTGTTTTTCGGCGAAGCGGTGACGCGGGTTGTGCCGCTCAAGTACGTGCGCATCGCTGCCGCCTTGCTGATGGCGGCGACGGGACTGTGGGTGATCGTGGCGGCGCTTACGGGCCGATGATCAGGAAGTCGTTGTTCGTCAGCGCGAGGCCGGGGGCGAGCGTAGCAAATTGAATCGCTGCGCCTGCGCCGTTGCCGTCCGCATCGAAATACAAGGCGCCCGTTGCACTATTGTAGATGATGCGATCGTCGGCATCGGCGGCCGCGGCGCCAATGACGAATGCGCTTGCCGCCAGTGGCTGCGCGTCGCCCGCAAGGCCGGTGAATACGGAATTGTAAAGCAGGATGGTGTCGTCAACGACGTTGAAACCGACGATGGTGTCGATGTTGTTCGGCCCGAGCGCCGAGTTGAACACGTAAGTGTCCTCGCCGGCGCCGCCCTGCAGCGTGTCATTGCCGAGCGCGCCGTTGAGTTGGTCGTTGCCGTCAAGCCCGTAGAGCGTGTTCGCGCCATTGCTGCCGTAGAGATTGTTGTGTCCCGCGTTACCGGCGCCGTTGATGTCACCGCTGAGCAAAGTCAGGTTTTCGAAATTGGCAGTCAGATTCCAGGTGACCGACGAGATCACCAGATCACTGCCGAATGGAGCGGTCTCGCCGCAGACATCACCGGCATTGTCCACCCAGTAGGTGTCGTTGCCTTCACCGCCAAACATCTGGTCCGCGCCGGCCCCGCCGTACAGGTCGTCATCGCCGTCGAAGCCGTACAGCAGATTGGCGCCGTCATTGCCGTAGAGCTCGTTGTTGAGCACGTTGCCGTACGCAGTCGTCGCTGCTCCCATGAGCACCATGTTCTCGAAATTGGCGTTGAGGTTTCGATTGACGGAGGTCTGAACCGTATCGACGCCGCCGGACGGCGAGCCTTCGACGGTGATGTCGTTCACGTCGTCGACGATGTAGGTATCGTTGCCGTTGGCCCCGAACAGCGTATCGGCGCCCGCGCCACCGTTCAAAACATCGTCGCCTTCGAAGCCATACAGCGTATTCGCCTGTTCGTTTCCTGCGATGCCGTTGTTCAGACCGTTTCCGGCGCCGATGACGGCGACGCCCACCAATGTCAGATTCTCGATATTGACTGTGAGATTGCGGTTCACGGACGAAAACACCGTGTCCGTGCCGCCAAGCGCCGAGACTTCCGACGTAACGTCGTTCACATTGTCGACGACATAGACGTCGTCGCCGTTGCCACCGAACATCTGGTCGGCGCCAGCGCCGCCATCGAGCGTATCGGCGCCGTCGAAGCCATAGAGGAAGTTCGCTGCCCCATTGCCGATGATGATGTTGTTCAGCGCATTGCCGTAGCCGGTGATCGCCGCTGCGCCTGTCAGTGTTAGGTTCTCCAGGTTGGCGCCTAGCGTGCGCGTCAGCGACGATTGCACCGTGTCCGTGCCGCCAAGCGCGGACGTCTCGGTGGTGACGTCGCCGGCATTGTCGACGACGTAGATGTCGTTGCCGTTGCCGCCGACCATCGTGTCGGCGCCTTCGCCACCGTCGAGCGTATCGTGACCGTCGGCGCCATCGAGTGTGTTGACGCCAGCATTTCCGGTCAGCGCGTCGTCAAAAGCGGAGCCGGTCAACCCCTCAATCGAGATATAAGTATCTCCGCTCGCGTCGCCAGTGTTCAACGCCGGTGTGAGTAGATTCGCCGTCACGCCTGCAAGCGCGTTGTAGTAGTTCGCCACATCAAGGCCATCACCGCCATCAAGCGAGTCCGCGCCAGCGATGCCGATGAGAATGTCGTTGCCTGAACCACCAACGAGGAATTCCGCGCCATTGTGTGCGTAAAGAATGTCGTCGAACGCCGAGCCAACCAACCGTTCAATAGAAATGAGTTGATCGCCGGCCGCGTATCCAGTGCTCAGTCCAGAGTCAGGGAATATCGTTGCGACAACGCCCGTGGGCGAGTCTTCGTAACTCGCGGTGTCAAATCCGATGTCGCCGTTCAGACTGTCGTTGCCGGCGCCACCGATCAGGAAGTCATCACCTTCGGCCCCATCGAGTATGTCGCGCGAACCACCTCCGGACAGGACGTCTGCGCCCTCCATTCCGTAGAGCGTGTTCTGAAGTCCATCGCCGCGGAGTGTGTCGTTGTGCGCCGATCCCCTCACGGCCTCGATACCGCTATAGCTATCGCCAGCCGCATCTCCTCCGGATCCGCCGAGCGCTAGATCGGCGATGACCCCCGATGTGGCGGTTTCGTAGCTCGCGAAGTCTAGGTTGACGTTGCTTCCACCGATCAGCGTGTCCGCGCCGGGCCCACCGATGAGAGTATCGTCACCGGCGCCGCCATCGAGCGTGTCATTGCCGCCGTTCCCGTTGATGATGTCATTGCCCGCGAGGCCGTTTGCGGTCTCGTTGGTCGCATCTCCCGTGAAGGTGTCGTTGCCGCTCGTCGGGACGGGGCCCGGTGTCCAAATTCCCATCGGCGTCCTCCACCGCTTCAAAACACTCTAGAGCGCGCGTTCCACCAAAGCGCCACCCGCCCGTTACGGCCCGCTGACGATGAAGTCGCTATTCGTCAGCGCGAGGCCTGCGGTGAGTGTGGCGAACTGCACGGCTGCGCCGCCGCCATTGCCGTCCGCATCGAAGAACAAGGCGCCGGTGACGCTGTTATAGATGATGCGGTCGTCGGCGTCGGCGGCAGCCGCGCCGATGACGAAAGCACTCGCCGCGAGCGTCCCCACGGAGAGCCCCGTGAAGATGGCGTTGCTCAGCACGATGGTGTCGTCCACCACGTTGAAGCCCACGACGCTATCAATGTTGCCGCCGCCCAGCGCTGTGCTGAACACGTAATTGTCCGCGCCCGCGCCGCCCTGAAGTGTGTCGGCGCCCAGGCCGCCGTCGAGTGTGTCGGCGCCATCGAGGCCGTAGAGCGTGTTGGCGCCCGAATTGCCGATGATCACGTTGTTGAGCGCGTTGCCGGCGCCGGTGATGTCGGCTGTGCCGGAGAGCGTCAGGTTCTCAAGGTTGGCGGTGAGGTTGCGCGTGACCGACGAGATCACCGTATCGACGCCGCCTGAGGGCGAGGTTTCCGACGTTACGTCGCCAGCGTTGTCGACGATGTAGGTATCGTCGCCATTGGCGCCGAACATGAAGTCCGCGCCTGCGCCGCCGTCCAACGTATCGTTGCCGTCAAAACCATAGAGCGAGTTCGACGATGCGTTTCCTGTCATCACGTTGTTGAGCACGTTGCCATAGCCGTATTGCGCTGTGCCGATGAGCGTCAGGTTTTCGAAATTGGCGTTCAGGTTACGGTCGATCGAACTGAACACCGTGTCGATGCCGCCGGTTGGCGAACCTTCGACGGTGATGTCGTTGACGTTGTCGACATAGTAGATGTCGTCGCCGTTGGCCCCGAACAGCGTGTCGGCGCCCGTGCCGCCGTTCAGCGTATCGTTGCCGTCAAAGCCGTAGAGCGTATTCGCCCCGGAATTGCCGGTGATGACATTGTTCAACGTGTTGCCGGAGCCAGTGAGGTCGGCCGTGCCGGTGAGCGTCAAATTCTCGATGTTGGCGGTGAGGTTGCGGTTCACCGAAGAGAACACGATGTCCGTGCCGCCGAGCGCCGAACCTTCCGTTGTTTGATCGCCGGCGTTGTCGACATAGTAGGTGTCGTCGCCGTTGCCGCCGAACATGTTGTCGGCGCCCGCGCCGCCATCGAGCGTGTCATTGCCGTCGAAGCCGTTGAGCTGGTTCGCCGCGCCGTTGCCGGTGATGATGTTGTTCAGCACGTTGCCGAAGCCATTGATCGCGCCGCCGCCCGTCAGCGTCAGGTTTTCAAAATTGGCCGTCAGAGTGAAGGTCAGACTCGCTTGCACGAGGTCGACGCCTGCGTTGAACGCTTCAATGAGCGTGTCGAAGGCGTCATCCACTATGTAGGTGTCATTGCCGGCGCCGCCTCTCAGCGTATCGGCGCCGAGACCGGCCCATAGCGTGTCATCGCCCCCTTCGCCGTACAGCTGGTCGTTACCGTGCCAGCCGCCGAGATAGTTATCGCCATCCGTTCCGGAGAGCGTATCGGCTGCGCGTGTGCCACTCAGATTCTCAAAGTTGAGCGCGGTGATCCAGCCGAAGTCGTTGACCGGCCCCATGGTCACGTGCTGAGCCTCTGCAATCGCGAGACTGAACGTGATGCCCTCGGGCGAATTGTTGAAGTTCCAGATATCCTGGAAATCCAACAGGTCTTCGCCGTCGCCGCCGTCAAAGAAATCAACCGCGCCGGCCTCACCGGTCAGCGCCGGCCCGCGCGTCATAACGACGATGTCGTCGCCATCGTCTCCATAGACGACATCGCTGCCGCCCGAGCCTTCCAAAATGTCGTTGCCGGCCCCGCCGTGCAGTTCGTCATTTCCCAACGAGCCATTTATGTCGTCGTCGCCGGCGCCGCCGTAGAGAGTGTCGTCATTGCCGTTGCCGTTGATCGTGTCGTCGCCGCCTAGACCGTAGATCACATCGTCAGAGGCGCCGCCATCCAAGTAGCCGCCATCCTCGGTGTGATAGATGAGGTCGACGCCCCAGCTTCCGTAGACGCCAACGACGTGCTCCACGCCGATGAGCGACGCACCGCCGGGCAGCGCAAAGGCGATATTGGGATCGAGCGCGCGCAGATCGAGTTCGACGGACACGAAGATGTCCACGGCATTGACCAGAACCAGCACCAGGGCGTCGCCAGCAGCTGTGTTGGAACCGCCGTCTATTGTGTCGCCATAGCCCGCATAGATCAGATCATCGCCCGCCCCGCCGTCGATGGTGTCGATCATCCATTCCGGGTAGAGGCCGAGGAACAGCATGTCCTCATACGAATAGATGATGTCATCACCGTCGCCGCCGAACATCTGATCGGCGCCGAGGCTTCGATGAAGGATATCGTTTCCGGCGCCGCCATCGATGACATCGAACTGACTTCCACCGTCAATCTCATCGTCACCGTCGCCGCCATAGGCAAAACCCCCGGCCGTGTCTTCGCGCGGCGGATTGAAGATGCCATTGAGAAACATCCTGTCATCGCCGGCATCACCGTGGACGATATGGCCGCCGATCCAATCGTCTCCATCGCCGCCGTAAACAACGTCGTCTTCGTCCGCGTTGCTTTCGATGCGATCCATTCCGGCGCCGCCGTAGATGGTATCCGCGCCGCCCTCGCCGCGAATAAAGTCGTTGCCATCGCCGCCGGAGATCGTGTCGTTGCCGAGGCCGCCATACATGAAGTTGGCGCCGGCATCGCCGCTCATGGTGTCGGCGAAATCCGACCCCATGAGGTTTTCAAAGTTGACGACGGTGTCGATGCCCGCGCCGATCGTATTCTGTGCCGACGTTATGCTTAGATCTATCGTCACGCCGCTGGCCGCGTCGGAGTAGACTAGCGTGTCGCCCAGGCCGCCGCCGCCATCCAGCGTGTCGTTGCCCGCGCCGCCCCAAATGTAATCGACGTCACTGCCGCCAGTGAGCGTGTCGTCGCCATCGCGCCCCTCTAGAATGTTGTAGTTACCGCCTGCGCCCGAGATTGCGATGACGACATCGTTGCCGGATCCGCCGATGAACCGAAGTGTCTCTACACCAGTGATCGTGCCGTACGCGGACCCACCGCGGAGAATGGTTCTAACGACACTCGGATCGCTGTTGTCGATCACGATAGCCAGCGTTTCGGTGGAGTAGTCCATGAAGGCGGTGTCGAAGCTTACGCCGCCATTGTAGCTGTCGCGTCCGCCACCGCCGGTGAGGTAGTCGACATCGTCGCCACCATTCAGCGTGTCATTGCCGGGCCCGCCGTCGAGCCGATCCGACCCGCCCATGCCGTTTAAGATGTCATCCCCGGCTAGACCGAAGACGTCTTCAGAATTGCCGTCGCCTACGAAGACATCATTGCCGGCCGTGGCGCCTGGTCCTGGTGTCCAAGGCATGACTTCCCTCCCGCCGGCATTTTAGCGCTCGACGGCCAGGAGGGAAGCAATCCTCTCAGCTACTCCGCCGCGTGCTTTGCTGCGCTTGCGTTATCGCCCCGCCGCCAACGGAGTTTGGGTTGGCGTGCGGCGCGCGTGTCATCGAGGCGGCGCATTGGCGTGAGTTTTGGCGCTTGCTTGAAGAACTCGACGTCGCCGGCGTTCACGCGTTCGGCGAGCGCGATCATCACGTCGGCGAAGCGGTCGAGTTCGCGCTTGGGCTCGGTTTCGGTCGGCTCGATCAGCATCGCGCCGTGCACAACCAACGGGAAGTAGGTCGTGAACGGGTGATAGCCTTCGTCCAAGAGCGCTTTCGCCATGTCGATGGTTTCGACGCCCTTCGGCTTGATGCTTTCGTCGTCGAGCAGGACTTCGTGCATGCACGGACGATCGCCGAACGGCGCTGAGAAATGCGGCTTCAAGCGCGCGAGCAGATAGTTGGCGTTGAGCACCGCGTCTTCGGCAACTTGGCGCAGGCCATCGCTGCCGTGGCTCATCATGTAGGTGAGCGCGCGGGTGAACATGCCCATCTGGCCGTGGAAGGCGCACATGCGGCCGAAGG
>CADEDT010000122.1 GCA_902826145.1 uncultured Caulobacteraceae bacterium
GGTGTCGATCGAGTTGTACGTATTGAAGGACTCTTCGTTGTCGATGTCGGTGTTGAACGACTCTTCGTTGTCAACTTCGACGTCGGTGTTGAACGATTCTTCGTTCTCGAGCGAGTTGTCGGTGTTGATCGAGTTGTCCGTGTTGAAGGACTCTTCGTTGTCGATGTCCGTATCAACGTCGGTGTCGACTTCCGTGTTGATCGAGTTGTCGGTCAGCGTGTTGCCCGACGCGATCGTGTTGAACGATTCTTCGTTGTCGACTTCCGTGTTGAAGGATTCTTCGTTCTCGACCGAATTGTCGGTGTTGAACGATTCATCCGTCTCAATCCGCACTTCGCTCTCGGCCGAGTTGTTGGTCGAGTTGTCGGTGTTGAAAGATTCTTCGTTGTCGACGTCCGTGTTGAAAGACTCGTCCGTTTCGACTTCGTGGTTGAAGGAGTCTTCAACCGTCGTGTCGATCTCGGTCTTCACTTCGGTGTTGAACGATTCCTCGGTTTCGTTCGACGTATTGAACGATTCCTCGGCTTCGAATTCGTTCTCAGTTTCGCTGTTGTCGACGCTGGCAGAGCTGCTGTCGACAGCAACCGCGCTGTCGTCAACACTCGTGCCGTCGTCGTCCGCCCAGGCGGCTGGCGCGAAGGCCAGACCCAGAGCGACGGCGCAAACCGAGCTCAAAAGCTTCAAGTGCATTTCCCGTTACCTCCGTACGCAATGAAAGCCGGCGCCCCCCATTGGTTAAGGTTCGGGATGGTGCGGCCAGCTTGCGGGCAAGGTACGGAGAGGCGAGAGACAATCTTGGTTAAACAATTCAGCCGCGAAATCTTGCGGCATTTCTCAGTTAATTTGTCTTTCGTCTGGCGAAAGGTAAATTTCTACTTCGATTAATTCGAGTACTTGGGCATAAACAAGGAAATGACTTGGCGATACGTCCGAAACGATGCGGTTGAGCCACAGGTCAGTGTGAACTGGCGCGGCGATATGGCTTACGAATACTTAGACGTGTATCGGGTACTACAGCGCGAATCGCTGCGGGGGTCTGTTCAGCGCCGATGAATTCCGTCTCGCTCCGACGGCCCGAAGGGCAGTTCGATTTCGCTGCTTTGAAAGCGTTTTTCGCGACCAAGCGCGTGCTGATCACCGGCGCTGCCGGCAGCGTCGGTGCCGCTCTCTCATTGAAGCTTGCGAAGCTCGGCTGCGCGCATCTGGCGATGCTCGATCAGTTCGATCATGGTCTGCTGAACATCGTGGAAGCTGTGAAGCGCGTCGCTCCAGCGCTGGCGACCACCGAGGCCCTTTGCGACGTGCGCGACAGCGACCGCCTGGACACCTGGATGCGCCGCATTGAGCCGGACGTCGTGATCCACGCGGCCGCCCTGAAGCACGTGCACCTGGGCGAGCGCCATCCGGTCGAATGCGTGCTGACTAATCTTGTCGGCGTGCGCAACGCTGTGACCGCCGCGGCCGAAGCTGGCGCCTCGCATTTCATGCTGGTTTCATCGGACAAAGCGGCCGCCCCGACGTGCGTTATGGGCGCAACCAAGCGCCTAGCTGAGCTCTTCCTGGCTGGCTTCCAGCTGGAGCAACCGACAGCCATGCGCATGAAGTCCGTGCGCTTTGGCAATGTGCTGGGCTCCCAGGGCTCGGTGCTGCCGCGGTTCGAAGCTCAAATTGAAGCCGGCGGCCCGTTGGAAGTGACGCACCCGGACATGGAGCGCTTCTTCATGTCGTCTGAGGAGGCCGTTGGCCTTATCCTCAGCGTGACGGCCCTCGAAAACGAGCAGGGCGCGTATTTCATGGAGATGGGTGAACCGATCTCGATCCTGGATCTTGGTCGCGACCTAATTGCTCGCTCGGGGAAGGCTATTGGCGTCGAATTCACAGGCCTTCGCCCCGGTGAAAAGCTGCGTGAGCAGCTGATCGACGATCACGAAATCGCCGCGCCAAGCGCGTTGCCAAGCGTCTTCCGCGTCACGCCAAAAGCCGCCGACGCATACATGACCTCGGCCGATGTCGCCCACCTCGAGACGGTTGCCCGCACGATGGAGAATGCCATCGTGCGCCAGCGTGTATTCGCGCACCTGGACGAGCGTCTGCATCGCGAAGAGCGCGCAGCCGGCTAGTGGCCCTCGAAGGCGCAAAGCGCTTCGACCCGCATACCTAAATTCCGCAGCCTCTGGAGGCCGCCCAACTCCGGCAGGTCGATAACGAAGCTCGCGCCAACGGCGCGCGCGCCCAACCGCTCAATCAGCTTCACAGCAGCCAACGCCGTTCCGCCGGTGGCCACCAAATCGTCGACAATCAGAACCTGCTCGCCTGGGCCGACTGCGTCCTCGTGGATCTCGACGGCGTCCTCGCCGTATTCCAAGGCGTAACTCTCGCGCACAGTGCGCCACGGAAGCTTGCCCTTTTTGCGCACTGGGGCGAAGCCGACTGATAGTTGATGCGCCACCGCCCCGCCAAGAATGAAGCCGCGCGCCTCGATGCCCGCCACCTTGTCGATGCGTATGCCCGCGTAGGGCTGCACCAGCTGATCGACCACCGTGCGAAACGCGCGTGCGTTCCCGAGCAGGGTAGTGATGTCGCGAAACATCACGCCCGGCTTGGGATAGTCTGGGATCGTGCGGATTGCGTCTTTGATGTTCATGCCCGGCCCTTAGCGCCGGCCGCAATCAATCGACGCCGGTCGCCTTGTCGATGGTGAGCGCTCCGGTCGCTTCCATCAAGGCGTAGGAGGCAAGCACCGCGTCGGCACTTGCTCGGGCGCGAGCGATGAGTGCATTGCGCGCTTCTTCCTGAGCGTCCAGCACGTCGAGCGTGGATCGCAAGCCCAACCCGCGCTCTCGCTCGGCGCCTTCGACCGCTATCTGAGACGACTCGACCTGTTCGTTTGCCGCGGTGAGGATGTCTCGGCTGGCGATGAGATTGCTCCAAGCACTATTGACGGTGGCCACCACGTCGCGCCGGCGCGCTTCGGTACGCGCCTCCGCGCGATCAACGTTGATGCGCCCTTGTCGTGTGCGCGACCAGGCATAGCCGCCGTCGAACAGCGGCATGCTGAATTGCGCCACGGCGCTGGTGCCTTCGCGCCGCGATTCACTAACGCTGAAGTCTTGGTTCTCTTCGGCGCGGCCAATCACCGAAACTTGCGGCAGCAGCGCGGCGCGCTCGATGGTGACTTGCGCGCGGGCGGCGCGCTCTTCGGAGCGCGCGCGGCCTAAGTCCGGATGCGAATTTTCCGCGAAGCGGATCGCTTCCGAGAGCGTATGAGGGGTTTGCGGCGATGCCGCGACTGGCGCCAGATGGTCTGGCGCGCGCCCTACGATGGCGATGTAGCGCGCGACTGACGTATCCAAATCAGCGCGAGAGCGCGCTAGCGAGGCGCGCGCGCCGGCCAACCGCGTCTGTGCTTGCGCTACATCGGTGCGGCTTACTTCGCCGACTTCGAGCCGTCGCCGCGTTCCCGCGAGCAGGCGTTCCAAGCCCGTCACGTGCTCTTCTCGTAAGCGGACGATTTCCGTATCCCGCAGGACCCCGAGATAGGAATCGACCGCGGCCAGCAGCACGTCCTGCTCGCGCGAGCGAAGGTCTTCGCTTGCCGTCGCAACATTTGCGTTGGCGAGGCGCGATTGGCCCTGACGGCGCCAGCCGGTGAACAGCTGTTGCGTCAACTGCGCGCTCGCCGTTGTTGGCTCAAGTTGAGATTCTATCGTCTGCGGGCCGAAGATGCCGTCTGTGTCGCTCTCACTGTCTGTGACGCCATAAGTGCCAGTAACCCCGAGCGAGGGGAGATAGGCGGCGCGCGCTTGCAGGCGGCCCTCGCGAGCGGCGCCTACGGCGAGCCGCGCTTCTTCAAGATTCGGGTTGTGGCGGTGCGCGGCGACGAGCGCGTCTTCCAGCGTGTCCGCCATCGCTGGAAACGGCGCCATGAGCGGCGCGAGCGCGAGCGATGCAAGCAAGCGCTTCATGCTCATTCCTCCCGCAGCGAGCGCCAGAGCGTCTGGTTCAGGGGCTCCAGCAGATACTGAAGCGCGGTCCGGCTGCGCGTAGGGATGACGACTTGAGCGGAGAGGCCGGGGCGCAACCGGCGGGTTTCGCCGCCCGCTGCTTGCAGCCGCCGGAGTTCGTCTGGCGGCACCGCGACCTGCGCCAGGAAGTAGCCTTGTCCGGTGCGCTCGTCGGTGAATCTGTCGGCAGAAACTTGCCGCACCGTTCCATGCACGATCGGCAGATTGCGCCCGCCGAACGCCGTGATGCGCACTTCCGTGGTCTGACCTGGCTGCAGATCATCCGCCGCCTCAGGCTTGACCTGCGCCTCAACAATCAAATCTTGTCCGGCCGGCACTATGTCCATCAGGCGGTCGCCTGCGCGTACAACGCCGCCCACCGTATGCACTGTGAGGCCAACGACGAGGCCATCTGTTGGCGCTCGCAATCTCGTCAACTCAAGGCGTTCGCGCGCACCCGCGAGTTGCGGCGTAAGCTCGGCTAGCCGCGCATCAACTTGACGCAAGTCCTCGTAGCGCTCCTGCTGCGTGGACGCGATCATCGACGTCAGCTCTGAGCGGCGACCCTGCAATTCGGCTAGACTGCGCTCCAGGGCGCGCACGCGCGTCATTGGTACGAGTTGCTCGGCGGCCAGTTCACGCATGCCGCTCAACTCGTCGTTCAAAAGCGCTTCCTGACGGTTCAACGATTCTATTTCGCCTCGATAGCCGACGATGCGGGCATCATAAGGGCTCCACGAGCCGGCGCGTGCTTCGCGCTGGTGCCTTTCGAACGCCGCGTCAGCGACCGCCCGATCATCCGGCGGCAACGTGGCCCATTCGGCCGGTGGCTCAAGTCCGCGCGCACCGCGCCGTTCCGCGGCGAGACGCGCGCGTTGCATCTGCAGGTCGACGACTTGCGACAGCAGCGCCTGTTCCTGCGAAACCAATTCGGGAGAGCCCAACTCGATCAGCACTTGGCCTTGCTGAACACGATCGCCTTCCTTCACAGCGATACTCGAGACGATGCCGCCGTCACGGTGCTGCACGGTCTGACGGTTTCCGGACACGACAACAACGCCCGGCGCGACCACCGCTGCATCCAGTGGCGCAAACGCTGCCCAGCCGCCAAAGCCGACGAAAAATACCAGTAAGGCGATCACGCCCGCGCGGATCTCCGGTCCGCCAGCATCCTTCTTGGCTTCCGCTTGGGTCGCCGGAGGCTGCCACATCATGTTCATGGGCGCGCTCCGCTTTCTGTGGGCGCAGCGACCGGCCGTGGGCCGCCGCTCAATCGGGCGAGAATCTGGTCGCGCGGTCCGAATGCTTCGATGCGCCCGTCGGTAACGACCAGCAGCTTGGTCGCGATGCTCATGAAGCCGGTGCGATGCGCCACCACGACGCTGCACGCGCCGCGCGCGCTGGCGGATTTCAGCGCTTGGAGGAGGGCGTTTTCCCCGTCTTGGTCCAAGTGCGCGTTCGGCTCGTCGAGTGCGATCAGGACTGGATTGCCGTAGAGCGCCCGCGCAAGCGCAACTCGTTGCGCCTGGCCTGCGGAGAGCCCGCGCCCGTTGGCGCCGACTTCGGTGTCATAACCACGCGGCAGCGTCAGGATCATTTCGTGCGCGCCGGCCGCCTTGGCCGCTTCGACGATTTCAGCGTCGACATTGCCGCGCAATGACTCGAAGCGGGAAATGTTCTCGCCAATCGTGCCGCCGAAGAGCGCCACTTCTTGCGGCAGATAGCCGATGTGTTGACCCAGTTCGTCCGGCTCCCAGTCGGTGAGCTTCGCGCCGTCCAGGCGCACCGCGCCGCCGTCGGCCAGAGATGCGCCGGCGACCGCGCGCAGCAACGTCGTCTTGCCCGCACCGCTGGGGCCGACCACGCCAATGACGTCGCCCGGCTCGCCGCGGAACGTCGCGTTTACCAGCAGGAAGCGCTCTTGGCCCGGCGCGCGCACCGTGACGCTCTCAACGCTGAGCGCGCCTCTCGGATGCGGAAGGGACGTGAAGTCACGCCGTGTTTCCTGCGTACTCAGCACATTGGTGATGATGTCGTATGCTTGCCGGCCCTGCTCAAATTGCCGCCACGCACCGACGATCAGCTCCAGCGGCGCGAACGCGCGCGAGCAGAGGATCGACGCGGCGATAATGCCGCCCGCTGAAATCTCTTGTTGGAGCGCCAAGTAGGCGCCGAGACCGAGTGCCGCGGATTGCAAAATTAGACGCGTGAACTTGGTGGTCGCCGAGTAGAACGCGTTAGTGCTGCCGGAGTCGTTGATCGACTCGTTGAGCTTCTCGCGCGCGCGCATCTGCCGCTCGACCAATGCGCTCTGCATGCCGAGCGCCCGCGCCGTGTCACCCTGATTGCTGTCGGAAAGCTGCAGCCCATACATGGCGCCGCTTGCTTGCTCGTTCGCCTTGAGCGAACTCTGCATCGCCCGCTGGTTCACAAATGCGATGATCACAAGGCCGATGCCGCCGAGCAGAGCGAGCGTGCCGATCCATGGGTGGATGAGGAAGCAGACCGCGATGTAAACCGGCGCCCATGGCGCATCGACAGCCGCGAGTGCGGGTGGCCCGGTGATGGCGCCGCGCAACGCGTCGAACTCACGCAGGATGTGCGCCTGCCCAGCCGCGCTCTTTCCTTCACGCTGCAGCGCCGCCAAGAGCACCGGCGGCGCCAGCAATCGATCGAACCGCCGCGACATCGCGAGCAATAGCCGCACGCGTGTGCCGTCTAGGAACGCCAGCACGGCCAAGCTCGCGGCAAGTACCAGCGAGAGGTAGATCAGCGTGAGGATGCCGCCGGAGGTCAACACCCGGTCGTAGACCTGAAGCATGTACAGGGACGGCGCGAGGTAGAGCAGGTTCAGCGCGGCGCTGAACAGGATCACAAAGCCGATGTGGCGCCGGCACGCGTCGAGCGCAGCCCGCAGCGTGCTGGACACAGCCTTTTGTTCGGCCGGAGCCGCCATTTGAACTTCCCACCTCAGCGCGCCCCGGGAGCGCCTCGTTTCTATAAAGCATCGAACCTAGCGCGCTAGGAGCCGGGGCAGCCCTGAGGCGATAAGTTCCCCGCCGGACACGCGAATTTACCGACTTTTCTGAGTTGCAGCTCGGTTAGGAGAGCGCAACCAGACGGTGATAAAGGGGCTTTCGTGAGCCAAGTTCCGTTCGCCGCCGCACGCGCCTGGATGTTCGAGGCGGCGCTCCCCCTTTGGGCGGAGCGCGGCCTCGACCGCGTTGACGGAGGCTTCTACGAGGAGCTGGACGCCAACGGCCACCCAACCGCGTGCGACTTCAAGCGCGTCCGCGTGGTCTGCCGCCAGATCTACGTTTTTTCGCACGCCGCTCTGTTGGGCTGGCGGCCGGGCGCCGCGGTGGCGGAGTGGGGGCACAAGTACCTCGTCACCCAGGCGCGGTTGCGTGACGGCGGCTGGGCGCGGCGGCTTTCGCGCCGTGGCGCGGTGATCGATGCGACGGTCGATCTCTACGAACTTGCCTTCGTCATCTTCGCCATGGCGTGGCGCTATCGCGCGTCCGCCGATACCGAAGCGCGTACGCTGGCGCTCGAGACGCTGAGCTTCATCCGCGAACGCATGCGGGCGCCCAACGGCGGCTTCTGGCACACGCTGCCGCTGACCTTCATCCGCGCGCAGAACCCGCACATGCACTTGGCTGAGGCGTGCCTCGCGGGCTTCGAAGCGACGGGTGACGAGATCTTCCTCGATACGGCGCGCGAAGTGGTTCAGCTCTTTGCCACGCGCTTCTTCGATCCGCGCACGTTGGGGGAGCGCTTCAACCAAACGTGGGAGCGCGTTGGCGGCGGCGTCGAGCCTGGGCACCACTTCGAGTGGACGTGGATTCTGGCGCACTACCAGCGTCTCACCGGGGAGACCGTCACGAGTCTTGCGGCGCGCTCAGCCGAGTTTGCAGAGCGCCACGGCGTCGATCCCAATACGCGCGCCGTCTATGATGCGCTGAACCAGGACGGCAGCGTGCTATCGAGTTCGTCGCGGTTGTGGCCGAACACGGAACGCATCAAGGCGGCGCTTGGTTTGTTCGAGCTCGATGGCCGCGATCCACGCGGCGCGCTGGCCAGTTCAGCTGGCCTCATCTTCGGCCGTTATTTCGCGGACAATCTACCTGGCCTTTGGACAGATCAGTTCGACGCCGACGGCAAGCCGCTGACGAACGTCACGCCGACATCGTGCGTCTATCACCTGTTCCTGGCGTTCTCTGAAATGCTGCGGCTCGAGACCGAAATCTCGTACCTGCCTTAGCCGCCGGCCTTTGCGAACTCACGGATCGCGCCCGCGATCTTCGTTTGCGTTTGGCCATCGAGATAGGGGTGCATCGGCAGCGCCAGCACGCGATGCGCAATGGTTTCGCTCACCTTCAAGCCACCGGCGCCAATCGGGAAGCTCTCGTACGCCGTCTGCTTGTGCAGCGGCTTCGGATAATACTGCGCCGTCGGGATGCCGGCTTCGCGCAGGTGAGCGGCAAGCCCATCGCGATTGTCGGCCTCGATAACATACTGCGCCCACGTCGAAATGCCGCCATCGATCACACGCGGCGTTGTGACTAGGCCTTCGAGCATCTGTGCGTAGCGATCGGCAACCTCGTTCCGCATCGTGATTTCTTCGGAGAAGATTGCGAGCTTTTCGATCAGGATCGCGGCCTGGATCGTATCCAAGCGCGAGTTCATGCCGATGCGGGCGCAATTGTATTTGTCGTCGCCGCTGGCGCCGTGGAACGCGATCGAGCGCATCAGCACGTTGTCGGCGTCGTCATTCGTCAGCGTCGCGCCGCCGTCGCCGTAGCAACCGAGTGGCTTTGCCGGGAAGAATGAGGTCGTCTGCGCATCGGCCCAATGCATCGGATGTTTGCCGCCGAGCGTGCTGCCGAAGCCTTGCGCGCTGTCGGCGATCAGCTTCAGGCCTTCGCGCTTACAGATCGCGCTGATCGCCGGGTAGTCCGCAGGCTGACCAAACAGATCGACCGCGATCACCACTTTCGGCTTCAGCTTGCCGTCTTTCTTCACGCCCGCGATCGCTGCTTCGAGCGATTTCGGGTCCATGTTGTAGGTGTCTGGCAGCACGTCGACGAACACCGGCGTCGCTTGCACCCACGGTGCAATCTCTGCCGTCGCAGCGAACGTGAAGGAGGGGCAGAACACTGCGTCACCCTCGCCGACGCCCCAGGCCCAGAGCGGCAAAACAAGCGCGTCGGTGCCGTTAGCATTGCCGATGCAGTGTTTGGTCTCCGCGAACGTCGCGAGCTGGCCTTCGAGCTGCTTCACCTCCGGTCCGAAAATGTAGGCGCCGGAGCGCACAACCTTGGAAACGGCGGCGTCGATCTTGTCGGCAATGCGGGCGCGCTGCGCTTGCAGGTCGATAAACGGGATCATGTCTTCCTCGGGTATTTAGGTCAGTGAGGGCAGGCCTGAGGCGGCATCCACCTCAAGCGCCAATTCCAAAACCGCCAGCGCCTCTTCGCCATTTACGACGGGACGCGACGCAACACCAAGCACGGCATCGATGAACTGAGCGACATTGGCGCCGAGCGGGTCGCTGCCGATGCGCGTTTCCGCGAACGCTGCGTTGAGCGGGAAGTTCGTCGTGTTTTCGAACTTGCGCGCCATGAAGTCGATGAACACCTCGCCTGAAGGGTAGCGCGCGCGCATGTAGCGTTGGCGGCCCTCCTCGATGCGGCTCGAAACGAACTTCGCCTCGGCGCCGGCGAACGCCAGATTCGCTTCGATGCGATCCGCCGTGCGGCCGTGCTCGCTGCGCGCGGTCGCCGTGACTTTGGCCGGCTTCTGCTTCAGCAGCATCAGCGCCAGATCGAGATCGTGCACCATGAGATCTAGCGTTACTGAGACGTCGGCGCTGCGGCCCGTCCAAGGACCTTCGCGCACACTCTCAATGTGCGTGGGCCTCTCCGGCGTTGAGAGCAGGCCGATTGCGTCAAACACCAAGCGCTCCTGGTGACCGCAGCCGACCACGAGCTTCTTTTCGCGCGCCTGCTTCACGATCTCCATGCCGCGTTCGACGTCGGTGGCGAGCGGCTTCTCGATCAGCAAATGCTTGCCAGCCTTCAGCGCCGCAAGCGCCGCATCGCCATGAAACGAGGGCGGCGAAGCGATGGTGACGATATCGCACGCCGCAAACAGCGCATCACGCGTCTCGAAGCTCTCCGCGCCGTGCGTGTCTGCAAGCTGCTGCGCGCGTTCATCATCCGGATCAAACACGCCGACGAAATGCGTGCGCGCATCTTCCGCGTACTTACGCGCGTGGATGCGCCCGAAGGCGCCCGCGCCAAGCACGCCTGCCCGAAGCTTCGTCACTCGACCGTCACCGACTTCGCGAGGTTGCGCGGCTGATCGACGTCCGTGCCTTTGTGTACGGCGGTGAAGTAAGCCAGCAACTGGATCGGCACCGAATAGACCAGCGGCGCGATGAACGGATCGCACGCCGGGATCATGATGATGTGCTTGGCGATGTCGGCGCATGCCACCGCGCCTGCCGCATCGGTGATCACGATCAGCTTGCCGCCGCGCGCGTTCACTTCCTGCATGTTGGAGAGCGT
>CADEDT010000123.1 GCA_902826145.1 uncultured Caulobacteraceae bacterium
CTGCTGCTCACCTTCTTCTACCGGCAAATGCCGGAGATCATTGATGGCGGCTATCTCTACATCGCTCAGCCGCCGCTCTATAAAGCTACCAAGGGCAAGAGCGGTCGTTATCTGAAGGATCAGGCCGAGTTCGAAAACTTCTTGATTGAAGAAGGCTCAGCTGGCGCGGTGCTCGAAGCGGGCGGCGCGCAGTATGCTGGCGATGATTTGAAGCGCCTCGCCCGTGAGGCCATGGCCGTGGAAACCTTGATCAAGCGGTTGCACGCCCGCGCACCCGATAGTGTGCTTGAACAAGCCACCATCGCCGGCGCGTTCGCGCAGGGCGCTACCGACGTGCAGGCGCAAGAAGCTGCCAACCGCCTCAACGCCATTGCCGAAGAGGGCGAGGCTAATTGGAGTGGGCGCTTCGATCCCGATGGTGCGCTCGTGCTCGAACGCACCGTGCGCGGTGTCGCCGAGCGCGCCACACTCGACAAGTTATTCTTGAGTTCGGCGGATGCCCGCCGTCTCGCCGATCGCGCTCCAGCTTTGCGCGAAACCTATTCGTCGCGTGGATTGCTTAAGCGCGGCAGCGATGGCACCGACGTGAATGGTCCGCTCTCGCTGTTGCACGCAATTGAGGAAGCTGGCCAGAAAGGCGTTTCGATCCAGCGTTACAAAGGTTTGGGTGAAATGAACGCCGAGCAGCTCTGGGAAACCACGCTGGACGCTGATGTGCGCACGCTGCTGCAAGTGAAGGTCGATCACGCCGACGACGCCGACGAGATGTTCTCCAAGCTGATGGGCGACGTCGTCGAGCCGCGCCGCGAGTTCATCCAGGAGTTCGCGCTGGAGGCGGACGTAGACGCTTAACGAGCGCTACTCGTTCGCCTCCAACGCCGCGCGGATGCGTGGGTCGGTGATGTTGGCGACGGCGATGGCTTGCTGCACGGTGGATTGACGCGGGCGACCGCCTTGCACGAAGACGACAAACGTTTCACCGACCTGCCCGCGGATAGCGTCGAAGCTCGGGATCGGGCCGCAGCTCGTCATTTCGGTGTAGCCCAGCGTGAAGCGCGATGCATAACGCTGGCCTTTGAGCGGACGGATCGGGCGCAACGTCACGCGCGGGCTGCCGTCGAGATTGTCCTGGTTCGATGTGCCGACGCGTTCGACGCGCGCGACGAAGACGGATGTGGCTTCGTCCCAGACGCGCTGTTGGCGCGCGAGCAGCCAGGCTTGGTGCTGCGCCTCTTCGGCGGCGCGGAAGGCGGCGATGCGCTGGGCGTAAGCTTCGTCGCTCTCGCCGACCTCTTGTGGCGGGCCAGGTGGCGGCGGCGGGCAGGCGATCGCGTTGGCGCCCATGAGGACGGCAGCGGCAGTGAGGGTGGCGAGAGCGGCTTTTCTAGTCATTGGGGCGACCATTGCATCCTTTGTCGGTGATGCAAGGCGCTGGAGCGTCAATGTCCAATTGAAGTGCGGTAAAGCATGTAGGCAGCGACGACGAACACAACGCCGGCGAAGACGCGCTGCAGCGCCCCGCGCTGTTTGGACAGATGCGTAGCGAAGCTCGCGCCGACGACGCCGCCGATAAGGCCGCCGCCGATGAACAGCGCGGCGATGCGCCAGTCGACTAGGCCATCGATGGCGTAAGAGGCAGCGGTCGTGGCACCGAACGAGCCAACGGAAAGCAGCGAAGAACCGATCGCCTGGATCATGCTCATGCCAGTCGCGGCGACGAGGCCGGGGACGATGAGAAAGCCGCCGCCAATGCCGAAGAAGCCGGAGAGCGCACCCACGCCTAGGCCATAGCCGATGAGCTTCGGCATGTTTGCGCGCGAGAAGCGGACATCGATGATGTCTTCGGTCTTTCGGTACACCATCGCGATGCCGGCGACGATCATCAGCACCGCGAAGAGCGGCAACAGTACGCGTGCGTCGGTGGCCTTGCCTACGGCGGCGCCAAGCATCGCGCCGATCACGCCGGCGAAGGCGAACGTACCTGCGTTGCGCCAGCGCACGTGGCCGCGGCGCGCGTGGTTGATCAGGTTGGCGAAGGCGTTGACCGAGACTGCGATGGCAGACGTGCCGATCGCCATGTGCGGATTGGAGACGCCGACAATGTAGAGCAGCGCCGGCGTCGCCAAAATCGAGCCGCCGCCGCCAATCACGGCGAGCACCAGGCCAACGGCCGCGCCGCTTAGAACGGCGAGGAGATCAGGCAGCGTCATGACGCGCGCGCACCGTGCGGTGATTCCGGTGAAGCGTCTCTTGTGCAAGCGCGAACGCCTCAGTTGCGAGTCGTTATCCGTTGAGGCGATGCAGACCCGAGAGTAGAGGTCTGCGCCGACACACTGGGGAGTGGGTTCATGCAAAAACTGTTTATCGCCGCAGCGGCGCTGGCTTTGCTTGGCGCGTGCACACAACGGGCTGCGCCGTTGACGGGCGATGCCCTTATCGCGCGCGGCGACTATCTCGTGAACAATGTCGTGCTCTGCGGCGATTGCCATACGCCGATGACGGCGCAAGGTCCGGATCTGTCGCGGCGTCTGCAAGGTGGGCCGAATCTCACGACGCCGATGATTGAGATTCCGTGGGCGACGGACGTGCCGGCGATCGCCGGCATCCCCGGACACTTCACCGAGGAACAGTTCGTAGCGTTCCTGCAAACCGGTGTGCGGCCTGATGGATCGACGACGCGTCCGCCGATGCCGCCGTACCGTTTGAACGAAGAAGATGCGCGCGCTGTTGCTGCGTACATTCGCACGGTGCCTGCGGCTTCGGCTGAAGAAGCGCCAACGCCCGCGCCATAAGCTGCATTATCAATGTGCGCGTGCGCTCAAGTGTGCGCGCACATTTCAATGCTATCACATTTGGTGTTCCAAGCTTGACGCAACCACGTGATGGGTATTCCATTCGTGTGTCGGAAGACATCAGCGCCGTCCGCCGGTTCCCGCTAGCATTGCTCATGCAGCGCACAACACCTGGGCCACGGCGCGCGCTGAAGACAGTCTTCCCGTCCGATGAAAACCAAGCCGCGCGCAGCAATGGTGCTGCAAGGGAAGCGGTCCATTTCGTCTCGGCCGGCGTCAGGCGACGTTTCAGCGTATGGTGATGTCTGTTCGAACAAAGCGGCAACCGAGTTGCCGCTTTTTCGCATGCAACGCTTGGCTCTAGCGCGCGCTACTGCATCGCTCTTATCTCACACTTATGTCGCTCCGTTTGTTCGCCGCGATCGCGCTGCCGGATCATGTCGCCGAATGCCTGCTTACCCTGATGAAGGGCGTGCCAGGCGCGAAGTGGCGGCCGCGTGAGAATCTGCATCTGACGTTGAGATTCTTTGGTGAGCTGACCGAGCCAGTGGCGGAAGACTTGGACTCGGCCATTGAGGAAGCGGTGCGAGGTCACGGCCCGTTTGAATTGCAGCTGAAAAGCGCCGGTTCATTCGGTGGCGCTGATCCGCACGCTCTCTGGATCGGAGCAGCGGAGAACGAAGAGCTGAAAAATTTGGCTGCGGCCTGCGAGAAAGCGGCGCGGCGGGTGAAGCTGAAACCCGAGCCGCACAAGTTCACGCCACATGTGACGATCGCGTACTTGAGCGGCGCATCGCTCGATCGCGTGCAGGCGTTTGAGTCGCGGCTTGGTTTGTTCGAGGCGCCACCGTTCGACGTGTCGAGTTTCGGCCTCTATTCCAGCGTCACGCGGAAATCCGCTCCGAGCCTTTATCGGCTCGAAGCAGAGTATCCGTTATTGGGGTAAGGCGCTGAGGCGCTTACGAAACCGGCGTTGGTTGCGGGCTTTGAGGCGCCGGCGGGGCGGTGTCGTTCACCATGGTTGCGGGCGGCGGGTTTGGACCCATCGCACAGCAACGCACCTGAACCTCTAGAACTTGGCCGTTGTAGCGGCACTCGCTGTCGCTGACCGAACGCAGGATGGCCATGCCACCGGCGCGGCGCGTGTAGCGGGTCTGCGTGCAACCCGTCAGCGTGTAGCCCGGGTCGCAGGAACCAGCGCGCGTGCGGTTGAGCGTACGGGTGACGCAGACAACTTCGCGCGCCATGGCTTGATCGGCCGTGGACTGGGCGCGGTTGGCGACGCCGAACACTTCGGCGATGCGCTGGCCGAGGCTGGTGCGCACTTCTTCGGTGTCGCGGTGTTGTTTGCAGATATCGGTGTTGCCGCGCGACGCGTCTTGCGCGCAGTACTGCGAGATTGTCATGTCGCCGGTGCGGTTCGCACAGGCGGTGGCCAGCGTGGCGAGCGCCACGGCGGCAATGATTGAAGCGATGCGCATTCTGGCGCCTTTCCCTCTAGTGACCCCCGGCGATCCCAAACCTGATGGTGGTAAACGGGTCAACACTTGTCACGGTTTTGGGGAATCCCAGATGTGCTGCCTTTGGGCGGAGTCTTCATGATCGCAGATCGCATCTTCATTCTGACCGGCGCTGGCGTTTCGGCGGAATCCGGACTTTCGACGTTCCGCGACAAGGGCGGCATCTGGGCCAAATACGACCTGCAAGAAGTCGCATCAATTCAAGGATATGAGCGCAATCCGAGCTTCGTGCTCGACTTCTACAACATGCGCAGAAACACGCACAAAGACATCGCACCGAACGCGGCCCACATCGCACTGGCGCAGCTAGAGGAGGCGTGGGCCGCACGCGGCGGAAGGGTCACTTTGTGCACCCAGAATGTCGACAATCTGCACGAACGGGCGGGTTCGAAGCGTGTGCTGCACATGCACGGCGAGATCGCCAAGGCGCGCTGCCACGACTGCGGCAACGTCGTTCCGTACGATGGCGATCTCTCCGTGAACCTTGGTTGCGCCGCGTGCGGCCGCACGGGCGGAATGCGCCCGCACGTCGTCTGGTTCGGCGAGACGCCGCTGGAGATGGACACGATCTACGAGGATCTCTCGACGGCCGACCTCTTCGTCTCGATCGGCACGTCGGGGAACGTCTACCCTGCGGCAGGCTTCGTTGCGGCGGCGCGCAGCGCTGGGATTCCGACGATGGAGATCAATCTGGAGCCGTCGGAGAACGCGCGTTTGTTCGATTCGGCGCGTTACGGAAAAGCAAGTGAGGCAACTCCGGCCTGGGTAGCTGAGATGGTCGCCGTGGCGGGCTAGGCGGGAACCTTTTTCGGGCTAATGTCATTGCGTGGGGAAGTGAGGAGCAGGCGCATGTTTGCACGTATGGCGGTCGTCGCCGCAGTGATTGGCTTGGCGGGTTGTGCCGGGCTCGAGCCTGCGGGCCGCAACGCCGACCGCGCACCGCGCGCAACGGCGAGTGCGCCTCCACCACGCGCTACTGCGCCAGCGCCGGTGGCAACCCCAGCTCCCGCACCGCCGCCGATCGTGCAAACACAGCCAGCGCCGGCTGCAGCGACACCCGCGCCAACACCAGCGCCGCGGGCGACCGAGCCACCCGTTGCAGCACCTCAAGTCAGCGTACCAACGCCCCCGGCGCCAACACCGGCGCGTGCGCGTTCAGATAGCGACGACATTGTCGTGCCTGGCCAGGTGCAGACACAAGTGGCGCCGTCTGTGGGTGATCCGCGCACGAACGAAGAGCGTCGCGTAGATGTTCGCGCGTGGGATCAGTGCATTACGCAGGTTCAGAGCGCGTTCGATTCCGACCCAATGAGCCCGCAGCTCACGACGCCAGAGGAATACTGCAGCCAATCGCTAGGCATGGCGGGTCGCACGGCTGTGCCGGCGTCGCGTTCGCAACGCCGGCGCTAGTCGCTCAACTACTCACCTGCACCATTCGATAGCGAACTGCGTCGACTGAGAACTGGTAGTCGACAATGCCTTGCGTATGCGGGCTCATACCATCGCAGTTGCCAGGCGTTCCGACCATCACGTTCGGCGCTGAGCTTCCGGCGGGGGTGCTGACCCAAGACCATGGCGGGTCGATGTTGACGCCGGGCCCGCCGACGACCGTACGGCGTGACAGATGGCGGGTGTTGGGCTGAAGGCGGAAGCCGGAGGGCGCGGCGAGTGTCGCGTTTTGGTGTTCTTGGCATCCGGCGGTGTTGCCTTGGCAGCCCGCGCCGCAACGTCCGGTGCCGCTAACCGTGCGTGTCTCGGCCTCGCGGCGATATTCTACATAAGCTGGCAATTCGAGCGGCGGCGGCGAATAGCTCGCACCGGTCTGCGCATTTTGTCCGTTGACCACGAGAATGAAGTCGCGGTTCCTTGGCGCATTGAAGATCAAAGTCTGCTCTGATCCCGACGTAAGCGGAGCGGGTTGATTAACCGGCGTCGCACCGGCGACCGTGTAGGCAATCGAACTACTTCCAGCGAGCTGATTTTTCACAGTGACGGTGACGTAGTTGCTAGTGACGCCTGTGGATGAAATCCATGCAACGAAGGGCCGATTGCCGCGCATGCACACTTCATACATCCGCGCGCTTTGAGGTGAGACGAGCCGCTGCTGCAAGTTTTGGCTGAAAGTGGTCAGTTGTTGCTGTGAGAAAGAGGAACGCAACTCGCTACGTCGTTCTTCAAATTCCGAGAAACTTCCGGTGAAGTATTCAGGGATGCTGAGGCCTAGATCCTGCTTGGATTGTTGGTAGTTCGATTGTGTCACAGTGTTCAGAATAGAAAGTTGCGCCGCGTAGTTCGTCTGCAGCAGCGTGGTGTCGAACTGAATCACGCCATTGCAATTGTTCTGTTGCGCCTGTGCTGGATCGCTTCGCAATGCCACGCCTGTCACCGACGCGGTGGCAGTGAGCGCCACGGCGATCGACATAACCAGTTTTCTCATTTGTCACTCCCGGTCCGATCATTGACATCGACGTGAGGACTCATCGCTTGTCATGACCCAACTGGGTGAAGCGTCGTTAGTCGGCCTCCTCCAATAGCGCGTCCATGTGCTCGTCGCTCAAACCGAAGTGGTGACCCACTTCGTGTACGAGCACGTGCGCGACGAGGTCTGACAGCGCGACGTCGCCGCGTTCGATCCACTCATCGAGAATGGGGCGGCGATAGAGGGAAACCACAGGCGCTTGCGGCGCGGGGTCCATAATCGAGCGCTGCGTGAGATCGACGCCGGAATAGAGGCCCGTCAGTTCGAACGGATCCTCGATGCCGAGATCGGCAAGCGTCTCTTCGTCCGCGAAATCCTCGATCCGAACGACAACATCGCCTGCTAGCGCGCGGAATTCCGCCGGCAGCGCCGCCCAGGCGGCGAGGGCGAGCCGGTGCATGTCATCGAGCGATGGTGGGACCTCGGTCATGGGCCGAACATAGCGGCTCGCCGTATCTTTCGCATCGGGCAGGCTGATGGAGATGAACGATGCAGAGATTTTGGATTGCACTTGCGCTTGCCAACGCGGCGCTCGCCCGCGCACCGACACGGGTAGCCAAGCCGAAACCACGACGCTTGGTGATCGAGCGTGACCCGGAGCACGGACGGCGTCGCTAGCTCATGCTTACGTCATAGAGATGAAAGGAGGCGTCTCATGCGTGCCGCTCTCTGTGCACTCGCACTTCTCACCACATCAATCTCCGCGTCTGCTGCGTTGGCGCAAGACTATGCGCTGCAGCCCAACGCTGTGCTGCAGGTTCAGCGTTCGAACATTCTCGACGGCGTTTGGCGCGTGAACGGGCTCGGCGATCTCACGCTGACAGCGCGGCCAAACGAAGTGCTCGAAGGCCAGCTCGCAGGGCGCGCGTGTCACGGCCAGTATCGCGGCAATACGTTTGCGCTGTTCTGCGAGAGCGTGGATCGCGGGCCGTACATTCTCTCCGGCATGGCGACCGAGGAACCGCCGGTGGCGACCACGGCGCGCACCCGTGTTGCAGCGCGCCCGGCACGTCTGAGCGGCCAGATCCACCAGAGCTATCTGAGCAGCCGCGGCCATGTGGAGGAAATCGCTACGCTTTCGGCGTCCCGCCAGTAGCCCGGCCGCAGGTGCAGCAATAGTTGACGCCCCCGTCATTTTTGTTGAAATCGGCCATCCCTTCACCTAGTATGGGATCATCAAGAACATAGGCTCGCGCGTAGTTCGCGGGTCAGACCGGGAGAGACGACGCGATGGCCGATTCCGCCGCCCCTATCCGCCAGATCACCAAGGACGAGGTCTACGACGCCGTCGCGCCGACCGATTTCGGCGCCATGCTGGAGATCGACCGCCACCTCAATCGCTCGACCGCCTTCGATAAGATCATCTCAGCGACCCACGATCACTTCTGGGATCCGCTCGACAAGAAATACATCGACTTCAACGACGACTTCGATCCGGACACCACGGACTTCATCCCGGACGTGCTCGTCCCGGCTTTGATGACCGATTACGTCTCGGAATATTTCGCCGACAAGCCGGCAGAACGCATTCGCTTCAAGAGCCAGATTGGTCGTTGGATCATGAGCTCGATCCTGCATGGCGAGCAGGGCGCGTTGAATCTTTCCGCTTCGCTCTGCCACGTGCTGCGCGATCCGGGTGCGCAGGAATACGCCGCCAACCAAACGCGCGAAGAGGGCCGTCACGTCACGGCGTTCGCCAAGTACATCATCGCGCGCTGGGGCACGCCGCTGCCGTGCGGCACCGTGCTTGCGGGCCTGCTGCAAGAGATCGTGCACGCGCCGGAGGTCTACAAAAAGATCATCGGCATGCAGATGCTGGTCGAGGGCCTCGCCATGGGCGCGTTCGCGACGATCTTCCGCGAATGGGACGATCCGCTCGCGAAGAAGCTAACTCAGCTCGTCATGACCGACGAAGCGTTCCACCATAAGTTCGGGAAGATTTGGGCTGATCGCACCATCCCAAAGCTTTCGAAGGAAGAGCACGAGATCGTCGAGAACTGGGCCGCGCATTGCTTCCAGACGCTGCTCTTCAATCTCGTCGCGCCACACCAGATGACGGCGATCTACGAGCAGTTCGGCCTCGATCCCGACAAGGTGATGCAAGGCTTCCAGGAAGTCGCAACCGACGAAGCGCGCCGCGAGCATATGAAGGAAGGCACCAACATCTTCCGCGTGCTGGTGAAGACGCTGTGGAACGCCGGCATCATCACAGATCGCACCAAAGCGTTCTACGCGATGTACATCGACTTCGATGAGTTCAAAGCCGAAGGCGAAGAGATGGTCGGCGATGCGATCGCCGACGAAGGCATTCAGTACCTGAAGACTATCAATTTTGGCATCAACACCGGTGCGTTGAACGAGATCAAAGCCGCCGCGGTGGCCGCCGAGTAAGTTTCGCCATCAACACAACGAGATAAGGCCCTGCCAAGCAATTGGCGGGGCTTTTTCTTGGCGGCGGCAACTAGGAACTCCGAGGCGCGTTGTGCGGATGCTGGAGGCCGCATGCTCAAGATCGTTCTCATTCTCTCCGCGATCTATCTCGTGGCGATCGGTGCTGGGCTGATGTTCTTTCCGCTCAAGTTCGGCGTGGGCGCCGTGCCAGAGGATGCCTCGCCCGAACTGCTTGCGCTGATGCGTCTGTTGGGTGGGCCATTCCTAGGAATCGCGGTTCTGAACTGGCTCACGCGTAACGCCGAACCATCTATGGCGCGTAACGCGGTGATCATCGCCAACATTGTCGGCTTCGGCGCGGTCGCGGCAAACGATGTGCACGGCGTGCTCACCGGTGAGGCACGTGAGATCGCCAAGGTGTTTCTAGTGGCCCACGCAGGATTCACTGCGGCTTTCGTCGGCGTCTGGTTTCGCATGCGCCGGCGCAGAAACGGCGCATAGAAGAACCCCGCCGATTGCTCGGCGGGGCTTTCCTAAGATGGCTTAGACTTAGCCGCGCGGATCAGGCGCTCGCTGCGGGGCAGGCGGCGCGCCTGTGACGCTGTCGAGCTGCTCCATATTTTCGCCAACGCGCTCGGCGACCTGTTGCGGATCGATGAGCTGATAGCCGGGCGGCACGCCGAAGAGCGCATCATCCTGGTCGCCACGTTGCACCGAAGTCGCTTCCCAAAGTGTGCGGCCGCTTTCGGTGACGCGAAGCACGATGCCGTCATCAGTGATGCAGGCCGTGCGCTCGACGCCCGGCGCCGGCGCTTCGCGCGGCGTCCATTCGTTGCCACGCTCGCCGGCGACTTCGCAACGGCCGGTTGAACGCGCGTTCTCTGCGCCAAGTGCGGCCCATGCCGTTTCGAGCGGCTGCGGCGCGTCAGCGTCTTCGATGCGCACCGCAACGCCGACGACCTGTTGTGCGGCAGGCGCCACGACAGCCGTGGTCGGTGCTGTGGCTGATGGCGTCGTTGTGGTCGTGGCGCCTTGCGGTGTTGTTGTGGTGGTCGCGCCCGGCGCAGCTTGCGGCTGCGCGGTCGTGGTGGTTGTCGCCGCGGTTGGCAGCTGACCTGTCGGGTTCAGCACATAGGCGGCGTTTGTGGACTCATCGAACACGATCGTCGCTTGACCATAGTTCGGTAGCGTTGCTTCCACGCGCATCTTCGGGCCGTCGCGATAGATCACTGTCTGGGTCGCCGCGCCTCCGTCGGGGGCGGAGGTGCTGCCCTCGATGCGATACGAAGTTTCGCTGAACTCAGGGTAGTCCGCTCCGCCAATGCCGCACGCCGAAAGCAACGCGGCTGCGGCCACGGCCAACAGAAAATTCTTGCGCATGGAAA
>CADEDT010000124.1 GCA_902826145.1 uncultured Caulobacteraceae bacterium
AAGAGCCGGAAACGTCTCACCGCCGGGCCATCGCACCCTGGCCCGGCGGTGTGCCGCTCCCTCTGGAACAACAAGCGCCGGTCAGTGGGAAGAGGGCTGGCGACAAATGTCCGTTTCGATGACGATGCCGATTTTGATCGTGGATGACTACAACACCATGATCCGCATCATGCGAAACCTGCTTCGCCAACTCGGTTTCACCAATATCGACGAAGCCAACGACGGCGCTGCGGCGCTGACGAAAATGCGCAACAAGGAATACGCGCTGGTGATCTCGGACTCGCACATGAGCCCGATGACCGGCATGGAATTCCTGCAGCGCGTTCGCGCTGAAGAACGCATCGCCAAGACGCCGTTCGTGATGGTCGCCAACGACAATTCCGAAGGCGCGGAAGCCCAAGGCGCATCGACCTACATCGTGAAGCCGTTCAGCGCGCAGGCGCTGAAGTCCACGCTCGTGCCGGTGATCGGCGCGTTCTAAGCGGCCATCACGCCGCCATCGATCACAAACGTCTGCCCCGTCGTGAACCCGCCCGCTTTCGAGGCGAGGAACACCGCCATGCCCGCGATCTCGTCTGGCTGACCAATGCGCCGCAGCGCCGCGCGCGCCGTTGAGGCCTTCAGTATCTCCGGGTTCTCCCACAGCGCCTTGGCGAAATCCGTCTGCACCAAGCCCGGAGCGATCGTGTTCACGCGCACGTTGTCCGGTCCGAACTCGACGGCGAGATTGCGCGCGAGCTGCATGTCGGCCGCCTTCGAGATGTCATAAGCGCCGATCACCGGCGAACCCTTTAGCCCGCCAATCGAGGAAATAATGATCACCGCGCCGTCCTTGCGCTCACGCATTTGCGGCGCGCACATATTGATCAGCCAATGGTTGGAGATGATGTTGTTCTGCAGAATCTTGCCGAACTGATCGTCGCTGATCCCGCTCATCGGCCCGAAATAGGGGTTCGACGCCGCGTTGCAGACGCAGATATCGATCTTCCTCAACGCACGATTGGTTTCATCCACAAGGTTCTGCAGAGCGTCCTTCGCGGCGATGTTTGCCGGGATCGCCACCGCCGCCTTGCGCCCGACGGCGTCATTGATCTCCGCTGCGGCGGCCTCGCACGCATCGGCCTTGCGCGACGAGACAACGACGTTTGCGCCATGCTCGGCCATGCGGTGCGCGATGGCTTTGCCGATGCCGCGCGAGGAGCCGGTGATGATGGCTGTCTTGCCGGAGAGATCGAACAAATTGGCCATCGCCGCGCTCCCTGCTATTTGAGGCGCACTTTAGGGCGGCCGGAAGCGGGCGGTCCAGGCTGACGTTGGAGAAGGGTGAATGCGCGCACTTTGGCTGATTGGGGTGTTGTCGGCACTGGCGCTTGGCGCATGCCAACCGCCTGATGAGACCGCGCATGAAGCCAGCGCTTGCCTCGAAGCCGAAGAGACCGAAGCGCGCATCGCGGCCTGCACGACTGCCGCGCAGGATGAGGCCCTGCCCGCCGAGTTGCGCTCGCAAGCATTGAGCGCGCGCGGCGACGCACAGTTCGAAGGCGGCGATGTCACCGCCGCACTCCGTGACTATGGCTCTGCTCTCGAACTCGATCCTGAAAATCCCGGAGCGCTCCTCGGTCGCGCCAGTATCCTCATCAATAGCGGCCAACTCGACGCCGCCGAGCCGCTGGCTCAACGCGCCCACAACGCCAATCAATCCAGCCGCTCAAACGAATTGCTCGGGACGATTGCGCTGCGCCGTGGTCAATTCCCGGAAGCGATCAACTTCTTCAACGCCGCGCTCGAACACGAGCCGCGCCTCGCCACGGCTGTGTCAAGTCGCGCCCGTGCAAAGTTACGCTCGGGCGACGACGATGGCGCCGCGGAGGACTTCAATCGCGCCATCCAGCTCGACGGCAATCTGGCCGACGCGCGGGCAGGCCGCTGTTGGCTCGATCTCAACGCCGATCGCGAACTCCCGCGCGCCCGCGGCGACGCTGACGCAGCCGTCGCCGCCGATCCGAGCAACGTCGAAGGTCAGCTTTGCCGCGGCATCCTGCAATTGCGCGAGCGTCAATGGGTCGATGCGAGAGCTTCGTTCGAGGCCGTCCTTGCCATTGACGCCGGCAGCACCACAGCGCTCTTCGGCCGGGGTATAGCGCGCAACCGCAGCGGCGATCGCGGCGGAACGCGCGACATGAACCAGGCGCGCGATTTCGAGTCGAACATCAGCGGCCGCTTCGCCCAACTCGGCGTGCAAACGAACTAGACCTAAGTGGTACTTAGTAAGTTGGATCAACAAGCATAAAGCCGACAAGAATGATCGTCAGGACCGTCGCCAGAACGATCAACGCCCCCGCTGCATTGTAGGTAAACTGAACGAAACGGATGCGACCCAGGAGTTCCTCAATTCGCACCATTCGTCTTTCGGCGACTTTCCCGTCGTCGCTTTCGGGATAGCCAACGTAGTTTTTGTCTGCTCGGATGGCTGCAAGCCATGGGCTCATCGCAGTCACAGCCATCCTTCGCTGAGACGCATCTGTTAGCGCATCCGTGTTTTTCATCAGCACGCGGTGTAGCGTGTTAATCTCATCGGAGATCGTTGCGCGCTCACGCAGTTCACGAATGCCGGCGGCATCGTAGCAGAGTTGGTACCCGTGGTTGTGGATCTCGATAAGAATTGATTGGCGAGTGCGCCGGACCAACATCCGCTGCAAAAATGCTGGTGCGACTAAGGTGAACACTAAGAGGACATGCTCAACCCAGACCGGGACCCAGTCTGGCAGAAGCGCTCCGATGAATTCTTTGAGCGGCTGAATGAGATGAGCCCACCAAATTAATGTGGGCCGAACGGCGGAGACTATTGCATCGAGAAGCGGCTGTAGCGCGAGCAGCTGTTCGTAGAGGTGCTCGAGAAGATCGAGCACCACAGGTATCTGAACCAGCTGACTCAGAAAATTTATTGGAAGTGTGATCCAGGAAATCAGCGAGATAGCAGTCAGAAGGAACCCGGCGGCCTCTCGCGGTAGCCGCCGGATGGCACGCCGAAGTGTGTCTTCAGGCGATGGGATCGCCGCCGTTGGCTCACCACCGTCTGTCTCGCCTTCAGGCGGGACATTTTCGGCCAATTTTCACCCCCGGCGCACTTTCGCGACGGAAAGTGTATCCGGTTACGATGAGCCATCAACCCAAAGTAGCCATCGTGTAGGTGGCGCGCGCGTCTTCAGCGGCGAGCGCAGCATCGACCTTAGCCGGATCAAGCGCGCCGCTCGTCGTCCACAGCGTCTCTCCGTGAATGCCCGCTGCAACGAACAGGCAATCCAAGCCTTGCGCGTTCGCACCGACAACATCCGTAACAACGCCGTCGCCGATGCATAGAATGCGCGCAGGATCGATCGTCTTGCCCGCGACGAGCGCCACCTCCCGATGCGCCAATTCATA
This sequence comes from uncultured Caulobacteraceae bacterium, assembly GCA_902826145.1. GTDB lineage: Bacteria > Pseudomonadota > Alphaproteobacteria > Caulobacterales > Aquidulcibacteraceae > Vitreimonas. The sequence goes on from CADEDT010000124.1 coordinate 3,424, forward strand.
GATCGGCGCATGCGGTTTGCCCGCCATGATCACGCGCCCGCCCAATTTCTCGTAGTCCTGCGCGATCGCGCCGGCGCACCAAATCAAGCGATCGTCATAGCGGACGACGATGTCGGGGTTGGCGCAGATCATATCGAGATCGCGTGCTTTCGCGTCGCGCAGCAGCTCGGCGTAATCGGCCGGCGTTTCGTCATCGCGGTTCAAGCCTGAAATGCCGATGAAACGAGCTTCGCTAAGCGGCGCCTCGGCCAGGTTCAATCCTTCCCACAATTGCCGATCGTATTCACGCGGCCCGATCCGCAGCATCGGCCCAGGGGCACGCTTGACCAACTCCACGCGCGTCGCGTCGCCCGACGTGACCACCGCGTCCCACGCATCGCGCGGCACGCCCGCACGATCGAGCTGCGCAGGGATCGTGTCGCGCGGCTTCGGCACGTTGGTGATCAGGATCACGTGTTTGCCGCTTTGCCTGAATCGCTGCAGCGCCGCGCACGCGGCAGGGTAGGCGGCGCGGCCGTTGTGCAACACACCCCACACGTCGCAGAAGAGCGCATCGTACCGATCCGCGATCGTGTCCAGGCTGGTGATAATCTGCGTCAAGCGAGTCGCTCAATGATCTGCGCGGCGCTGGCGTCCGCGTGCTCGGGGCCGGCTTCGTACGGGCAGTCGATCACCATGTCCGCCCGCGCGCGTTGTGGCTCGACGTGCTTTGCGTGCATGGCCCGCACGTGTGTGAAGAACTGCGCCATCACCGAACGCGGCGTGCGGCCACGCGCTTCCGTGTCGCGGATCATACGCCGTCCGAGCCTCAGCGCTTCGTCAGCGTGCATGAAAACCGTCAAATCAAAGAGTCCATTCAACTCGGGCGCAGCCAGCAAATGGATGCCCTCGATGATCACAAAGTCAGCGTGAACAATGCGCTCGACCTCCGGCTTCCGCCGGTGGGTGACCAAGTCATAAACCGGTTTGTCGAACGCTTCGCCGCTCTTCGCGAGCGTCAGGTGGTCACGCAATAGCGTGTGCTCCTTCGCGCTCGGCGCGTCGAAATTGTGCGTTGCTGCGTCGAAGTCCGGGATCGTCGACGCGCAGCGGTAATAATCGTCCTCGGCGACCACTATGGCGCCAGCGCCCAGCCGCCGCGCCACCGCACGCGCGACGGTCGTCTTCCCCGCGCCAGAGCCGCCGGTGATGGCGATAAGCTTCGTCATTGGCGTTTAGTTGGCCGGAGACGCGGCGGCGCGCAACCTATCCCTTAGGCAACCCGCCGCTTTGCTTGATGTAGAACTCACGCGGCGGCGCGGTTTCTTCCATCAGGCTTTCCTTGATCGCGCGCGGCGCGCCAAAAAGGTGGCCCTGCGCGTACGGCACGTCGAGGTCGAGTACTTCGAGCACGGTGTCTTCGGCCTCGATCCGCTCCGCGATCAGGTCGACGCCATAGCGCTGGAACACCGCCGCGATGTCCGCAGCGGCGATCTCGCGCGTGATCGCTGAGCGCGGGCGCAGACCACGATGCACGATTTGCTCCACCAACGTGCCGGCCGCGACTTTCACATAACGCACGCCGGACCGCTCCAGGTCCGGCAAGTCGATCTCAGTGTTCGTCACCCGATCGATCGAGAAGCGGAAGCCCAGGTCAACCAGCTTGCCCATGGCGCGGGCTTCGATGGAGGTGCGGTTCTCGTAAGAGTCCTGCGGGATCTCGAAGATCACGCTGCCGGCCAGGTCGCGGTTCTCGCGCATGAAGTCCAGGAACTGCGGGAAGAAGTGCTCGTCCGCCAGCGCGCTTGGCGAGAGATTGCAGAAGATGCCGATGCGGCGATCCTGCTTCATCAGCTTGCGCACGATCTGCACGCAGCGGAACAGCAGCACGTTGTCGATAGTGCCCATGAGGCCCGCTTGCTCAGCCGCGGGGATGAACTCCGTCGGCAGGATCATGCGGCCGTTGGCGTCCTTCAATCGGGTGAAGCCTTCGTAGAAAGCCGTCTTGCGTTGCGGCAGTTGCACGATCGGCTGCAAGTGCAGCTCGACGCGATTTTCCATCAAAGCTTCGCGCACGAGGTCCATCGGCCCGCGCGCCGCCGTCGGATTGATCGCGGTGATGTTGCCCGCGCCTTGCAGCGTATTGATGCGCGCATCCATCGCTGCGCCCAGCTTGTCGACGATCTGGTCGATCAGCTTCAGCTCAATCGGCGCACCGGCGTTCGTAGGCGGAGCGATCTGTTGCTGCTGTGGCGGTGGTGCGAACGCGATCTGCGTCTCGATCTGATCGAGGCGCGTTTGCACGGCGTCGATGTCGGCCGCGACTTCGCGATGCGCCGTGCGCAAGCGATCCATGTCGCCCTTGATCTTCTTCTCGGCTTGGCCGATCCGCCCCGCCGCCGCGCTCGCCGAAATGCCCGCGTGTGTCACTGCGCACGCCGAGAAGAGCGCGATGCCGCCAAGGATCGACGAGCCCATGCCTTCGCCGCCGACCTGGTTCAGCGCGAGCCCCACGGTGAGCGAGACCATGGCGTAGGCCGCGTAGAGCAGGATGTGCGTGATGATGGGCATTATTTGCCGTCCCGAATCTCAAGTGATCCATGGGACCCGCCCTCCGGTTGCCAGGGCCTTAACCATGCTAATCAGATCGGATTGACAAATTATCGTAAGGCGATAATATATTTTCGTCTTACTTGAGTCGGAGTTTCCGGACATGACTGAAGCCGCAGTCGCGCCTTTGGAGCGCGCGCAGAAGCTCGCCGGTGGTGCAGCGACCGTCGCCGTCGTCGGCGCGATCTTGCTGGTTTTGGGCGCTGTCGGCCGCGAAATCGTGCCGCCAGCCGCTGAGGCGCTGCGCAGCGCGGAGGTCACGCCGGACTGGCGCGGCGCGCTCAACCTCTTCGCTGCCGTTGGCTCGTTCATTGTCCTGGCGCTGCCGAGCTTCATCCTCGCCGGCGCGCTGCTCGATCTGAGCAAGGTGCTCGATGAATACGGCAAGGGGCAGTTCTTCACGCTCCGCGCCAGCGCTGGCGTCCGCAAAGCCGCTGAAGGCGCGCTCTGGGCGCTCGGCTTCAAGATCGTCGGCTCGCCGACAATCTATTCGTGGATCACCCACGAAGGCCGCGGCTTCATCTGGCACATGGAGCCGTTCGACTTCGGCCTCATCGCCTTCGCCGCCTTCGTCGCCGTGCTCGGCCGTGTGCTCGAAGCCGCCGCGCGCATCAAAGCTGAAAACGACGAGATCGTCTGATGACGATGACTGGAGTTCACCCCGTGACGACCGCCGCAAACCAAGTCGCGCGCAAAGCCCGCACGCTCGCGCAGATCGCGATCCCGCTGCTCTTCGCCGGTATTCTGCTGCCGACGATCGGATCGCTTTACCTCGCCGCGTTCGAGCCGGCGCCGGGTTCAGACCCTACGGCCGAGGCGCTGGTCGTACTCGTGCAAGCGATCCCGCCGCTCTTGCTCGCGTGGAGCATGCTTGGCCTCACCAAGGTGCTGAGCGAATACGAAGCTGGTCGCTATCTCTCGCGTGAAGCGAGCACCGCACTCAAGCGCGTTGGCCAAGGCGGGCTGCTCGCCTTGCTGCTCAACGTAATCGTCATCCCGCCGCTCGTCGCGCTGTTGCGCGGAGACTCTGTGTTCGCCGCGCTCAATCCTAACATCTTCGATCTCTGCGTCATGATGTTCGCGAGCACGACACTCACCGTTGGCTACGTCCTTGAAGACGCCGCCAAGCAACTCAAGACCGAGAACGACCAGATCGTGTGATGCGCATCGTCGTCACCCTCGACGTCATGCTGGCGCGCCGCAAGATGAAGGCGAAGGACCTCGCCGAGCGCGTCGGCATCACCGAAGCGAACCTGTCGTTGCTGCGTACAGGCAAGGTAAAGGGCGTGCGCTTCGAGACGCTGGCCAAAATCTGCGAAGCGCTGGAGTGCAAGCCTTCTGATTTGCTCGACATCGAAGAGGGCGTACCGCTGAGTGAAGGCGGCGATATCTAGCTCGTCGCAAACAACCACGCCGCCTGCATCAAATAGACCGCCCCCAACGCCGTCACGATCCAGCGCGTGTACTTTAGGAAGTTCACATCGCTCATGCGGTCGAGCACCATGCCGCCGAGCCACGCGCCGGTCATCGCCAGCGGCGTAGCGACCAGGAAGAACCACCACGGCGGCAGTCCGGTCTCCACCGCCGTGATCAACGGCACGCCGTAGAACACCATCTTCACCGTGTGGCTGAACGCTTGTGTCGCCGCTTTCGTCGCCACGATGGCGTGGCGCGAGAGATTGGTGCGCACGAAGAACACATCAAGCAGCGGCCCCGACACGCCGGCGATGACGTTCAACCCTGTCACCGAAATCCCGCACGCCACCGCATGCGTTGGCTTTGCCGCGTCAAGATGGAACGAGCCCTTCGGCAGCCACGCCAAACCGGGCACCAAGCCCAGCATGAGATAGACCCAAGCCTTTGTCGGATCGTACTGCACGAACGCCAGCACACCCGCCGCGATCGCCGAGCCGATGCCGTACATCACGATGATGCGCCAATCGATGTGCGCCCGGTGCAGGAATGCGCGCCAGCCGTTCGACACGAACTGCACCGCGCCGTGCGTGACCATCGCGGCCGAGACAGGCATGGCGAGCGTCAGCCCGCCCATCAGCATTAGCCCGCCGGCCATGCCAAAAACGCCCGAAACCGTTGCGGTGACGAGCACGAGAATGAGCAAGAGAATATGCGTCATGCACAGCCTCCTGCGTCGCAGGTGTAAGCGTTCGCGAGCAACACGCGCGCCCCCTTTGTTCGAGTTGGAGAGCGGCGCGGCGGGGAGCGCCCCGAAAGCCGCAAAGCGGCGCTCGCGTCAAAGGCAACTTAAGTGCATTTGCTCAAATTGCAAAGGCGTTGCCTTGACTCTGTCTGCTTCTCGCGACAGCCGGGATTGTTGCCTCTGGCGCTTGGTGCCAGTGCCGATTAACGTCTGGTGATATTCCAAAAGCGAAGTGGCCAGTTGTCGATCATCCTTGGCTGGCGGAGGTCCGATAAGTGGCGGGCGAAGCGATTTTCATCAGCTATCGTCACAACGATACGGCGGACGTCGCCGGGCGCATTTACGATGTGCTTGAAGCACGCTTCGGTCGTGTCCGTCTTTTCAAGGATGTTGACGATCTGCGCCCAGGGGCGGACTTTGGCGAGCACATTAAGACTATTCTCCCGCGCTGCCGTGCGGCACTTATCTTGATTGGTCCCAACTGGGTGAATGCGACCGATGAACAAGGTCGCCGGCGTTTGAACGATCCAAACGATTGGGTCCGTGTTGAGGTAGAACTTGCACTCTCCGCGGGCGATATTGATGTTGTGCCCGTGCTGGTCAGCGGCGCCTGCATGCCTCGCCCGGATGAGTTGCCATCGAGCTTGCTCCCTCTATTGCGGCGTCACGCCGCGATGATCCGGCGTGATCCAGATTTTCGTGATGACATTGCTCGCCTTCTGACAGCCCTGAGTGCGAGCCTCGGTAAAAGGCGAGCGGCGCAACATGCGCACGCCACGCTTAGCGGAAGCGGCACAGCGCACTTGATTGGCGGAGTGGCGGCGGCCGTGGTGCTGTTGATTGCGCTGGGCTTCGGCGTGGTGCGCTGGCTCCCGTGGCTTGTTGTGCAGAATGTACCGGAGCGATCGGCAACAACGCAGCCAACGACGCATGAACGGCCGGAGGAACGAGAGCGAACACACGCGAGCGGCTCATCGCAGGTGTTGCAGTCGGCTGAGGCGCGAGCGGGTCAAGCAGAGACTACACCGCAATCACAGCGGCGCGATTCTTCAATTGGCCCTGAACCAATCCGTGCTGCAAACGAGTCAGCATTTCGGTCGGAGATTGCCGTAACCGGAAGTGAGTCATCAGCTCCCCGCATCACATCGCAAGCGCTCGATCCTTCACATCTTGTTGGCCGCTGGCAGGTAGAGGGCGCCGGTTGCACAGCCCTCTACCCGGAGCTGAATATTCAGAGTGCAAGTGGTGAGCGCCTCTCAGCTAGTCAAAATATGACGGGACCCTTGTCCCGAAGGACTACCGGAACATACAACTACGATGTGTTGGAGGTTCGTCAGGATCAAATGACTTATCGCCGCCCCGATTTAAATGACAGGAATCGTGCTCTCCAAACGCTGACCTGGGTATATGCCGACGACACTATCTTACTGGTGACGAACCCCGAGGGCCCGAACCCAGTTAGGTGCACGTACGTTCGATAGCAGCATTCGGAATGCGATCGACTGCAAATGGCGCGCCGCTAGTCTAGGGTGCCCAGCCGCGCCTCCAACCCCAGCCGCACTTCCGACCATTCCTCCTGGATCACCGAGAACCAGGCCGTATCCCGCAGCGTCCCATCACCGCGTCGCATGTGCTTGCGATGAATGCCCTCGAACTTCGCGCCCATCTTCAGCATCGCCCCGCGCGACGCTTCGTTTAGCGCATCCGTCTTCAACTCAACCCGCTCCGCGCCTTGCTCAAACGCATTGCCGATCAGCAGCAGCTTGCACGTTGGGTTCACCACCGTGCGCTGTGCGGCCGGCACGTACCAAGTCGAGCCGATCTCCACACCCGCGTCGCGATTGCGAATATTGAGGTAACAGGACTGGCCCACCACCACCCCGTCGCGCAGCACGGCGTGCGGGATGGAGCGACCGGCCATCTGGTCGGCGCGCAGGATATCCCACCAGAAGCGATAGCCTTTCGCCGCCACCGGAACGGGCATGTGGCGGAACACTGTGGCGTCGATCAGCGACGCGGCGGTCAGCCCTTCGAGGTGGCGTTCCTCGAACGGCTCCAGGCGGATGCCGCCCCGCTCAAGTATCCTTGCGGCAAGCTCCATCGCCTGCATTGCTCCCGTCCGCCCTGGGCTTTAGCGTGCGGGCTCAAACGCCGCCAGCCAAGCGGGAGGAAGCCCCATGAATTTCGAACACTCCGCCAAGACCAAAGAGTGGATGAGCCGTGTCAGCAAGTTCATGGACGACCACATCGTCCCCGCAGTGCCGACCTACGAGGCGCAGCAGAAGGAAGGCTCGCGCTGGAAAGTTATCCAGGTCGTCGAAGACCTGAAGGTGAAGGCCAAGAAGGAAGGCCTGTGGAATTTCTTCATGCCGCCGTCGAGCGG
>CADEDT010000125.1 GCA_902826145.1 uncultured Caulobacteraceae bacterium
CACGTGCTTGAGCATGTGCAAGAAGATGCGAAGGGCATGGCCGAGTGCTTCCGCGTGATGAAGCCAGGCGGCATTGGCATCTTCTCGGTGCCGATGGACGTGAACGCGGAGGAGACGTGGAATCCGCCGCCCGGCACGCCGCAAGCCGAGATCGAGCGCATTTGCGGTCGCACGCATGTGCGGCTCTATGGGCTCGACTTCCCGAAGCTTCTGGCGAGCCATGGTTTTGTGGCTGAAGAAATTCTCTTCTCGACCGAAGAAAACGAGCGCCATCGCTTGGCGGCTGAGAAAGTGTACGTCGTCAAGAAACCGGTGGCGAACTAAGGCCTGCGGCGTGATCGAGAACATCACGCCGATTTTGCGCTGTGACGACTTCGAAGCGTCGAAGCGCTACTACGTCAACGTTCTTGGTTTCAAGCTCGACTTCGATGTGCCGTGGATGGCGCAAGTCTCCCGCGATCGCTGCGCCATCATGCTGGCTGATGGCCACCAGGGCGCGCGGGGAATGTGGGTGTGGATCGGCGTCGAGAACGCGGATGCGCTCCATGCGGAGTTCGCCGCCAAGGGCGCATTGATCCGCGATCCGCCGCAGAATTTCGAGTGGTCCTACGAATTTCAGGTCGAGGATCCCAGCGGCCACGTGCTTCGCTTCGGAAGCGAGCCCAAGCCAGGCGTGGCGTACGGGCAATTCAAGCCTTGAGCTTTCTGATTGCGCCAAAGCCGCTTATCTTCGCGCCATGACCATCGACAATGACAACGACCTCGAAGCCCTGAAGCGCATTGGCGCCATCGTGGCCAACACGTTGCAGGCGATGGGTAGGGCGCTCGAGCCCGGCATGACGACGCGCGAGCTGGATGAGATCGGGCGCATGCTGTTGGAGCAGGAGGGCGCGCGGCCGGCGCCGGCGCTGACCTACGGCTTTCCCGGCGCGACGTGCATTTCCGTGTTTCCGGATATCGCGCACGGCATTCCGGGCGATCGCGTGTTGAAGGCGGGCGATCTGGTGAACATCGATGTGTCGGCCGAACTCAATGGCTATTTCGCCGATACGGGCGCGAGCTTTGCGATGGCGCCGGTGGCGGCGCGCATCGATCGGCTGACGCGTGATGGCAAGCGGGCGATGTGGTCTGGCATCAACAGCGTTCGCGCCGGCGCCAAGCTTGGCGATATCGGCAGCGCCATCGAGAGCTTCGCCGGCAAGAATGGCTATTCGCTGATCCGCAATCTGGCGAGCCATGGCGTGGGGCGTGGGCTGCACGAAGAGCCAACCTCGATCCCGACATGGCATGATCCGAAAGAGCGCCGGCGCATTCACGAGGGCATGGTGTTCACGATCGAACCGTTCCTCTCGCTGGGCTCTGAATGGGCTGTTGAAGGCGGCGATGAGTGGACGTTGCGCGCGGACACTGATCGGCCAACGGTTCAATACGAACACACGCTCGTCGCGACGAAACGCGGGGCGGTGGTGCTGACGGCGGTCGCAGCTTAGCGCGCGCCGATACATCGCCGGCGAGGGCGCCGGCGGTCCAAGTAGAGGGCGGGAACGCGCTTACGTCGTCCGGCGGGATGGAAGGGAAGAGAAACGGACATCGTCCGCGCGTTCCCGTGAGTGATTTAACATCAGCTCTCACCGGGAGGAGATTGTTTGGCTCCGACGGCAAGGCGCCCACGGCGAGCAGGGAGGTCCGCCCTCTCCTGGACCTGCCGGTTTCACGATCCCCGGCAGCAACGTTCTCGCTTCACTCACATTCCGCTTCGTCTTCTGGGTCGGAATTCCTGGAGACCCCTCAATGATGCGGAACGGGGGAAGTGTACGACAGTGTGAAGGCGGTCGGATTGATTTGTGCGCGAGGCGCGAGTTTCAACGTGTCGCGCGGAGAATGTGTTGGATAGCGCATTCCTCGATCCACGTTTCCCGGGCGAGCGTCGCGAGGTCCCGGCTCGGCGCATCACTCCGTGATGCTTGGCCGGGAAACGTGAGGGCTACTCCGCCTTCCAGCGAAACACCCGTTCCAGCGGCACGCTGAACGCGTTGGCGATGCGGAACGCAGCCTCCAGTGATGGCGCGTATTTGTTTTGCTCGATGGCGATGATGGTTTGGCGCGTGACGCCGACGCGTTCGGCCAACGCTTGTTGCGTCATCTCGCCGTTCTCGAAGCGCAGGCGCCGGATTTCGTTTTCGATCGGCATCAGGCGGCGCGGAAGTAGGCGATTTGCGCGATGGCTTTGACGAGTTCGGAGATCACCATGCTGGCGAGCAGCAAGTTCGCCACCAGGAAAGCGTTCCAGCCCATCAGCAGCGCGCCGATCAGGCAGAGCACGCCAACCGAGAGCGTGTACGAGGCGATGCGTTCGGCCTTGAGGTCGATCATCGTCTCGCGTTCGTCGGCGGGTGCAGTCGCTTCCCTGGGGCTGAAGAGGGCAGCGAGCGTATTCAGCACGATCGCCACGATGATGAGCATGACGACGGCGCCGACGAGCAGGCCGATTGAGAGGCCCTGGGCGTAGCTCTCGTCCCACGCCTGCCAGAGCGTGAAGAAGTAGCCGCCGAACACGACGCCGTAGGTCGCCAGCGCGATCCAGGCGTTCTTTTCGCGGAAAGACATGGACTCAACCCTCTATTTGTCTGCTTTAGCAGACGTCATGTAAAAAATAACATACACAATGTCATCCAAGTCAGACCAAATGTCAATAGACCAGTTTACAAAACAAACTAGTTGAGCTACACGCCAGCCCTCGCCTGGGTCAGCCGGGCCGATGGAGTTGGCAATGAGTGGTGTTGGCGGCGAGCGGTATCACGCTCTCGACGCGGTGCGGGGTGGGGTTCTGATCCTTGGCGTGTTCTTTCACGCCACGTTGTCGTTCCTGCCTGGGCCGCAGATGTGGCTGGTGATGGATGCGTCACGCAGCGTCGAGCTCTCGGTGCTGTTCTTCACGCTGCACATCTTCCGCATGACGGTGTTCTTCGTGCTGGCGGGCTTCTTCGGCCGCTTGCTGTTGGAGCGTCTGGGTGTCAGCAAGTTTGCGCTCAACCGCGCCAAGCGCATCGGCATTCCGCTGGTGATGTTCTGGCCCATCGTGCTGACGGCTTTCATCGCCGTGCTGATCTGGGCTGCGATCCAGGCCAATGGCGGCGTCGCGCCCGAAGGGCCGCCTCCGCCGCCGCTCACGGCGGAAACCTTCCCGCTGCTGCACCTCTGGTTCTTGTATGTGCTGCTGATCTTCTATGTGGCCGCGCTGCTGGTGCGCAGCGTCGTGCATCTGATCGATCGAAAGGGCGTGCTGCGTGCGCGTTTGGTTGATCCAGTCGTTCGCTTTATCGCCGGCCCTGCCGCGCCGTTGCTGCTCGCAATCCCGGTCGCGGCCGCGCTCTTCTTCAAGCCGAATTGGATGATGTGGTTCGGTATCCCGACGCCGGACACAGGAATCGTCCCGAACGCGACGTCGATGATCATCTACGGTCTCGCGTTCAGCTTTGGCTGGCTCATCAATCGCCAACCGCAAATTCTGCAAGGCTGGGGCGAGCGTTGGGCCATCTATCTTGGCCCGGCCATCGGCGCGACGGCGACGGCGATCATGGTTGGTGGCGGCCCAGCCCCAGTGACGGCGATCGCTGAGCAGAATTTAACGGCGCTCGGCTTTGCGGCGCTCTATGCCTTCGCCTGCTGGGCCTGGACGATTACGATTATTGGTTTCGCCGTGCGCCATCTTTCGGGTCATAGCCCCGTACGGCGTTATCTCGCTGACGCATCGTATTGGATCTACATCGTCCATCTGCCGATCATCATTGCGCTGCAGACGCTCGTCGCGCCTTACCCGTATCCGTGGTTCGCCAAATATCCTCTGATCTTAGCTGTTGCGTTCGTCATCATGCTGGCGAGCTACCAGTGGTTTGTGCGCTATTCTTTCGTCGGCTCGATTCTCAACGGCAAGAAGCAGAAGCCGGTGAAGGCCAAGCGCGGCGAGGCGCAACTCGCGGCGGCGGAGTAGGAGGGACCCATGAACGCGGAACTCGAGAGCGCGCGCGACGATCTCGCCTACATGCGCGCGCTCGTTGGCGGCACAGGGCGCATGCAGCGCACGATCGGCGAGGCGTTCTTCTGGGCGGGCCTGCTCTACGGCGTTCAGTGTATTTTGCACTGGCTGCAGACGCAGCATGTCGTGCCGGACGAGGGGTTGATCGCGCTGGCGATCGTTATCGTGCCGACGGTGCTGTTCATCGGCGTCTTGACGATGATCATCATCAAGGACCGCAAAGCGGCGCCGGCTGGCGCTGCGGCGCGTGCGCTTGGCTCCGTGTTTCAAGGCGCGGGCCTTGCGAACCTGGCGATGGCGTTCGTGTTCGGATACGGCGCACAGGCGTTCGATGCGCCGGGGCTTTGGCTCTACCACCCGGTTGTCGTGTGCATGTTCCAGGGCGTCGCGTGGTACGTGGCGTTCAATGTGCAGCGCCATGCTTGGCTAGGCTTTGTTGCGGCGGGCTGGTTTGCGACCACGATCACGCTCGGCGTCTTGATGGCGAACACCGGCGCGTTCGTGCTGGTGCTGGCGATTGCGCTTCTGCTGCTGATGACAATCCCCGGCTGGATCATCTGGCGCGGTGCGCTGAAGGCTTAGAGCACAGTGTCCGCCTTCGACATCGGCAAACTGGATGACGTCATTCACGGGCGCGTGCGCCTGGGGGTGATGGCGTATTTGGCCGATGCCGAAGCTGCGGATTTCACCGAACTCAAAAACCTGCTCGATGTCACGCAGGGCAATCTCTCGGTGCACCTGCGGAAGCTTGAAGAAGCCGGCTATATCTCGATCGACAAAAGCTTCCTCGATCGCAAGCCGCTCACGCGCGTACGCATGACGGATTCGGGGCGTGCTGCGTTCCGCGCGTATCTGGAAGCGATTGCGAAATTGGTTGGGGATGGGCGGTGACTAGTTCGCCGGACGCAGCGCTTCCCGTTCGATCGGCTGGCCATCGACAAAAACGATGTCGATCGCATCGTAGGCCTCGATGCTCGCGAGTGGGTTGGCTGCCAAAAGCAGCAAATCCGCACGTTTGCCGACCTCAACCGAGCCGAGTTCATCCGACAAGCCGAATGCGCGAGCATTGTCGATGGTCGCCGCGCGCAAGATGAGATCGAGCGGTGCGCCCGCGTCGGCCCACTGCTGCAGTTCGAGCCGTCCATTCAAGCCCGGCGGGTTGCCGATGCCTTCGCCAGACGGTGTATCGCTGCCGAACAAGAGAGGCGCGTCGGCCTCGAGCAAGAGCCGGAATGTCGCGCGCACGCGGTCGTTGGCGTTCTCGATCAGCGCCGTGGCGCCGGAGTCGACGCCCAAAGCGCGCGCGCCAGCTTCGTACTCTTCCGCCGTAGCGCGCCGCAGCGCTTGGGCCTGATCGCTGCGCGCATAGGCTAGAACCGAGTTTGGCAGCGCGAAGGCCATGCGCGGATCATCGAGAATGCTCCAGTCCAACACCGCCGCGTCGTTGCGCAACACTTGCAGCGTTGGTTGCACATGGATGCCGGCCGCAGCGACTTCGGCGATGACTGCGCGCGCTTCGGCGGGCGGCTCGGCGTTCATGCGCGGTCCGGGCCAGTGCCAAAGGCCGTGTGCGATCACGTCCGGGCGCGCGGCAAGCGCCGCCCGCCAGCTCTCAACGCTGTTCGCGTGCACGACGAATGTGAGATCGCGTTCTGTCGCGGCCGTTCGGATTGCGGCCAACGTTTCAGGCAGAGGCGTTGGCCAATCGAACATGCCGAAACCTGACTCGATAAAGGTCTTCACGCACACGCCGCCGGCGTCCGCCACGCGCGCGACCGCGCTCTCCGGCGTGTGATCGCCGGGTTGCAGCGTGTTCGGCCATTGGGCCGCGCGCGATGGTTCGTAGATAAGGTTGGGGAACCGCGCTGCTGCGGTCTCTGGCGCCACGCGCTGCGCGCCGTAACCACCGGGGATGCGCAGTGCGCGTCCGCAATGGAAGAGGCGCGGATGATCTGGCGTCTCTTCGAACCAAGCTTGCGTCTGCGGCCGTAAATCGAGATCGACGAGAGACGTGAAGCCGAAGGCCAGGTAGGCGCGCGGCGTTTGCGCGCGATACGCGGCCAGAAGCTCCGGATCGGCGTCGATCGCGTCATCGTCCAGCGCGACGACACTACCGACGTGCACATGGGAATCGATGAGGCCTGGAATAAGATAGCGCCCGCGCCCATCAATGCGCTGAACGTCTGGGCTGGCCGCAATGTTGTTTGCTATCGCGACAATCCGGCCATCTTGGATCGCTACGTCCGCGCCTTCGAGTGGGGCATCGCGGTCCGGCGAGATGATTGTGACGTCCTCAATGAGAAGGCCTTGAGTGAGGGAAGGCGTCGAGGCGCAGCCCGCCAAGACGATCCCCGCCAGAATTACGGCGTGCTTCATCCATCCCTCCCGCTTCAATCAGGAGATGCTCGGAGAGAGGGTTCTGGATGCGGCGTGGCTAAGCGCGCGTCGCGCAGATTACCCAGCTGATGCCGTTGTACGGCTCGTCGGAGAATTTCGCGCCGCCGGCGTAGTTGAGCGCGTGGCAGATTTGGTCTGCATCGTTGCCGAGCACGGGCGTCGGGAAGCGGATCATCACCATGCGCACGCCGTTTTGCGCTGGCAGTTCTTCGATGAGCGCCGTGCCGCGCTGCTGGGCCTCTGCGATCGGAGCAATGCTCAGAGTCAGAACGGCGGCCAGGCAGGCGAACAAGTGCATCGGGATTCTCCTCAATGAGGATCAGATCGCTAGCGCAACTGGCGCGGAAGGCTAGGGCCTCGAAAGCGGGCTGCGCTGCGGTAGGCGTTTGCGTGTCCTGTGGACCACGGCGCAGCTACCCTCTTGCCAAAAGCAGGGAAGCGTGCCTGCGCCTCTTGCGGCGCTGCAATAAAGCGTGCATATGCCCCGATCCGGCGGGGTTAACCCCTCGCCGATCCTGTCCGAGACTGCAGGCGCCACGCACATGGTTTGCCCGAGAGGGCGCTGCGCGCGCGGCTTAATGCGTTGAAAACCTAGGTTTTCTTCACCTGCAATAGACAGAAGCTGACGTTTTTCGGGGGTGGCTGTCAAGCCGTCTCCCGCAGGCCGGCTCCTGGGACAGGCTGCGCGCTGACCGCGCGCCGCTCGGGGGTCTTAACCACCGGCCGGTTGGTCCGCGCGCGCTTACAACAGCGCCCGGATTGGCCGGGCGCTGACTGAGGAGACCGCAATGGATCGTGCTCAGAAGGCCGAAACGGTGGAATCGCTGAAAGGCGTCTTTGCCGGGGCTGGGATGATGGTCGTTGGCCATTATTCCGGACTGACCGTTGCGGAGATGACGGTGCTGCGCACCCGGCTGCGTGCAGCTGGTGGCTCGCTCAAAGTTGTAAAGAACCGGCTGGTGAAGCTTGCGATCGACGGCACGCCCAAGGCGTCCGCCGCCGATCTGTTCACCGGCCCCACGGCCATCGCCTATTCCACGGACCCGATCGCCGCCGCCAAGGTGGCCGTCGCGTACGCCAAGGAAAAAGAAAAGTTCGTCATTCTCGGCGGCCTTTTCGGCGACCAGCTGCTCGATACCCAAGGTGTGCAGGCAATTGCCACGCTGCCTTCGCTGGACGAGCTGCGCGGCAAGATCATCGGCCTCGTGCAGGCGCCCGCGACCAAGATCGCCGGCGTGCTGGCAGCGCCTGGTGGTCAGCTGGCCCGCGTTCTCAACGCTTACGCGACCAAGGACGCCGCCTAACCGTCATTTCCGTATTTCGTATCGAACACAGACAAACGTCAGGAACTAAGATCATGGCAAACCTCGATAAAATCGTCGAAGACCTTTCGGCGCTGACCGTCCTCGAAGCCGCTGAGCTCTCGAAGATGCTGGAAGAAAAGTGGGGCGTTTCCGCCGCTGCTCCGGTGGCCGTCGCCGCCGCTGGCGCCGCTCCTGCCGCCGCTGCTGAAGAGAAGACCGAATTCACGGTCCAACTCACCAGCGCTGGCGACAAGAAGATCGAAGTCATCAAGGAAGTCCGCGCGATCACGGGTCTCGGCCTGAAGGAAGCCAAGGACCTCGTTGAAGGCGCACCGAAGCCGGTGAAGGAAGGCGTGAACAAGGCTGATGCCGAAAAGTTCAAGGCCCAACTTGAAAAGGCCGGCGCCAAGGTCGATCTGAAGTAACTCGCAAACAGCACGCGGAAGCAGGGGCCAAAAGCCTCCGCTTCCGCATTGCGCGTCTTGGATGCGCCAGAGCATCACCCGCCCGGGGTGCTCTGACAAAGGGTCGGGTTCGTGGACCGAAGGTCCGCGGAGCCAGGGCGGAAGAGGCGGCTCATGCGCCGCGCTTGGCGAGCCTAGTGGCCGGGGTTCGCGTCAAAGCGCAGCGCGCATTGGGAAGAACAGATGGCTCTGTCCTATACCGGTAAGAAGCGTATTCGTAAGTCGTTCGGGAAGATTCCCGAAGCAGGTTCGATGCCGAACCTGATCGAGGTGCAAAAGAGCTCCTACGATCAATTCCTGCAGAAGGACGAGCGTTCCTACGAACGCATCGATGAAGGCCTGCAGGCTGTTTTCAAGTCCGTGTTTCCGATCCGCGATTTCTCGGACCGCGCGGTGCTCGAATACGTCTCGTACGAATTCGAAGAGCCGAAGTTCGACGTCGAAGAATGCCAGCAGCGCGACATGACTTATGCCGCGCCGCTGAAGGTGAAGCTGCGCCTCATCGTCTTTGAAACGGACGAAGAGACCGGCGCGAAGTCCGTGAAGGACATCAAGGAACAAGACGTCTATCTCGGCGACATCCCGCTGATGACGGACAAAGGCACGTTCGTCGTGAACGGCACCGAGCGCGTGATCGTGTCTCAGATGCACCGTTCGCCGGGCGTCTTCTTCGACCACGACAAGGGCAAGACGCACGCTTCGGGCAAGCTGCTCTTCGCAGCGCGCGTGATCCCGTACCGCGGCTCGTGGCTCGACTTCGAGTTCGACGCCAAGGACATCATGTTCGTCCGCATCGACCGTAAGCGTAAGCTGCCGGCGACCACGCTGCTCTACGCGCTCGGCATGTCGAGCGAGCAAATCCTCGCGACCTTCTACCAAACCTCGATCTACAAGCGCACGCGCGCCGGCTGGACCACGAAGTACCGCGCTGAACGCTGGCGCGGCGTGAAGCCGACGTACGATCTCGTCGACGCGAAGACCGGCAAGGTCGTCGCAGAAGCCGGCAAGAAAATCTCGGCTCGTAACGCCAACAAGCTGGTGGAAGACGGCGTCGCCGACATTCAGGTGCCGTCGGAAGACCTGTTCGACCGCTTTATCGCGGAAGACATCGTCAACCCGGAAACGGGCGAGATCTACGTCGAAGCTGGCGACGCGCTGAGCGAAGCCGTGTTGGCGACGCTGATCGAGTCAGGCATCCACGATCTGCCGATCCTCGACATCGATCCGGCGACCGTTGGTCCGTACATCCGCAACACGCTCAAGCTCGACAAGAACGAGAACCGCGAGCAAGCGCTGTTCGACATCTACCGCGTGATGCGTCCAGGTGAACCGCCGACGATCGACACGGCGGAAGTGCTGTTCAACGGTCTCTTCTCGGACGGTGAGCGCTACGACCTTTCCGCGGTTGGCCGCGTGAAGATGAACATGCGTCTGGGCCTCGATACGGATGACACCATCCGCATCCTGCGCCTGGAAGACATTCTCGAAGTGCTGCGCACGCTGACCGATCTGCGTGACGGCCGCGGCGAAGTCGACGACATCGACAACCTCGGCAACCGCCGCGTGCGCTCGGTCGGCGAGCTGATGGAAAATCAGTATCGCATCGGCCTGCTGCGCATGGAGCGCGCGATCAAGGAACGTATGTCGTCCGTCGACATCGAAACCGTGATGCCGCACGACTTGATCAACGCCAAGCCGGCGGCGGCGGCGGTGCGCGAGTTCTTCGGCTCGTCGCAGCTCTCGCAGTTCATGGACCAAACCAACCCGCTTTCCGAGATCACGCACAAGCGTCGTCTCTCGGCGCTCGGCCCGGGTGGTCTGACGCGTGAGCGCGCGGGCTTCGAAGTGCGCGACGTGCACCCGACGCACTACGGCCGCATCTGCCCGATCGAAACGCCGGAAGGCCCGAACATCGGTCTGATCAACTCGCTGGCGACGCACGCGCGCGTCAACAAGTACGGCTTCATCGAAAGCCCGTACCGCAAGGTGTCGAACGGCAAGCCGTCGAAAGAGATCGTCTATCTCTCGGCGATGGAAGAGGCCAAGCACAAGATCGCGCAGGCTAACGCCATCATCGACGAGAAGGGCAACCTCTCGGAAGAGTTCGTGCAAGCCCGTGAAAACGGCGAAGCGCAACTCATCACGCGCGAAGAAATCGACCTCATGGACGTGTCGCCGAAGCAGGTTGTTTCGGTCGCCGCGGCGCTCATCCCGTTCC
>CADEDT010000126.1 GCA_902826145.1 uncultured Caulobacteraceae bacterium
TTGAGGAAGCTGTCGTCCTTGATGCCGAGCTTGTACTCGAGCACGCGAAACTGCGCTGATTGAAATCCCGAACTGGTGCCGAGCAGATTGCGAAAGTTCAGATAATCCGCCGGTGTCATCGTCGCGAGGATGTCCCAGGTCTGCGTCATCACCGCTTGGATGCGCGAGACGCGCGCCAGATGTTTGTACGCCGGAACGAGATTGCCGGATCGCACTTCAGCTTGCGCAGCGCCGATTTCGTGGATCGCCTGCTTCATCCAAAGTTCCATCGTCTGGTGCAGGATCACGAACAGAAGCTCGTCGTGTTCGCCGGTTTGCGGCTTCTGCGCGGCCAGGAGTTCCGGCAGACGCAGATAGCTCCCGTATGTGACGCCCTTGCTCATATCGCGGCGTTCCTTCCCTTGAATCACGACCTTAGAGCATGTGGCGCCGCAGCGGAAAAGCTCTCCGGAACCCCGGCTGCAACCCAGCTTCCCACAATTTCGGTTTGGACAGGCGCCTCGATTTGGTAGGGAAGCGCCGCCGAGGGGGCAGAAGCCGAAGGAGGGCAGGCGTCATGGGCGCTGTGGGACGCATACTTTTAATCGTGGTCGTAGTAGTGCTCGGACTGGGCGCGCTCGGCTACTTCCTGGGACCGAAGACCGCGAGCCGCAGCCAAACGCTTGATATCGAGCGCCCGGCCGAAACCGTGCTGGCGCGTCTGGCCTCCACGCCTGTTGGCGCAACTGTCGTTGAGGGTGTCACCATCACCGAAGCGCCGACGCTTGAAGGCGACACTGTGACCGCACCCGTCGCATTCGCCGACGGCGGCACAGGCCGCGTGAGCTATCAAGTTACCGCTGACGGCGAAGGCTCCAACGTCAACGTGAAGCTCGAACAGAATCTCGGGTCGAACCCGCTCGATCGCTTCCAAGTGATCACCGGCGGCGATGTCGGCCCGCTGATCGCGACGGCGGCGACTGCTGTTGAAACCGATCTCAACGCGCTGCCGAACGCGACGTTCGCTGGCCTGCAGTACAGCGTCGTGGATGTGACGGCGCGTCCGTTCTTTTACGTCGAAAACTGCTCGGACACCTCACCTGAGTCCGTGACGTCGATCATCAGCCAAGCTGTTGCGGCGATCCCCGCCGTGATGCGCACGAGCAATCTCTCGGTGAATGGCGACCTGATGGCTGTCGAGCCGCGCGTCGTCTCGAACCAATATTGCTATCAAGTCGGCTATCCGTATTCAGGCCGTCAGCCGCGCGCGCTGCTGATTGGCAAGACGGGTGAAACGCCGGCCGGCCAAGCGCTCCGCGTTGTTTACACGGGCGCCGAAGCTGATGTGATCCGCACGGTTTACGATCCGCTCGACGCGCTCTTGGGCGCAGCCCACCTCGACAACCCAGCCACGCGTGAAGACGACTGGGTCACCTACGAAGTCTATCATGACGATGCGACGCAAACGGGCGGCTCGCGTAACCGCGAGATCTTCTATGTCGTGCCACAAGGCACTGACATCAGTGCGCTGACGCGCATTGCGCCGCCAAGCGACGCCGCTGCGATCCCGGCCAACGCGCCGGCCGAAGCGCCCGCAACGACGACGACGCCAGCAACTACGACGCCAGAGCCTGCGACGACGCCGTAACGCGGAACGTCGAAAACGAAACGGAAGGGCCGTTGGCGAAAGCCAGCGGCCCTTTTGTTGTTCGCAGATGTGCTGCAGACTTTGCTGGAAAATTCGGGCGGGGCGGGAAATGGCGGAGAATATTCTGGGTAACGTGATCGGCGCCGCTGCTTTGGCGGTCGGCCTTTTCACGGCGAGCGCTTCCCACGCGCAGCCATTGATTGAGCTTGCGACGCCCGAGCAGGCGGCCGCCGCCATCAGTGAGCGCGACGCCTATCTCGACGCGGTGACGGCTGGCGACATGTCGATCTGGCTACGTCGTCCTCAAGGCGGCGCCGACATGACCGCGTTCACGGCGCACCTCGCGGCCAATGTGCGGCCTTGGACTGCCGCAGAGCGCGTGCGTTTGGCGGCGATGATCGAGCGCGTCTCTCCGCGCCTTAGATCGCTCGCGCCTCTATTGCCGGCACGCGTCCAAATCGCTGGGTTCAACGGCAGCGCTTCCGGCGATGCGGACTTTACCCGAGGGTCCACGATCTTCCTCGCGCATTTGAAGCCAACCGATGACGGGCTCGACGAGCGCTTTTTCCACGAGCTTTTTCACGTCTTATCGCGCGCCAACCCCGATCGTCGTGACGCGTTTTACGGCATTGTCGGCTTCGAGCGTTGCTCACCGGTGGTGCTCGATAATGCGCTTCGCGCGCGCGTCGTGACTAATCCGGACGCGCCGACGATCGAGTACGCGTCGCCGGTCTCGATCAGCGGCCAGAACCTGCTGACGACCCCGGTGCTTGCCGCCGATCTCCCGCGCTACACAGCGCAGTCGGGGCTGTTCGACCACGTTCAGTTGTTGTTCGTGCCGCTGAGCAGGGATGCGCAGGGGCGTTGCACGCAGCTGAGCGGAGTACACGTTTCGCAAGCCGAACTCGGCGGCGCCGTCATCGCGCGCGCCGGCGGCAACACTGATTACGTCATTCACCCCGAAGAACTGGTTGCCGACAATTTCGCGCAGATGATGATGGGCCGGCGCGATGCGCCCGGTCCCGAAATCTATGGGCGCTTGGCTACGCTGCTCAACATCGAGCGTCCAAGCACGCGCGAATAGTCCTAGGGCCGCATCCCAAAGCTTGACGGCCCAGTTTCATTCATCCGCTGCGCCAAGCTCGCCCACTCGCACAGCAACGGCCGCGTGTCGCGAGGATCGATTATTTCCTCAGCGTAGAAGCTCTCCGCCGTGCGGAATGGCGAGCGGAGCGCTTCGGCCCAGGCGCGGATTTCGGCGAGGCGCTTCTCGGGCTCTGGATGTGCTTCGAGTTCTGCCTTGAACGCCGCTTCGATGCCGCCCTCAAGCGGCAGCGAGCCCCAATCGCCGGAAGGCCAGCAATAGCGCACCTTGGTGCGAGTCGGGTTCATCATCGCCGAGCCCGCAAGGCCGAACGCCTTGCGCACCACGATTGAGCACCAGGGCACGCGCGCCTGATACACCGCGGCCATCGCTTGCACGCCGAGCTTCACCGTCGCCGCACGCTCGTGCTTCACACCGACAGCGAAGCCTGGGCAATCGACGAAGTGCACGACCGGTAGATGAAACGTCTGCGCCAGGTCGACATGCTTGATCAGCTTGCGGCAGACATCGGCTGTCCAAGCACCGCCCTGAAACATTGGATCGCCGGCCAGCACGGCAACGCTATGCCCATCGATCCGGGCGAAGCCCGTGATCAATCCGCGCCCCCATTGGCGGCCGGTTTCGAAGAAAGTGCCTGCATCCACACAAGCTTCGACGATGCGGCGCATCTTGTACGGCACGCGCCGGTCGCGCGGGACGACGTCGATCAACGTCGCGTCGCGGCGATCGATCGGATCGCCGTTCGGCACGCGCGCTGGCAGCTCTTGGATGGAAGCGGGCATGTAGGAGAGAAACTTGCGCGCCGCCGCGAAAGCTTCTGCCTCATTGGCGACGATGTCGTCGACCACGCCGTTCTTGCCATTGATCTCCGCGCCTCCGAGGCCTTCCTTGTCGACGTTTTCGCCGATCGCCCTCGCCACCGGCGGGCCGGCGACAAACACTTGGCTCATGCCCTGAACCATGACGCTGTAATGGCTCGCGGCTACGCGCCCTGCACCTAGGCCAGCGCATGGACCAAGCGCCAACGCGACTACGGGAACGCTCGCCATGTTAGCGACGACCCATTCCCAGCCCGGCGTTTGCGGAATGTAGGTGCGCGGATCTTTCTCCAGCATTTTCACCGAGCCGCCGCCGCCGGTGCCGTCGACCATGCGGATCAGCGGCATGCGATACTCGTTGGCCATCTGCTCAGCGAAGACGAGCTTCTGCCAGATGCCCGCATCCGCCGCGCCGCCGCGCACGGAGAAGTCGTCGGCCTGCACGCACACAGGGCGGCCATCGATCTGGCCGCGCCCGACAACGAACGGCGTCGCGCGAAACGATGCGAGTTCGTTGTCGGCGCCGTACTCGGCTTTGCCGGCGATCTTGCCGGTCTCGTGGAAGGAGCCTTGATCGAGCAGCGCATCGACGCGCTCGCGCGCTGTCAGCTTGCCGGAAGCTTTTTGCCGCCCGACGCGATCGTCGCCGCCCATCTTCTCGGCAAGCGCCTCACGGCGGCGCAGCTCTTCTATGTCCTTGTCCCAACTCATGGCGCAAAGCCTAAGCGGGCGCGCGGCAAAGAAAAAGGCCGCGGCTTATGCCGCGGCCCGAGAAGTTTTTCATTGCGTAGTTTCAGAACGTCTTGCGCAGGGTGATGCCCACCGTCCGCGGCTGGTTGGTGTTGAAGGCCAAGCGCGCCCGGCCGCCGCGTTCGCGGTCGAAGGCGAGGTTGGCGTTCTCGTCAGTCACGTTGTTCACGAACAGCGTCACGCCCCAATCGTCGGTCTGAATGCCGGTGTTCAGGTTGACGATCGTGTACGGATCGAGCTCGAGATCGACCGAGGTCACCTCGAAGCCCGTTGCGCCGAACGGACCGACATAGGTCAGCGGGTTGGCGGTGGCTGGTGCGAAGCGGAAGTCGCCCGCGCCTGGCACTTGGTCACCCGGTTGAGTGTAGCGGCTGCCGACGTGCTGGATCGAACCTGCCAGGAACCATTCGGCGCCTTCGGCGAAGTTGAGATTGCGGTAGTAAGCGGCGGTCAGCGCGGCTTGATATTCCGGCACCGAGGCGAGGCGATTGCCCTTCTGGATGCCGCCGATGACGGCGCCCGCGCCGGTGGTCACGGTGGAGTCGAACTCCGCTTCCGTCCAGCCGCCAGCGAAGCTCAGTTCGAGCCCCTCCATGATCTCCCAGCCGAACTCAACTTCGATGCCCGCTGCGTGCGCTTCCTCGACGTTGAAGGAAATGCGCGATGAGCAAGTGCCCGCGTCGAGCGTGACCTGCAGGTCGGAAATGTCGTTGTAGTAGGCCGCCGCGTTGAAGGTCAGATTGCGGCTCGTAAACTTCATGCCTGCTTCGTAGTTCCACGACGTTTCATCGTCGTAGCTTTGGAAGCCGCCGAAGATGGTCACATCATCCGGAGAGCAGAGCGGAATATTGAGCGGATCGTTGACGCCGCCGAGGCGGAAGCCCTGCGATGCTTGAACGTTGACTGCCAAGTCCGGCGTGACCTCGTAGCTCAGGATCGCGCGCGGCGTGATGCCGTTCGACGAAGTTTCGTCGTGGCGGTTGTCGAGGTTCGAGAAGAGGCCGCCCGAGATGAAATCGCGTTCTTCGTCGAATTGGTAGTAGCGTGCGCCGACCGTCAGCGTGAGGCGTTCGAAGAATTCGTAACTACCTTCGCCGAACAGCGCCCATTGGCGGATGTCGTAGGGCAGATCCGAATTGTACGGCGAGTCTGCCGGGAAACCATTGGCAGTCGCCGCTGCCGTGCCGGCGCCGAGCGTGGCATCGGTGTAAAAGTCATAGCCCGGCGTTGGCAGACGTTGGCGATAGATGCGCTCCACGTCTGAATAGAATGCACCGATCAGCCATTGGAACGGCGAGTCCGAGTCCGACGTCAGGCGAATTTCTTGCGTGAATTGCTGAAAATCCGTCGTGTCGCGGAGATTGGACGGCAGCAGCACGCCAGCCGTCGGGAAGCCCAAGTCAAACGAGACCGAACCAGTCAGCGCACTCGCATCGCGGCTCGCGAGGATATTGCGCTGCAGGTAGCTGGTGATCGAGGTCAGCTGAACCGCGCCAAAGTCGTAGTTGATGTTGACATCAGCCAACGTCGTCTCGTCGCTGAACTCTTCGCCGAGCGCCAAGAACTGCTGACGATCGTCGAAAGTCACCGCTGGCCGCGTGGTGGTGAAGGGGTTGGCGAAGAGGTTGTAGACCTCTTGGCGATTGAACCCATCGACCTGCAGATGCTGATAGATCAGCCGCGGCGTGATGGTGAGGTTCGGCGTCGGTGTCATCGTGAGCGAGAGGCGCAGGCCCGAACGCTCGCCACCGTTTACGTCCTCAACCGTGCCGCCATCTGTGAGCGCATCGATGAAGCCGCCGTATTCGGTGTGATAGGCGACAGCGCGAAGGCCGAGCACGCCTTCCACCAGCGGGATATTGACCATCCCCTTGAGGTGGCCGCCGAGCTCGCCGTCTTCGACGATATTGAGGTTGCCTTCGAGCGAACTCTCGAAATTGTCAGTGTCCGGCTGATTGGTGATGTAGCGGATCGTGCCGCCGACCGAACCCGAACCGAATAGCGTCCCCTGCGGGCCGCGCAGCGCTTCAACGCGAGCGAGGTCATAGAGATCAAGATCGGGCGTGAACAGCGAGAGCGAGATCACTGAGTTGTCGACATAGACGCCCACTTGCTCTTTCACGCCCGGCTGGTCGCGCACGATCTGGCCGGCGGAGACGCCGCGCATCGAAACTTGGCTTTGACCCGGTCCGAGGTTTTGCACCGACATGCCGGCGACGTTGCGGCCGATGTCTTCAAGCGACGTCGCACCCGTGCGTTCGATGTCCTCTTGCGTGAGCGCGTTCACGGAGAACGGCACGTCTTGGATTGAACTTTCGCGCAATGTCGCCGTGACGACGATGTCGTCTTCTTCGGCTGCTGGCGCGTCTTGCGCGTAGGCCGGTGCGGCCAACAATGCGACGGCAATAGCGATCGCGCTGACCGCGTACGCCCACTTCTGCTTGCGAGCCATGTCCCTTGCTCCCCTCGACCGGCGCGCGCTGCTCCCAAAATGTTGCGGCCGGATCTTAAGGATTAACGAGGCGCCGCCACACCGCCGTCACAAACGCCCCCGAGGGGAAAGTTCGTTTGGAATCTGCGGGAAATTCGCCTGCGGCGGCGGTTACACCGCCATGTTGTCGATGAGACGCGTCTTGCCGAGCCAAGCGGCGGCGAGAATTCGCGCGGGACGCGAGAGATCGGCGATTGGCTGCAGCGTCTCCGCATCGCGGATGGCGATGTAGTCGACGCTGGCGAAGCCTGCCGCTGCGATATGGCGCGCGGCTTCGGCTTCGACCTCTGTGATGGCCTCACCGCCGCGCGCGGCTTTGATTGCATCGTGCATGATGTGATTGAGACGCGCGGCGACGCGGCGTTCATCGGCGCTGAGATACGCGTTGCGCGATGACATCGCGAGGCCATCGTGCTCGCGCACGGTTGCGCAGCCGACAATCTCGACCGGAATGTCGAGATCGCGTGTCATGCGCTTGATCACTTGGAGTTGCTGATAGTCTTTCTCGCCGAAGTAGGCTGCATCCGGCAGCGCTTGCAGCAAGAGCTTGCTCACCACCGTAGCGACGCCACCAAAGAAGTGCGGACGGAATTCGCCCTCCAATGGCGTCGAGACGTCTGAGACGATCACATTGGTGGAGAAACCAGCCGGGTACATCGCGGCGCGATCCGGCGCGTAGAGCAGATCGCAGCCTGCGCCAGCGAGCATCGCGGAATCGCCGGCTTCGTCGCGCGGGTAGCGATCGAAGTCCTCGTGCGGCGCGAACTGACGCGGGTTAACGAATAGGCTGGCGATCACGCGGTCGCATTTTTCTTTCGCGGTTTGAACGAGCGAAAGGTGTCCCTCGTGCAATGCGCCCATGGTCGGCACAAGGCCAACGCGGAGCCCCGTTTTCCGCCATGCCGCGATCTCGGCGCGCAGCGCCGGCACATCGCGGACAACGGGAAGGGCAGAACTCATGCGTTTCGCATCCTTTGCCGCTGCAGCGCCGTCAAGCGGCTTAAGCGCCCCTTAACCTCCATCAACGAGGTTTCAACCATGTGTGTTGGCGCAGCGGCTATATTCAAGACCGCGGCGCCCGCCGAGCTGGGCGGGGCGCGCCGATGAGCCTTGCCCACGTCTACGAGCCGCAAACCGAGCCGCGCCGCGCGCACGTGATTGTTGTTGGGAACCAAAAGGGCGGCGCCGGTAAGTCGACCGTCGCGATGCACGTGATCGTTGCGCTGATGCGTATGGGGCGTCGCACTGGCGTGCTGGACCTTGACGTCCGCCAGCGCTCGCTCACCCGTTACATTGAAAACCGCGCGCGCTGGATCGCGTCGCGTGGCGCGCATCTGCCGTCGCCGCAGATCCTAGAGCTGAACGAAAGCGCGCAGCGCTCGCTGGATATGGCCGAGGCCGAGGAAGACGCCGCATTCCGCTCCGCCCTCAAGCGGCTCGGCGAAACCTGCGATTTCATTGTCATCGATAGCCCCGGCGGCGACTCTTATCTGGCGCGCCTGGCGCACAGCTGGGCGGACACGCTGATCACGCCGCTGAACGACAGCTTCGTGGACTTCGACCTGTTGGGCGACATCGACGAAAATTGCGCCGACATCGTCCGCCCCTCGATCTACAGCGAGATGGTCTGGGAGAGCCGGAAGAAGAAGGCGGTCGCGGTGCGGACCCCCATCGATTGGGTTGTGCTCCGCAACCGGACGGCGACCTCCAAGATCGAAGCCAAGAACAAGCAGAGGGTTGGTAAGGCGCTGTCGACGCTCTCGGGCCGGATTGGCTTTCGGCTAGCGCCTGGCTTGTCCGAGCGCGTGATCTACCGTGAGCTCTTCCCGCAGGGCCTGACCATGCTGGATCTCGATGGGGAGGGCGTGCCCGTCGACATGCGCATGGCCCACGTGGCGGCCCGTCAGGAGCTGCGTGACCTCTTCATCACCTTGAAGCTGCCGGGCCTTGAAGGCGAACCGCTGAAATTCTGACGCCCGCGTGCTAACCGCATGCGCTGGCCGGCTTGCGCGGTCGCGGAGGTGACGTGCTACCGGCGCTGCTAGTTCTGGCCCTGATCTTCGGGCTCCTATTCCTGACACGGTTGGGTGGTGCGTACCGGGCTACCCTCCTGCGACGCTGGCCGGCGGTCGCGTTAGCAGGTGCAGCAATTTTCTCGGTTCTCCGAGGGGCGCTTTGGCCCGCGATCGCGTTTGCCAGTCTGGCCGCGTTGGTCTGGGTTTTGTGGCCGGCGATCGAGCGCATGAACCGGCCCGCCGCGCCCGTGCAGCCGCACGACACACCGGAAGATTCTGCAGCTCGCGCTCTACTTGGCGTCGCAGCGAATGCAAGCGCCGATGAGATTCGGCGCGCCTATCGAACCAAGATGGCGCAGGCGCACCCGGATCGCGGCGGCTCACATAACGAAGCCGCGCGGCTTGCGGCCGCGCGGGATCGTCTCCTGAAGAAGAAGCGCTAGACGCGCTTATTCCATTTCTTCGGTGGTGCCTTCGTCGCCCTGGCCGACTGGCTCGTCGATCGGCGCGCGGACCGGCGACATCGTCTCAACGACCATGCCTTGGTACATCTGGTAAGGCGAGGGCGGCAGCGGGGTCGCGGCGTTGGCCTGCAGCGTGCCGGGCGCCAGTTGGAGGTCCAGGCGGCGCGACGGCATCGAGGCGAACTGAGCCGCATTCGGATCAGAACGGCGGGCGTACTCTTGGTAGGCGCCTTCGATCAGGTAGGCGACTTGGGCGTCGCGGGCAGCGGCGGTTTCACCACCGAGGACCACCACGATCACGCGGCGGCCGCCACGCTCGGTCATTGTCGCCAGGTTGAAGCCAGAAGCGCGGGTGTAGCCGGTCTTGATGCCGTCAACGCCCTCCACTTGGCCGAGCAGGCGGTTGTGGTTGCGGCCCGAGGCACGGCGCCATGCGAAGTTCGGCGTCTGGAAATAGTGATAATATTCAGGGAAATCGCGCCACAAGGCCAAGGAAAGCGTGGCCATATCGCGCGCCGTGGTGCGATGGCGGGTGTCCGGCAAGCCGCTCGCGTTGGCGAAGCGGGTGTTGGTCAGGCCGAGTTCGCGGGCGCGGGTCGACATGTTCGCGGCGAAGCGCGCTTCCGTGCCACCGAGGCGTTCAGCAACCAGAACCGCCACGTCGTTAGCTGACTGAACGACCAGGGCGCGGATCGCTTGTTCGACCGTGATGGAGTCGCAGCCGCGGCGGCGCGAGCAGGCCAGACCAAGGCGCGAGGGGGGCTGACGGGCCGCGTTCCGCGAGGCCGTCATGCGGGTGTCCATGGAAATGTCGCCACGCTCGATCGCTTCGAAGAGCATATAGAGCGTCATCATCTTGGTCAGAGACGCCGGGAACCGCGCCTCGTCGGCCTGGTCCTCGAGCAGCACCTCATTGGTGCGCGCG
Organism: uncultured Caulobacteraceae bacterium; assembly: GCA_902826145.1. Taxonomy (GTDB): domain Bacteria; phylum Pseudomonadota; class Alphaproteobacteria; order Caulobacterales; family Aquidulcibacteraceae; genus Vitreimonas. The sequence continues at coordinate 10,196 of CADEDT010000126.1, forward strand.
TCCATGACGATCGCCGAATAGCGATCTTGAGCCGACGCCGGGGCGGCAAGGCCCAACGCAAAGAGCGCCGCGAAGGCGCTCAGAACCATCCGCATTTTAGAACCACCCGCTGACGTCATCGGCGTCCAATCCCGCACAAACACGGACTATTTCAGGCAA
>CADEDT010000127.1 GCA_902826145.1 uncultured Caulobacteraceae bacterium
ACCCCTCTTTTCAGGTTGAAAACCTGACGTCCTAACCGATAGACGAAGGGCCCACGGACCCCGCCGAAACGCGGGGAAGCGGCCATATAGAGGCGCCCGCTCGCCCTGGCAAGCGGACCTGCCGGCTAGCCCCGGGCGTCCGCCAGATCGACGATTTCGACCTCGGCGCGGACGGTGTCGTTCCATTCATTACGCTTCAGCCGAACGGCTGCGTGGAACTGCCCCTCGCGCTTCATCAGCGCCTCGCCCAAGGGCGTCTTCATGGCGCGGAAGGCGATGCCGCCGACGCGCGCGCCCCGGGCGTCCTCCAAAGTGAAGCGGACGTGCTCCTCCTTCACCAGTTTGGCGAAGGCGACGTGGACATCAGTGAGGACGAAGACCGGTTCGGGGTGACCCTGGCCATACGGGCCGATGCGATCGATGGCATCGATGAGAGCCACGTCCACGGCGCCGATGCCGCCGATGGCGTCGATTGTGAGCGCTCGTGCTTCCCCGGCTGCCGCGGCGAGCTCAGGTTCGAGCTTCTCGGAGAGAAAGTCCTTCAGCGCTTCGACCTTGTCCCACTCGACGGTGAGGCCAGCGGCAGCGGCGTGGCCGCCGCCGTTGATGAGGAGGCCAGCTTCCTTCGCGGCGGCGACGGCGGCGCCAAGGTTCACGCCGGGTGTTGAGCGGCCGGAGCCTTTTGCGGGCTCGTGTTCGGTGACGCCGCCGAGAACGATCGTCGGCTTGTGCAAGCGATCCTTGAGACGGCCAGCGGCGATGCCAATCACGCCAGGATGCCAGCGGTGCGAGCCGACGATGACGACAGAGCGTCGTTCGGCCTCAGCGATTGCTGCGGTCTCGGCTTCGGCGAGCATCTCGGCTTCGCGCGCGCGTCGCTCTTGGTTCAACGCTTCTAGCGTTGCCGCGAGCTCGCGCGCTTCTTCTGGGTCTTCGGTCGAAAGCAGCTTGGTGGCGAGCGAAGCGTCGCCGACGCGACCGCCCGCATTAATGCGAGGACCGAGAATGAAGCCAAAATCGTAGACGGTTGCGCCGCCTTTGCGACCGGCGTTTTCGGCAAGCGCCGCCATGCCGATATTCTTGCCGTTGCGCAGGATCTTCAAGCCTTGCGAAACGATGGCGCGGTTGAAGCCGGTCAGCGGGGCGACATCGCAGACCGTGCCGATCGCGGCGAGGTCGAGCATCTGGATCAAGTCAGGCAGATTGTTAGAACCGATAGAGCCGCGCTTCCGGGCTTCGCGGTTCACGGCGGCAAGCGTAACGAGCACGACGCCCGCGGCAGTGAGATGACCTTGGCCGGATGTATCGTCGAGGCGGTTGGGATTGACGACGGCGCGGGCTTTCGGCGGCGGGCCGGCCATCAAGTGATGGTCAAGCACCACGACGTCGAGGCCAAGATCGGCGGCGGCGTTGAGCGGCGCTTCAGCAGCGGCGCCGCAGTCGACGGTGATGACGAGTTCGACGCCGTCAGCCTTCAAGCGTTCGAATGCGAGGATCGATGGGCCGTAGCCCTCTTTCATACGATCGGGCACGTAGATCTTCAGCTCGCGTCCGCGCGCGCGGAAGTAGCGCACGAGTTGCGCGGCGGAGGAGCCGCCATCGACATCGTAATCTGCGAGCACCGCGCTCGGGCGGCCGCTGACGATTGCGTCTTCAATCACGCGCGCGGCTTCATCCATGTCGGTGAAGCTCGAAGGATCGGGGAAATGTGTTTTCAGCGTCGGCGCAAGAAACGCTTCGGCGGTATCGAGTGAAATGCCGCGCGCAGCGAGGAGGCGCGCTGCGATTTCCGGCAAGGTGAAGCGGCGGCGGAAGGCTTCGACGAGGCCGACGTCAGCGTCGCGTGTACGCCAGCGCCGCCCGGTGAGCGAAAGCTCGACGCCGAGAAACGCGCCGCCCGTTTCGATTTTTAGCGCCGCCCCGCTCATTCCTCATCCGAATCGACTCTTGGCAAGCTCCAGCATCGCACAGGATGTGGCTTCCAGAAGGCCAGAGGCCTCAGTTTTGAACCGGCTGACGCATACGCAACTGGGAAACAGTGCCAGTCGCGGCGTTCAGGATGAGGCTGTGGGTATGCACCGCGCCGTTGGCGTAGCGGACGCCGTCGAGCAATGAGCCGTTGGTGACGCCGGTGGCGATAAAGGCGGCTTCGCCGGTGACCAGGTCGTCGAGATCATAGCGGCGCTTCAGATCTTCGATGCCGGCCTGCGCCGCGCGCGCACGTTCCTCCTCGTTGCGGATGATCAGCCGGCCTTGGAATTGGCCGCCGACGCACTTGAGCGCCGCTGCCGCCAGCACGCCCTCAGGCGCGCCGCCTGAGCCGAGATACATATCGATGCCGGTTTCGGGCTTGGTGCAATTGATGACGCCGGCAATGTCGCCGTCGCTGATCAGATGCACGCGCGCACCAGCGCCGCGCAGCGCTTCGATGATGCTGCCATGGCGCGGACGATCGAGCACGCAAACGCCGATCTCCTCAGTGCCGACGCCTTTGGCCTTGGCCAACGCCTTCACGTTTTCCGCAGCGCCTGCGTCGAGATCGACAATGCCGGCGGGATAGCCCGCGCCGATCGCAATCTTGTCCATGTAGGTGTCTGGCGCGTGCAACAAGCCGCCTTTTGGCGCAACCGCGATGACAGCAAGCGCGTTGGCCTTCGCCTTCGCGGTGAGCGTTGTGCCCTCAAGCGGATCTACGGCGATGTCGAGCGCAGGGCCTTTGCCAGCGCCCACCTCTTCGCCGACGAACAGCATCGGCGCTTCGTCGCGTTCGCCCTCGCCGATGACCACGCGGCCTTTGATCGGCAGCGCGTTGAGCGCGGCGCGCATGGCATCAACTGCGGCTTGATCGGCTGCGCGTTCGTCACCGCATCCGGCCAAGCGCGCTGCGGCGATGGCGGCGGCGATCGGTGCACGGGCCAGCGCTAACGCGAAATCGTCGGTGATGACGATGCTCATGAGCGGCTCCAGCGCGGACCTGCGTGCTCCACCGGCATCACGAACGGCGCTTCCGTGATCACGTCAAGCGCTTCGATGGCAGCGACCGCGTTTTCCATCTTGGCGCGCGCGCACGTTTGCGTGGTGAGCACGATGGGAACTGAGGGGCCATCGTGCACAGGCATCTGCAGGAAGCTCTCGATGGAGATGTCTTCGTGTGCGAGCCGGTCTGAGATCGCAGCAACGACGCCGGGGCGATCGGCGACCAGCAAGCGCAAATAGTAACGGCCGCGTTCCGAGGGTGTGCCGCGCGGCGCGGTCGCGAGTTGCGAGAGCGGGCGGCCAAAGGCGAAGCCGGCGCGGCCTTCCGCGAGATCGATGAGATCGGAAGCGACAGACGCGGCCGTTGGCCCTTCGCCAGCGCCGCGGCCGATGAAGGTGAGCTGACCCGAAGGTTCAGCGTCCACCACGAGCGCATTGAGTGAGCCGCCGACATTGGCGAGCGGGTGATCGTAGGCGAGCAGCGCGGGGCGCACGTGCATTTCGACGGCGCCGTCTGCGAGAGAGGCTTTGGCGATCAGTTTGATGCGATAGCCGAGCTTGCCGGCGAGGCGGATGTCGGTGAGCGAGACGCGCTCGATGCCTTCAATGCGGACGTGCTCGTAGTCGGGGCGCGTGCCGAAGGCGATCGCGGAAAGGATGGTGAGCTTGTGCGCGGCGTCGAAGCCGCCGACGTCGGTCGAAGGATCGGCTTCGGCGTAGCCGAGTTGTTGCGCCTCGCTGAGCACTGCTTCGAACGAGCGGCCGGAGGATTCCATCTCAGTGAGGATGTAATTGCAGGTGCCATTCAGGATGCCAGCCACGGCGCTGGCGCGTGAGCCGGCGGCGCTTTCCTTCAACGCCTTCACCATCGGCACGCCACCGCCGACGGCGGCTTCGAACAGAAGTTTCGCGCCAGTGCGCTCGGCGGTTTCAGCGAGCGCGGCGCCGTGCAGGGCAAGCAGCGCTTTGTTGGCGGTGACGACGTGGGCGCCGCGTGAGAGTGCGGTTTCGACGCTGGCTTTGGCCGCACCGGCGCTGCCACCGATGAGTTCGACGAAAACGTCGATGTCGGATTGCGCGGCGAGTTCAGCGGGATCGTCGAACCAGCGATACGTTGAAACATCGGCGCCGCGCCGCTTGGCGCGATCGCGGGCGGAGACGGCGACGAGTTCGAGCTTTTCGTTAAGGCGCGAGTTGGGGTCGGCGAACAGCTTCACGAGCCCGACACCGACCGTGCCGAGGCCAGCGATGCCGACGCGGAGCTTCGTCATCGCCCTATTCCGCCGCCGCGGCGGCGGCGTTGGATTGAAGGAACTTCTTCAAATTGCGCGCGGCTTGGCGAATGCGCTGCTCGTTCTCAACGAGTGCGATGCGGACGAAGCCATCGCCGTATTCGCCAAAGCCGGCGCCCGGCGCGACGGCGATCTCGGCGCCTTCCATCAAGCGCTTCGAGAATTCGACAGAGCCCATGTGCTTGAACTGATCCGGCAGCTGCGCCCACACGAACATGGATGCACTCGGCTTCGGCAGCGCCCAACCGGCCTTGCCGAAACTCTCGATCAGCACATCGCGGCGATGCTTGTAGGTTTGGCGCATCTCTTCGACGCAATCTTGCGGGCCGTTGAGCGCGGCGGTGGCGGCGACTTGAACCGGCGTGTAGGCGCCGTAGTCGAGATATGATTTCACGCGCGCCAGCGCCCCGATCAGGCGCTCATTGCCGAGCGCGAAGCCGACGCGGAAGCCAGCCATCGAATAGGTCTTCGAGAGCGTGTTCACTTCGACGGCCACATCGAGCGCGCCAGGCACCTGCAGCACAGACGGCGGCGGATCGCCTTCGAAGTAGATCTCCGAGTACGCCATGTCGGAAAGCACGAACATGTCATGCTTCTTCGCCATGGCGACGGCGTCTTTGTAGAAATCGAGATCAGCTGTCTGTGCCGTGGGGTTGGCCGGGTAGCACACCACCATCGCAATCGGCGGCGGCACGGAGTGGCGCACGGCGCGGTCGATGCCGCGCAGATATTGCTCCGGCGAATGCGCTTCGATGGAGCGGATGACGCCACCGGCCATGATGAAGCCGAAAGCGTGGATCGGATAGGATGGGTTCGGGCTGATGATGACATCGCCGGGCGCGGTGATGGCCTGCGCGAGGTTAGCGAAGCCTTCCTTCGAACCGAGCGTCGAGACGACCTGCGTGTCCGGATTGAGCTTCACCCCGAAGCGGCGCTCGTAATAGCCGGTCATGGCTTTGCGCAGGCCGGGGATACCGCGCGAGGCGGAGTAGCGATTGGTGCGCGGCTTCGCGGCGGTTTCGCAGAGCTTGTCGACGATGTGCTGCGGCACCGGCAGGTCCGGATTGCCCATGCCGAAGTCGATGATGTCGACGCCCTTGGCGCGCAGGCGCGCCTTCAGCTTGTTGACCTCCTCAAACACGTAAGGAGGCAGGCGACGAATCTTATGGAATTCGGACGAACTCATCGCGCCAAGTTAGCGCGATCAGTACGGGTTGTGCGAGTTGCGCGTCTCTTCGACTTCGCGGCGCGCGTCCTCGACGAACGCTTCCGGGTTCTCGACGGGCGCTGCCGCGTCCTGCGAGCGCGGGTTCGCTTCGACGGTGGCGCGGGCGGCGAGCAGATCGGTCTCGATGGCGTTCCAGTGCGCTGGGTTGGTGTTGGCCGAGGTGCCGCCCGTCGGCACTTCGCGGAGGCTCGGGTAGCCGCTGGCGTTGTCGGCCCATTCCGGCGCCTGCTCGGCAGAGCTGGCGCAACCGCCCAAGGCCGCCGCCAAAACCGCGCCGATGATCATGGCTCCACGCATCGATAGTCTTCCTGGGCGCGATTCCGGCCCTATCTGCCCTCCTATACCAGAGACCGCCTTTGCGCCACCACGCGAAGCGGCATTACAATCGCGCCAATAGGGAGAAGTCGATGACGGACGCCGAGGGCGCCAAACCGTCCGCAGAGCCTGCGGCTACCGCCCCAACGGGTGCGAAACGGCCCCGCAAGCGCGCCGCCAAACCGAAGGCGGAGACCGCGCCAGAGGCGCCGCCCGTCGAGGCGGCAAAGCCCGCCGCGAAGCCACCCGCCGAGGCGCCGACGCCGCTCAACGACGTAATCATGGCGCAAACGGCCGAGAGCCTCGCCTCGCTTTCCGCGAACCTGACGCAGGCGATGACGCGGGCGAACCAAGTTTTCTCCACCGCCTTCATCGAGCAATCGAAGGATGCATCGACATGGCAGCCCGATCCGCTGGGAATGCAGGTGGCGCTGAACGATGTGTGGTCGCGCCTAGCAACGCAACCGGAAACGTTGCGCGAAGCACACGCCAACCTTTGGCAGCGTTACGCTGACATCTGGCAGAAGCATGCTGCTTACATGCTCACGGGCAAGCAGCCCGAAGGCGAGCCTGCACGCGACAAGCGCTTCAAGGATCCCGAATGGCGCTCCAATCCGGCGTTCTCGATGCTGCGGGAGTCATATCTTGCAACATCAGAGTTTATCACTGACTTGATCGAACGCACCGAAGGCGTCGACGAAGCCACCAAGCGCAAGGCGACGTTTTTCATCAAGCAAGCAGTTGATGCGGCCTCGCCTTCGAACTTTCTGGTGACGAATCCCGCCGCCTTGCGCGCGATGTTCCAAACCGGGGGCGAGAGCTTGGCGAAAGGCGTCGAGAACCTCGCAGCGGACTTGAAACGCGGCAAAGGCAACCTCGCGATCTCGCAGACGGATCTCGACGCTTACAAAGTTGGCGAGAATGTCGCCACGACACCGGGCAAAGTCGTCTTCCGCAACCGCGTGTTCGAGCTACTCCAGTACGCGCCGACGACGGAGAAGGTGCACGAGGTTCCGTTGCTGATTTTCCCGCCGTGGATCAACAAATTTTACATCCTCGACCTGCAGCCGAAGAATTCGATGATCAAGTGGCTCACCGATCAGGGCCACACAGTGTTCTTGGTCTCTTGGGTAAACCCCGGCGAGGACATGGCCGAGGTCTCGTTCGAAGACTACATGCGCGAGGGCATCTACGAAGCGGTCGATGCGGTGACGAAGGCCGCCGGCGTCGATCGCATGAATACGGTTGGCTATTGCGTTGGCGGCACGCTGCTGGCGGCGGCGCTGGCGCATATGGCGAAGAAGGGCGACACGCGCATCCAGAGCGCAACGTTCTTTGCAAGCCAAGCGGACTTCAAGTACGCAGGCGATCTACTCGTGTTTTCCGACGAGCAAGGCATCCAGTTCCTCGAAGACAAGATGAACGCACATGGCGGCGTGCTCGACGCGCAAACCATGGCCGACACGTTCAATTCGCTGCGCTCGAACGACCTGATCTGGAACTATGTCGTCGACAACTATTACATCGGCAAACAGCCACCGCCGTTCGATCTGCTCTACTGGAACGCCGACCAGACGCGCATGCCGAAAGCGCTGCACCTCTTCTATCTGCGCAAATTCTATCGCGACAACGCGCTCACCGAGGGCAATCTCTCGCTGATGGGCGAAAACTTGTCGCTGAAGGATGTGACGATCCCGGTCTTCATGCAGAGCTCGAAGGAAGATCACATCGCGCCGGCCAAGAGCGTCTATCGCAGTGCGCTCTCATTTGGCGGGCCGGTTGAGTACATCGTCGCGGGCTCGGGACACATCGCGGGTGTGATCAATCACCCGGCGGCGAAGAAGTATCAATATTGGACAAACCCAAACCTCAAAGGCGCTCTGGAAGATTGGCAGGCGTTCGCCGCCGAACATCCGGGTTCGTGGTGGCCACATTGGGATGCGTGGCTCACAAAGATCAGCGGCGAAGATGTCGACGCGCGCCGCCCCGGCGACGGCGAACTGCAGCCGCTTGGCGACGCGCCAGGTGAATACGTCAAAGTGCGCTCGAGCGCGGCCTGAGGAGCAGGACTTGAGCGACCAAGCTGCGACGACACGGCCATTGCGCTTCGGCGAAGCGCTGCCGCTCGCGCACGTCGCCGCTAACCGCAACCCGCGCTTTGCGTTGGGTTCGCTGGGTGGGCGGTTCGTGCTGGCGTGCGTCGTTGGCGACGTAGAGAACAATGCCGCGAAAACCGCGCTCGCCGCAATTCCGCTCCAGCCAATCGATGAGCGCGAACGCGTCTGCGCGATCTTTGTCGCGGACGAGCGGGCGAGCGCTCAAGTCGGTGCATTGAGTGAGAACCGGCTTGTGTTCAACGACGCCAACGCGGCGCGCGACTTCGGCCTCATCGACCCACGCGAGCCGATTGGCCGCTGGATTCTATTCGACCCTACGCTCCGCGTCGTCGGCTTTTGGCGACTGCAAGACGCTGCGCAAGCGCTGAAGGCGTTCGACAGCACGCCTTCGCCCAATCTACACGCTGGCGTTCCGAGCCACGCGCCCGTGCTTGTGGCGCCGCGCGTGTTCGAGCCGGAATTCTGCACGCGGCTGATCTCCTACTATCGCGAACGCGGCGGCGAAGCCTCGGGTGTCACGCAGCAGGACAGCGGCGGGCGTACGTTCGTGGCGCTGGATGATGCGTTCAAGCGGCGCAGCGACTGCTTGATCGAAGACGTCGCGATGCGCGAAGCGGTGATGCAGCGCATTTATTGGCGGCTAACGCCGATGATCGAGCGCGCCTTCATGTGGCGGCCGACGCGGATGGAGCGCTATCTGGTCGCTTGCTACAATTCGGCGTCGGGCGGCTTCTTCAAGCCACATCGCGACAATTCCACCAACGGCACGGCACACCGGCGCTTCGCGGTGACGATCAATCTCAACGCCGGCGAGTACGACGGCGGCGATCTTCGCTTTCCCGAGTTCGGCACGCAGACGTATCGCGCGCCAACAGGCGGCGCGGTTGTGTTCTCCTGCGCGCTGCTGCATGAAGCGACGCCGGTGACGCGCGGCGAGCGCTATGCGTTCTTGCCGTTTCTCTACGACGATGCAGCCGCGAAAGTGCGCGAAGCCAACAACAAATATCTCGACGAGAGCATCAAGCCGTACAACGACCGTTAGCGAGCCCTGAGCCTGTCGAAGGGCGTGAAACGAGCACCGGCCTTCGACGAGCTCAGGCCTCCGTTGGTGTGGAGGTCAGGAAAGCCCGGCGCTTTCTTCCAAACCCAGCGCTATATTGAGGTTCTGCACCGCCGCGCCGCTCGCGCCTTTGCCGAGATTGTCGAGCAATGCGACGAGGCGCGCTTCTTCGTCATGGCCAAAGACGTAGAGCTTCATTTGGTTGGTGTCGTTCAGGCCCTCGGGCGCCAGCGTCTTGATTGAGGCGGCCTCCTCCGCACTTGCGACTGAAACGAAACGCTCGCCTTCGTAGGCGCGGGCGAGTGCAGCGCGCACATCAGCGAGCTTCGCCTTTGACGGCAGTGCCGAGAGCGGCAGCGGGATTTCGACGATCATGCCTTTGTAGTAGCGGCCGACGCTTGGTGCGAAGATCGGCGCACGCCCGAGGCCGGCGTACTTCTGCATTTCCGGCACGTGCTTGTGCTTCTGCGCCATCGCGTAGATGCGATACGGCACGCTTGTATATTCCGGCGCGCCGGTGTTTTCGAACTCGGCGATCATCGCCTTGCCGCCGCCTGAATAGCCGGAGACGGCGTTGACGCTGAGTGGCCAGTCGCGTGGGACGATACCCGCTTCCACCAGCGGGCGCATAAGCGCGATGAAGCCTGTCGGGTAGCAACCCGGATTGGAGATGCGCTTCGACTTGGCGATCGCGGCGCGCTGATCCTTGCTCATTTCAGCGAAGCCGTAGGTCCAGTCCGAGGCGACGCGATAGGCAGTCGAGGCGTCGATCACGACGACCTTGCTGCTTTCGATCAGCGACACCGCCTCGCGTGCAGCATCGTCAGGCAAGCAGAGGATGACCGCGTCGACGCCGTTCAGGAGCTTCTTGCGCTCGTCGGCGTCCTTGCGCTTGTCGGGATCAATCGAGACGAGTTCGATGTCGCATCTGCCTTCCAGCCGCTCGCGGATCTGCAAACCGGTCGTGCCAGCTTCGCCGTCGATGAAAACCTTCGCACTCATGTTCGAACTCCAGCGCTGACGTAGTGCGCTTGGCGCTAAAACAAAACGGGCGCTTCGTGATCCGAAGCGCCCGTCCCGTGAACCAAAACCAGAAGCGGCTTAGCGCTTCGAGAACTGGAAGCTCCGGCGGGCCTTCTTGCGGCCGTACTTCTTACGCTCGACCACGCGGCTGTCGCGGGTCATAAAGCCAGCGTGCTTCAGCGCCGGGCGCAGCGGCGGCTCATAATCGGCGAGCGCCTTGGAGATGCCGTGACGCACCGCACCGGCCTGCCCCGACAGGCCCGAACCGACGACCGTGCAGACCACATCGAACTCGCCTTCGCGCTCGGTGACCTTGAATGGCTGGTTGATCATCATGCGCA
>CADEDT010000128.1 GCA_902826145.1 uncultured Caulobacteraceae bacterium
CGGGCTGCTCCGTCACCACTTCGCCGGTGTCCTGGTCGAAGAGGGGGCCGTTGTCTGTCACGAACCGCACCGGCGGCTTGCCCGCGTACGCGTGCAGCTTCTGCACCGTGCTCTCGCCAACGCCGCGCTTCGGCTGATTGACGATGCGCTCGAACGCCAGGTCGTCGTCCTCAGAGCGGATCAGCCGCAAATAGGCGTGCACATCGCGCACTTCGGCGCGTTCGAAGAAGCGTGGACCTCCGATGACCTTGTAGGGAATACGTAGCATCAGAAAGCGCTCTTCAAACGCCCGCATCTGCCACGCCGCCCGCACCAGCACGGCCACATCCGCGTAAGAGCGATTGCTCTGCCGCCAGCCTTCGATGTCGTCGGCAATCAGCCGCGCTTCGGCTTCACCATCCCAAATCCCGCGTATCTTCACGCGATTGCCAAGCTCATCGTCCGTGAAGAGCGTTTTGCCGAGCCGCCCGCGATTGTTCGCAATCAGATGCGACGCCGCGGCGAGGATGTGCCCGGTCGAGCGATAGTTCTGCTCCAGCCGCACAACCTGCGCGCCCGGAAAGTCGTGCTCGAAGCGCAGGATGTTATCGACCTCGGCGCCGCGCCAGCCATAGATCGACTGATCGTCGTCGCCGACGACACACAAATTCTTCCGCGCCTGCGCCAGCAAGCGCAGCCATAGGTACTGCGCGACGTTCGTATCCTGATACTCGTCCACCATCAGGTGACTGAGCTTCTTGTGATACGTCTCCAGCACGTCCGGATGGCGCTGGAAGATGTCGATCATGTGCATCAGCAAATCGCCGAAATCGCACGCATTCAGAATCTTCAGCCGCGCTTGATAGATCGCGTACAGTTTCACACCCGCGCCGTCAGCGAAGTGAAACGCTTCGTTCTTCGGTACCTTTTCCGGCGTCAGCGCTCGGTTCTTCCAACCATCGATGACGCCCGCGAGTTGCCGTCCCGGCCAGCGTTTCTCATCGATGCCTTCGGCCTCGATGATCTGCTTCATCAATCGAACCTGATCGTCCGTATCCAGGATGGAGAAATTGTTCTTGAGGCCGACGAGCTCCGCATGCGTGCGCAGCATGCGCGCGCTAATCGAGTGAAACGTGCCGAGCCACGGCAAACCACCGCCGCCAGGCCCGAGCAGCTTCTCGACGCGCTCGCGCATTTCGCGCGCGGCTTTGTTCGTGAAGGTGACGGCGAGTACCGACCACGGCTTCGCACGTCCCGTCGTCAGCAAATGCGCCAGCCGTGTCGTCAGCACGCGCGTCTTTCCCGTGCCGGCGCCCGCAAGCACCAGCACCGGCCCGTCCAGCGCCTCTACCGCTGCGCGCTGCCCAGGATTGAGCGACGTGAGGTACGGCGCGGTCGCCGCAGCGCGCACGGAAATGGGCAGAGATTCTTCTGACACGACACGAACATAGTAGCTGCTTCGCCAGGCACGAAACAGGAACAATTCACAGCCCGCTTGACTAATTGTAAGTACGTGCTTACGGTAAGTTATGGCTTACAAAATAGCTCTCGCCGCCCTGGCGGACCCAACCCGCCGCGCTGTCTTCGAGCGCTTGCGGGAAGGGCCGATGGGGGTTGGCGAAATCGCCGCCGAACTGCCTGTCAGCCGCCCCGCCGTATCGCAGCACCTCAAAGTGCTGAAGGACGCTGGCCTCGTCGCTGACGAGGCGCGCGGCACGGCGCGCATCTATCGCATCCACGCCGACGGCCTTCGCGAACTGCGCGATTGGCTCGACGGCTTCTGGGACGACGCACTCGCGAATTTCAAAGCGCACGCCGAGCGTGACGCAGAAGGGGACGAACAATGAGCGTGGTTGAACTTGCGCCGATCGTGAAGTCGATCGACGTGCGCCGCTCCGCGGCCGATGCATTCCGCATCTTTACCGAAGAAGTCTCGGCCTGGTGGCCGATGAAGACGCACTCGCGCGCGAAAGATGCTGCCGGCGAGCGCACGGTGAAGGTCACCATCGAGCCGCGCGTCGGCGGGCGCGTCTATGAAACGCTGCACGATGGCCGCGAACTCGAATGGGGCGAGGTGTCCGCTTACGAGCCGGGCAAACATTTCGCGATGAATTGGATGATGGGCCGTCCAAAAGAGCAGACGACGGACGTCATTGTTCGCTTCGAACCGCTCGGCGCCCAATCCTGTCGCGTGACGCTCACGCACGAAAACTGGGAGCGCATGGGCGACGAAGCGCAAAACCTGCGCAACGGCTACAACAACGGTTGGGTCGGCGTATTCGAGAAGGGCTTTGGCGAGTACGCCGGGCTCGTGGAGGGATAAGACAATGACGTTGAAGCTTCACGCATTCCCGCTGAGCCCACGTGGCTTCAAGGCGCTGCTCGTCGCCGAACATCTCGGCGTGCCCTACGAGTTCGTGCTCTGCGATCTCGGCAAGGGTGATCAGAAGACCGCCGCCTACACGGCGGTCAATCCCAATCAGAAAATGCCAGCGATTGAAGATGGCGATTTCAAGCTCTGGGAGTCGAACGCCATCATCCAATATCTGGCCACCAAAAAGCCCGGCACGCTACTGCCGCTCGATGAGCAGGCCCGCGCCGATGTCGCACGCTGGATGTTCTGGGAGTCCACGACCTGGGATCCTTCGGTCGCCATTCTCGCTTTCGAACGCGTGGTGAAAGGCCTTTTCGGCCTCGGCGGCCCCGATCCCAAGCGCGTCGAAGAGGGCGAGACCAAGTTCAAGTTCGCCGCCGGCATCTTGAACGCACATCTCCAAGGTCGCGACTATGTCGCCGGCGACAAGCTCAGCTTGGCAGACTTTTCGCTCGCCTCTGCGCTGACGCTCGCCGAACCCGCGCAGCTGCCGCTCGCGGACTATCCGAACATCCAACGCTGGGGCGCGATGATGACATCGCTGCCAGCTTGGAACGCCGTCCGCGCCATGCAGCGCCCGCCGGTCGCCGCCTAACGGAACCGCGCATCGCCTGCGCCGTTACGCAGGTGATGCGCATTTCCAACCTGATTTGCCGCGCGGCGGCGGCTGCGTTTTCGCTCGCCATGATTGCGTGCACCGAGCCAGCTGAGCCCGAGCCTGATCCGGAAGCCGCCGCGCAAATCGGCGAAACGCAGCCGCTCCCATCAACGCTGCCCGCGCCAAACGCATCAACACCGCGTTACGTCGGCCTTTGGGCCACAACTGCCGAAGGCTGCACCGAACCCGCGTGGCGTTTCGAAGAAAACCGCATCTCCACGCGCGGTGAAGTCTCGTGCGAATTCCAGAACGTCGCGATGACCGATCGTGGCTATGACGTGCAAGCAACATGCACAGCGGAGTCACCGCCAACGCCTTACAACATCCAGCTTTCGTTCGCGGAATCCGCGCGCGCGATGATGATCGCGGGCGGCCCGTGGCAGCAAGGAACCGCACTCGTCTACTGTGGCTCATTGCCCACACAATGAGTGGAACCCCACGTTCCCTCCGCTGTTGTCTGAGCGTGAAAGGAGGTGCGACGTGGAAATTAACAACGATAACAAAGAATACCGCTTCGGCGCCTTCTTTGGTCTTGTGGCGATGGTTCTCGTGCTTGCGCTGACGGCTATGGCGCTTAGCGCGCTCGCACCGGCGCCGGATAAGACGAGCGCGATAAACTGGGAGGTTTCGATACCGGAACCGCAGCCCGTGGTTCTTCCGAGTTTCGGTACCTAAGAGCGCGCCAGATCACTCTGCCTTTGCTAGCGTCGCGCTGACTCGGAAACGCGGGGAAGCGCATGACAGACGTATTCATCTCGTACGCGCGCGAAGACGGAGCTCAGGCCGAACGCATAGCGCGAGGCCTCGAAGCCATGGGTCTGACTGTTTTCTGGGACAACGAAATTCCACCGGGTCAAACTTGGGCCGATTATATCGAAACCAAACTCAATCAGTGCGCCGCCGCGATCGTGTTGTGGAGCGAGCACTCCACCAAGTCGCAATGGGTGCGCGAGGAAGCGCGCATGGGGCGTAGCAAGCTTATCCCGGCGCGGCTCGACGCATCGGAGGCGCCGTTCGGTTTCGGCGATGTGCAAGCCGCCGATCTCTCGCAATGGAACGGTGACTACAACCACCCGCAATGGGGCCGCTTCGCCAACGCCGTGTTCGCGAAAGCGCGAGGCGGGGCCGCACCGCAAGCGCCGCCGCAACCGCAAGCACAGGCGGGCGGCTGGCAAACTCCGCCACCGCCACCACAACCGCAGCAACAAGCGAGCGGCTGGCAAACGCCGCCGTCAAACCAGCAGCAAGGCGGTTGGAGCAACCAAGGTGGCGCGCAAGCGGGCGCGACCGGCGGCGAGCTTTCGCCTATCGCCTACGTGCAGAAGTGCTTTCGTCTGTATGTCGACGGCAAAGGCCGCGCGCGCCGTCGCGAGTATTGGTGGTGGATACTGTTCTCGTTTGTCGCGTCTCTGATCGCCGGGCTGCTCGACCTGATGTTCGGCTTCAACCAATACACGATGCAACCGAACTCGCAGTTCATCTCCATCATCGTTGGCCTGGCGTTGCTCGCGCCGTCCGTTTCGGTCATGTCGCGGCGTTTGCACGATGCGGGTCAAAACGGCTGGCTCGCCGCCGCACCCATCGTGTTGTCCGCAGTCGGTGGCGCGCTGGGCCTGATCGGCGTGCTTTTCTCGTTGCTGGCCCTCGCCGCCATGATTGCGATCGGCGTTCTCCCAGGAAATCCGGGGCCAAACCAATACGGCCCCGATCCAAAAGCGGCGGCCGGCGTTTGAACCCCGCCCCGGCGCCCTGCTAGACAGGGTCGCTTCGAGGAGGGGACATGGCCGACGTATTTTTGTCTTATGCGCGCGAGGATAGCACGCGCGCCGAGCAAGTCGCCAAAGGCCTCGAAGCCGCCGGCCTCGACGTGTTCTGGGACAACGAGATCCCGCCTGGCACAACCTGGGCCGATTACATTGAACAGAAGCTCACGCAGTGCAAAGCGCTGATCGTGCTGTGGAGCGAGCACTCCACCAAGTCGCAATGGGTGCGCGAGGAAGCGCGCATGGGCCGAGACAAGGGCCGTCTCATCCCTGTGATGATTGACGCGTCGCAGCCGCCATTCGGCTTCGGCGAAGTGCAGGCCGCCAATCTCTCCAGCTGGAACGGCGAAGCAGATAACCCGAACTGGCGCCGCTTCGTCGACGCTGTGATGCGCGCGACGAACTCCGAAGCGCCACCGCAACCGGCCGCCGCGCCGCCGCGCGCCGCTCCTCCGCCATCGCCACCACAAGCACCGCAAGCTGCGTGGAGCACGCCGGCAGCGCCTGCTGCCGAGAAGAAGAGCGGTGTGCCCGTTTGGGTTTGGGTTGCGGGCGGCGTTGTCGCCACCGTCGTCGTGCTTGGTGTCATCGGCACGATGATGTCCAGCCAGCAGGAGTTCGCCGCAGTCACGCCGCCAATTCAGCAGCAACAGCAGGTCGCGACCCCGCCTACGCAAGGCGATCAGAATCCGCAGCAGATCATCGTCGCGCAGTTGCAGCAGGCGAGCGCCAACCTTGCCGCGCAGGGCTACCAGCAAGTCGGCCAACCCTTCAGTGGCGGGCTACAGCCGAACGAAGCGTGGAATATCCCGGCGAACATGCAGGTCGGTTACGAATATCGGATCGTCGGCGTCTGCGATCGCGACTGCAGCGATCTCGACATGCGTCTCTATGATGGGAATGGCGGCCTGATCGTCGAAGATACGTCGACAACGAGCCAACCAAACGTTGGCGTCATCCCGTCAACCAGCGGCGCGTTCACGATCCAGATCCATATGTACGCGTGCTCGGTGGCGCCGTGCTACTACGCCGTCGCGCTCTACGCGCGGCCGCAAGGCTAGTTCAGCCGGTTTTCCAGCACGAACACGCGCACCGCCGAGGCCAGCGACGCCTCCGGCGTATTCTTGCCGCGCCGTTCGTCGATCGAAGCAATCAGCACCGGCAGCGTCTGCGAGCGATCGCGCGCGATACGCTCAAGCGCTGCCCAGAACTCTGCTTCGAGGGCGAGGGAAGTACGGTGACCCGCGATGCGCATGGATCGCTTCTGCAGGGCCCCTTTGGTATCATCAGTCATCGTCACTGCCACGTTGATGTCCGTCGAGCTTTCGTTCGGCGGCCTCCTGTTCGGCCCTCGTCTTGTTCCGCTCGGCCTTTGTCCTACCGTAAGCTAAGCGCTTTGAAGCGGCTTCGGTTTCCGCCTCGGCGCGAGCTTTTTGCTTGCGCGCGCGTCTTAGATTTACGATTTTGGCCATGGGTTGGATGATGTAGGCTGCTACCGGAGTGATGCAACCGTTTACGCGTGTTCGTCGCCGAGCGACAGGCAGTCGCAACGGAACTTTCGAAAGTGATCTGTGATCGCGTGTGTAGCGAGGTCTTCGCTTCGCGAGCGCGAAAAGTTCCCGTTAGCCTGGTGAGATCATCTTCTCTGGTCGAACGATTGCGTCGAAGTCATCCGCCGGGATGCCATCCTTGATCGCTTCCTCGCGCAGCGTGGTTCCATTCTTGTGCGCGGTCTTCGCGATCTTCGCGGCGCGGTCGTAACCATATTTCGGCGCCAGCGCCGTCACGAGCATCAGCGAGTTGTTCAGCCCGCGCTCGATGTTGTCAGTCCGCGGTTCGATGCCGGCGACGCAATTGTCTGTAAAACTCACAGAAGCATCCGCCATCAGGCGCACGCTCTGCAGGAAATTGTACGCCATCACCGGGTTGAACACGTTCAATTCGAAATGGCCGCTGGCGCCGGCGAAAGTAACCGCGGCGTGATTGCCGAACACTTGCGTGCAAACTTGCGTCAATGCCTCACACTGCGTCGGGTTCACTTTGCCCGGCATGATCGAGGACCCGGGCTCGTTTTCCGGCAACATCAATTCGCCTAGGCCTGAGCGCGGGCCCGAGCCCAAGAACCGGATGTCATTGGCGATCTTGAACAAGGACGCCGCCACCGTGTTGATCGCGCCGTGGCTGAACACCATCGCGTCATGTGCCGCGAGCGCCTCGAACTTGTTCGGCGCAGAGGTGAACTTCATCTGCGTGATCGCCGCGATCTTCTCGGCGACCTTTTCTGCGAACCCCACAGGCGCATTGAGCCCGGTCCCCACCGCCGTGCCACCCTGCGCCAGCTGCATCAGCGCCGGCATGCTCTGCTGAATCCGCGCAATCCCGTTCTCGACCTGTGTCGCGTAGCCGGAGAATTCCTGACCCAAAGTGATCGGCGTCGCGTCCTGAGTGTGCGTGCGACCGATCTTGATGATGCTCTTCCATGCCTGCGCTTTATCGTTCAGTGCATTGCGCAACTTCGAGAGAGCGGGGATCAGCCGGTGCTCGATCTCTTCCGCGCAGGCGATGTGCATCGCGGTCGGAAACGTATCGTTCGACGACTGGCTCATGTTGACGTGATCGTTCGGGTGCACGGGTTTCTTCGAACCCATCTCGCCGCCCAGCATCTCGATCGCGCGGTTCGAGATGACTTCGTTGGCGTTCATATTCGATTGCGTGCCCGAGCCCGTCTGCCAAACGGCGAGCGGAAAGTGCGCGTTGAGCTTGCCCTCAATCACTTCTTGCGCGGCCTTCACGACCGTCTCGCCGACCTCCGGCTTCAGCACGCCGAGCTCCATATTGGCTTCCGCGGCCGCGCGCTTGACGATCCCGAGCGCCCGCACGATCGGCGCCGGCATCTTCTCTTCGCCGATCTTGAAGTTCTGCAGCGAGCGCTGCGCCTGCGCGCCCCAGTACTTGTCGGCCTCGACCTGGATCGGGCCAAACGTATCGGTCTCGGTGCGGGTTTTCATGGGACGCTCGCTTGAGGAATCTGCTCCCGCAGGGGATATGGGCGCCGATTGTGGCGATCAAGCCGGAAGGTGAGGGAATGGCGTCGGACTGGACCGGCCGCGGCAAAGTCCGCGCCCGCGAGATCGCCGGCGGCGCCGAAATCGCCATCGACGGCGTCACCACCCAGGCGCGCTACTACAAGCCGCTGGTCTACGAATTCTTCCGCAAGGAATTCGCCATCCGCCCGCGCTGGGGCGAGTTCGAAGTCGAACTGGTGATGGAATACGTCGGCGAAGTCCCGACGCTCGACCTCGACAACCTAGCCAAAGCCCTCCTCGACGCCCTCAAAGGCCACGTCTTCTTCGACGACAGCCAGATCGCGAAATTGCTCTGCGAACGGAGAGCAGGTGAGCGAGACCGCATCACGGTGAAAGCGCGACGGCGCGAAGAGCCTGCCTAGCCTTGCGGCAAGGATGTGGCGGTGCGTTCTGTTGTGTGACGGTCGTCGCGAGGGCTGCACAGAAGCGCTGGGGGAAGGAGCGCAACTAGTTGCGTTGGCCGCCATTTCGACAGCTTCCGGTGTAAGACTGCCCGTTGAAGGCTAGAGTCATGGCCCCATCTGAGCGGTCGACCCGAATACTATAGGGCGCGCGCATATCGGAGCTGAACTCCCCGCTAATCTCAGCGGCGTCGACGTTGCCATTGGCCGTCACATAGGTTTGAGAGCTACGTATCGTTCGGTTATCAGAGGGTGCCGAATAGCCTCTCCACTGCACGATAATGCTGTCGCTATCGTCAAAGCCCATCACCACAAACTCAAAGGTCCATGCCGGACCTGGTGCAGTGCAGTGCAGCGCATATCGTTCGGCAAATGCAGACTGCGCAAACGCGCACACGCCTAAGGCGACCACCAAGCCAACAAACGTGCGCATTCGATCCTCCCGCCCGCACAGGTCCGGTTTAGAACCCTGGAAGGGTCCAGCGAACGGTACCCGAACTTCGCGCCCGACACCATTCTTAGACCCTGTGATGCAAAGTGCGCCATCGTGACGGCCGTCACGGCGATGGCCCGATCCCGGGTGTTGATTGGCTCCACCAACGCGAGGGGAGCTTCTCATGGAAACGCTTTTATCTCTCTCCGGCATTTTGGGAGCCATCTGCTGCGTGGCGATGTACGCCGCTGTGAGCGTCGGCAAGATCAGCGCCGAGAAGCCCGCCTTCTTCATCGTCAACGGCGTTGGCGCCGTGTTGGTTCTAGTTGGCGCAGCGCAAGAGTTCGATCTGGGCGATGCAGGTACAATCGGCCAAGAACTGATTTGGGCCGCGATCAGCCTCGCGGGCGCCGCTCGCGCCTGGTGGCGCCAAGGCGGCAGCGAGAAGCTCCGCGTGTGGCGAGAGCGAATGACCGCTTCGCTGATCGTCACGCCTATGGGCTGAAAGCTGGGATGGCGTATAGGTTTCCTAGATGCCATTCCGACTCGTCTTCCTCGGCATGCTGGGCTCGGGCAAAAGCCACGTCGCGCGCGAAGCCGCGATATTGGCTGGCGGCATCGTGCTGCCCTTCGCGAAAGACGTGTATCGCCTGAGCGAAGCCGTGCTCGGCCGCCCCGTCGACAAGAAAATCCAAAGCGATCGCGCGCTACTCAAGACCATCGGCACTGATTGGGGCAGGGAAGGCCGCGCCGATGTCGATCCGGCGCTGCAAGCCAAGCTTGCGACACTTTGGGATCGCCGCCACGGCTACGCGGACATCTGGGTCGATAGCTTCGTGCGCTACGCCGAAGCTCAGCCCGATGGGCACATCTTCAACGACGATACGCGTTTCCCGAACGAACTCTGCCGTACTGTCGGCCTGGGCTTTCTCCCATTCTACGTCGGCACGTCAGAGATCACGCGCCTCGACCGCCTCAAGCTGCGTGGCGAAGCCGTCGCACCCGAGGCCTATCGCCACCCATCTGAGATCATGAACACGACGCTCAGCACCATCGCGCTCGATCAAAACCTCGCGCCGATCGTCTGGAACGATCACGCGCCGCCGCCGCAGCGCGATTGGATCGCGAGCCAAGACACGTTCTACGGCTGGCTCAAGAACAACGACCACGCCGCGCTAACCGCCTTCGCCCAACAATCGCCGCCGCAGAAGCTCTGCGATTGGGCCCGTAGCGAACCCTGGCGCGCTAGCTCCACTTAAGCGGCGGCGCTTGCACTTTTAGCGCTTCGATCCGCGCGCGTAGCTCATCGATGAAGCCGTGATGCGAGCCGTTCCATGTCAGCGGATCGCCAACAACCGCCGTCGTATTGAACGGCACCAACAGCTTCGCGTCCTTCGGCAGCGAGCGCCCCGCGCCCTGGAGATAAACCGGCGTCACCGCCGCTTCGGGGCAAAACTCCACCAGCCGCGCCACGCCCGTCTTAAACCGTGTCATCTCCTCCGGCTCGCCGCGCGAGCCTTCGGGAAACACCACCAGGATTTCGCCCCGCTTCAGCGCGTCCTTCGCGCCGGCCAGCACATCTTCGCTTCGCGACGCCGCGCCGCGTTTGATCGGAATGATCCCGATCACGTTGCGCGAGAACCAGGAGCCGAA
>CADEDT010000129.1 GCA_902826145.1 uncultured Caulobacteraceae bacterium
ACGGTTGCGCAAGGCGCCATTGCGGGAAGGTGTTGGTGCTGTAGCGCTGGTGATAAATCGCAACGGCGGAGATGAAGCGCTCGTCTTTCAGATCGGGGTAGAATGTGTCGATCTGCGCGGCGAGGAACATGCCTTTGTAGATCAGCGTCTGCGCCGACAGCGAGCAGACGTAGAGTTCGGGAATGTTCGACGCGAGAGCGCGCTTTTCGATGCGGCGACGGACGATGAACAGATCGCGATCGACTGTGTCGTCGTCACGACCTTGCGGATCGTGCATCAGCACTTGCTCGATCTCGGGGCGCGTGGCGTTTGCCTTTTCGCCGATCTGGCTGATGTTCACCGGGACCTGGCGCCAGCCGTAGAGCACGAAGCCGGCGCGGATGATTTCGCTTTCGACGATGACGCGCGCGCGTTCTTGGGCGCCGAGATCAAGGCGCGGTAGGAAGATTTGGCCAACGAAGATTGGGCCGTCTTTCACCGCGTGGCCGGTGCGCGAGACTTGTTCCGCGAAGAAGTCGCGCGGCGCGTCGATCAGGATGCCGGCGCCGTCGCCGGTTTTGCCGTCGGCGTCTACGGCGCCGCGGTGCCAGACGGCTTTCAGCGCGGCGATGGCGAGCGTTACGACATCGCGGCGTGGCTGACCGTCGATGGCGGCGACGAGGCCGACGCCGCATGCGTCGCGCTCTTGCTCGGCGCGGTAGAGGCCGTCGCGCTCAAGCTTGGCGCGCTCACGCTCGTAGCGTGCTATGTCTTCAGCACCGCTCATTGCGCAGCGACCTTTGCTTGCGATTGGATGCAGGTGTGCATTGCGTCGGCGGCGTCGCGGCCCTCACGAATGGCCCAGACGACGAGTGACGCGCCACGGACGATATCACCGGCGGCGTAGACACCTGGTTCGCTCGTCGCGAATGAGAGCGGATCGGCTTTCACTGTGCCCCAGCGCGTGAGTTCGACATTCCAATTGCTTAGATCTTCAGCGTCGAAGCCGAGTGCTGCGATGATGAGATCGCCGGGGACTTCGTAGGCGCTGTCGGGTTGTTCTTGCGGCGTTTGGCGGCCGCTTTCGTCGGGCTGGCCGAGTTGCATGCGCACGGCTTTCACCGCGGGCGATTTGCCGGCACGCACGCTTTTCGGCGCGGCGAGCCAATCGAAGGCGACGCCCTCTTCTTCCGCGTGCGCGACTTCGCGTTGCGAGCCCGGCATGTTGGCGCGGTCGCGGCGATAGAGGCAGGTGACGGATTTCGCGCCTTGGCGGCGCGCGGTGCGGACGCAATCCATCGCTGTGTCGCCGCCGCCGATCACGACAACGCGGCGGCCGTCGGCGTTGAGTGCGCCGCTTGTGAACTCGGGGACTTCATCGCCGAGGCCCACGCGATTGGCGGCGATGAGGAAATCGAGCGCCTTTACGACCGCGCGATCGTTCGGCGCGTTGAGTGGTTTTGGTTTGTAGACACCGGTCGCGATAAGCACCGCGTCATGCTTGGCGCGCAGATCGGCGAAGCTGATGGTTTCGCCGACATTGCAGTTCAGTTGGAATTTCACGCCGCCCTCGATGAGGCGTTGCGCGCGGCGTTGGACGACTTCCTTTTCGAGTTTGAAGTTTGGAATGCCATAGACGAGCAAGCCGCCGATGCGGTCGTGGCGATCATAGACGGTGACTTGGTAGCCGCGCTGACGCATGCGCTCGGCAGCGGCGAGGCCAGCGGGGCCGGCGCCGATGATGCCGATGCTTTCGCTGCGCTCGGCGCGTGGTGCGAGTGGCGCGACCCAGCCTTCGCGCCAAGCGGTTTCAGTCAGGTACTTTTCGACGGCGCCGATCGTCACCGCACCGTGCTCGCTCTGCTCGATCACGCACGCACCTTCGCAGAGGCGGTCCTGCGGGCAGATGCGGCCGCAGACTTCGGGCATCGAGTTGGTAGAGGCCGAGAGTTCGTAGGCTTCGCGCAGGCGGCCTTCGGCCGTGAGCTTCAGCCAGTCGGGGATGTTGTTCTGCAGCGGACAATGCGTTTGGCAGAACGGCACACCGCATTGGGCGCAACGCGAGGCCTGTTCGGCGGCCTTCTGCGCAATGAAGTCGGCATAAATCTCGTGGAAATCGCCCGCGCGGGCCTCCGCGGGACGTTTTTCGGGCATAATTTGCCCGAGAGACACAAATTTCTGCATGCGTTCGGCCACGAACGCCCTCCAACGGCGCCTCTTGGGGAGAATTATTGCGTTGTGCCGCGATTCACGGCCTTTTCAAGCAATCCACTGCCCTTTGGTTCCGGATTGGCCTGAATCTGGCGTCTTCCGCCCATCGGCGACGCACTTCATGGTCGCGCCGGCTCATTTTGGGGGCGCCTCTTGGACGTAGCTGATCTCCTTCGCGCTGCTTTGCTCGGCATCCTGCAGGGGCTGACGGAGTTTCTGCCCGTCTCTTCCACCGGCCACCTGCTGATCGTCCAGCGCTTCATCGGCTACGACGATCCCGGCGGCGTCTTCACCGTCATGATTCAGCTGGGCTCGATCCTCGCGGTGATGTGGCTCTACCGACAGCGCATCTGGGACGTCGTCACCGGCCTGCCGACAAAACCCGAAGCGCGGCGCTTTGCGCTGATGCTGTTCTTTGCGTTCCTGCCCGCGGCGTGTGTCGGCCTGATCGCCAACTCGTACATCAGAAACGAACTGTATCTTCGCCTCGACCTGATCGCGATCGCTTTGATCCTGGGCGGCTTCGCAATGCTTGCGATTGAGAAGTGGCCGCCAAAGGTAGAAGTGAAAGACGCTGCCGAGACGCCGATATGGCGCGCGATTGGCGTTGGCGTGTTTCAGACACTTGCGTTGATCCCCGGCGTGTCGCGCTCGGGCGCCACCATATTCGGCGGCCTCACTCTTGGCCTCGACCGGCGTGCGGCCGCGGAGTTTTCGTTCTTCCTGGCAATGCCAACAATGATGGGTGCGTTCGTGATGGATTTCATCGCGGTGAAGGATCACATCACCAGCGAGCGCGCTGCAGAGATCGCCGTTGGGTTCGTGTTTGCATTCATCTCCGCCTGGTTGGTGGTGAAGCCGTTCTTGAACTTCGTGACCAAAGTGGGCTTCGGGCCGTTCGCGTGGTATCGCATCGTTGCAGGCGCCGTGATCTTGGGCGTGCTCGCACTAGGATGGTTGTGACCAAGCTTTATACCATCGGTTACGAGAGGGTTGGACAGGCGGATTTCGTCGCGGCGTTGAAGGCGGCGAAGATCAAGACGCTTGTCGATGTGCGTGAAGTTGCGAACTCGCGGCGAGCCGGGTTTTCGAAGAAGTCGCTGGCCGCGGCGCTCGATGAAGCCGGCATCGCCTACATCCACATGAAGCCGCTAGGTACGCCGAAGTTGGGACGCGAAGCGGCGCGGCGTGGCGATACGAAGACGATGACGCGCATCTTCGAAGCGAAGATGGTCGAGCCGGAAAGTCAGCTGGCGCTCGCGGAGACGGCGGACTTAGCTAAGCGCGGTCGCACCTGCATCATGTGTCTGGAGCACGATTGGAACGGCTGCCACCGAACCATCGTCGCGCGGCACATCACCGACGATTTCGGCATCAAGCCTGAGCACCTCTCCCCCGAACCGTCTCAATAAGAGCGATCGAGAGCAGAGCGAGCCAGTAGATTCCCGACGAGATGATGAAGAACCGCGTCGAGCCGATGCCGACGAAGGCGGCGAGCGCGAGCGGCAAAGGCGCCAGTGCGGCAACGGCCAGTATCCAACGCTTGGAAGCGCCGAGCGCACAGATGGCGGCGACGACGAGACCATTGAGGCCGAGCGCGAAGACCTTCGCCCAATGCCACGGCGCGACAGGCAACAGCGACGACGCGTCTTCGATACTTTCGATGATGCGGAGCTGAAGCATCGTCTCGCCTGCATCTGCCACCCCCGCGATCACAGCGAAGCCAATGGCCGCCCACACCAAAGGGCCGCGGCGGCCAATCAGTAAGGCGGACGAGATCAGAAACAGCACGTAGACAGGAATGAAGGCGTAGAGATCGCGCGTGTTGATGATGGTTTGTGCGGCGACGATGTCCGGATTGATCGGATCGCCGAAGACGCGCGCGAGATCCGAGGGATCGTTCGCACGCTGGAATTCGCTTACGGCTTCACCGATAGCGACCTGCGAGGTGTATGCATCCGCCACTTCGGGTGCGGCTCCCAGCCATTGGAAGACGCCGAGCGTGGCGAGGCCGAGCAGCAGCGTGATCAGCGCAAGCGCACGGCCGTTCATGCCGGGTTCTGCCGCGTCTGGAATTGGCCGTACGGGCGGAAGCGCCAGAGATAGCTTGGCGTGATCGCTTCAACGCTTTCAAGCGGCGCAACGCCCAAGTCCTGGATCGTGCGCGCATCCTTATCGGCGCCGACGATGTTGTCGCGCTTCAGTAGCGTGACCTGGTCGCCAGTCAGCGGCGCGTCGGCGAAGGGGATGAGCTTGAAAGTCCAGTTGAGCAGCAAGCCGAGCGGATGGGCGAGGAAGAACGGCAACGGCGCGAGCCAGACGCGGCGATCGGTTTCGGTGCGAATGTAATCGAGCAATTGCTTGAACGTGTAGGTGTTCGGGCCACCGAGTTCGTACACGCCCCCCTGCGCTTCCGGCTTGCTGACAACCGCGACCACGGCGTCGGCGACATCGCCGACGAACACGGGTTGGAATTTTGTCTTGCCGCCGCCGATCAGAGGCAACGCGTTGAAGGGCGGCGGGAGCGCGGAGAATGTCTGCGCCATGCCGGCGAAGCGGTTGAAGAATTTGTCCTCCGGCCCAAACACGATGGACGGGCGCAGGATCGCTGCAGTTGGCACGGCCTCGAGCACGGCGCGCTCGCCGCGATATTTGGTCTTGGCGTAGCGCGCGCCCTTGGGCGCGGCGCCGAGCGCGGACATGTGGACGATGCGCTTGATGCCACGTTTGGCGGCGGCTTCAGCGATCGATTGCGCGGCTTCGACGTGCAGCGCTTCGAACGTCTGTTTGCCGTTCTCGTGCATGACGGCGACAAGGTTCACGATGGCGTCCGCGTCTTCGAGCGCTGCGTCGATCGATTGCGGAAAGCGCACGTTCGCTTGCACGAGTTGGATCTGGCCAACATCGCCCATCACGCGGAGTTCGTGGCCGAGATGCGGACGCCGCATCGCGATGCGCACGCGGTAACCGCGTTTCGCTAGCGCGCGCACGACTTGCTTACCGATGAAGCCGGAACCGCCGAACACGACGACGAGATCAGCCGCACTCATGAAGCACTCCATCAGCGTAGGTTCAGAGCGCGTGCGCGATACTCGCATACTGAGGCTCGGAACTTTGTCGAGATGTGTCGCTATGGATGTTTCGACACAAATTGGCAACAGGCCCGGAACTTAGGACGACGCGACAGATTGGATCACGTTCCCACGGAACGATGCTGACGCGGCGGATTTTATAACAGAGGCCCGAGAGGGTCCGGACTTTGAGGATGGTACTATGAAAAAGCTTCTTGCAATGGCAGTTGCCGCGAGCGCCCTCGCTATGGCTGCCCCTGCTGCCGCGCAATCGTGGCAGAGCATCAACGAACGACAAGCGAACCTCGACGCGCGCATCGACGCCGGCGTTCGCAGCGGTGATTTGACTCGCGCCGAAGCGGGCCGTCTGCGCGGCGAGTTCAACGATCTGGCGCGCCTCGAAGCGCGCTATCGCTCGAGCTATGGCCTCTCGCCAGCTGAACGGCGCGATCTCGACATGCGGTTCGACCGCTTGAGCTCGCAAATCCGCTTCGAGCGCAACGATCGCGACGATCGCAACTGGCAGCCGATCAACCAACGTCAGCGCCAGCTCGATAACCGCATCGACCGCGGTATCCGCGATGGCCGCCTGAATCGCCAGGAAGCCTACAGGCTTCGGGCTGAATTCCAGGACATCGCATCGCTTGAAGCGCGTTATCGCCGCAACGGCCTGTCCATGCAGGAACGTCGCGACCTCGACCGCCGCTTCGACCGTCTGGACGCGCGCCTTGAGGCGTCGCTGAACGACCGGGATCGCCGCCGCGGCTAAGCGATCTGTAAGGTGAAATGCGAACCGCCGGCGTGAAAGCGCCGGCGGTTTTGCCTTATCCTGGCCGTTCTTGTTTGGTGATTCACACGAACGCATGGGACGGCCGCAGACGATACGATTGCGCGAGCGACACGAGGCAGCGCCGAAAGGCGCCACGGTGATCGACGCGCAGTTTCAGGAAATCGGTAAGCGCACGATCTGGGATCGCGTGCGTTTGGCGCTGATCGCGGTGTTCTGGGCGGCGGTGATTGGGTTTGCGATTCCGCAGCTTTGGATTTTATCGCAGGGCGTCAGCGCGTTCTTCGCAGGCAGTTAGGCCGCACGCGCTTACGCGCTGCAGGTTCGCTTTGGTCTCTCCTCCTCGACCGGAGGGCGGGAACGCACTTACGTCGTCCGGCGTGGTGGAAGGGAAGAGAAACGGACATCGTCCGCGCGTTCCCGTGAGTGATTTAACATGAGCTTCGTTGGGGAGGATCTCGACTTGGATCCGGACAACGGGCGCCCACGGCGAGCAGGGATCTCCGATGATCTCCTGGACCTGCCGGTTTCACGATCCCCGGCAGCAACGTTCTCGCTTCACTCACATTCCGCTTCATCTTCTGGGTCGGAATTCCAAGAGACCCCTCCGTGATGCGGAACGGGGGAAGTATCTCACGGTGTGAAGTCGGTCGGATTGATTTTGGCGTGAAGCGCGATTTTCCACGCGTTGCGCGGAAGAAGTGTTGGATAGCGCCCTCACTCAATCCCCCAATGGCGGGGGAGGACGGGGCTTTCACACGATGAAGGCGTTAAGCCGTAAGCCGCGTCAGTTCTTCGTCGCTAATATCTTCGTTGGAATAGACGTCTTGCACGTCGTCCAGATCATCGAGCTGATCGAGGAGTTTCATCAGCGTCTCGGCGCCCTCGCCTTCGACCGGGATGGCGATGTCGGTGCGCCAGACGAACTTCGCGGCGGCCGGATCGCCGAACTTTTTGACCAGAGCTTGTGACACAGGCGCGAGCGCGTTCTGCTCACAGGTGATGACATGGCTCTCGCCTTCAACCGTGCAGTCGTCAGCGCCGGCTTCGATAGCTGCTTCCAGCATGGCGTCTTCGGTAGCGGCGGCGAGCGGGTAGCGGATTTCGCCGACCTTGCGCCATGAGTTCGAAACCGAATTGGTTTCGCCGAGATTGCCGCCGTGCTTGGCGAAGGCGGAGCGGACTTCGCCGGCGGTCCGGTTCTTGTTGTCGGTGAGGCATTCGACGATGACGCCAATGCCGCCGGGGCCGAAGCCCTCATAGCGGATTTCGTCGAGGTTCTCCGCACCGGCGCCGCCGCCTTTGTCGATGGCGCGCTGAAGGTTGTCCTTCGGCATGTTGACGGCACGGCCGGAAGCCAACGCGCGATAGAGGCGCGGGTTTGCGTTCGGATCGGTGCCGCCGAGCTTCACCGCGGCTTGGATTTCGCGCGCGATCTTGGTGAACATCTGCGCGCGCTTCTTATCCTGACCGCCCTTGCGGTGCTGGATGTTCGCGAATTTCGAATGGCCTGCCATGGGCGGGGGTACTAGCCGGGGAGCCTCCCCGGCTCAAGCCATCACGCCTGCGACCCCTATGCAGGACCATTGGAGCGGGGTGTGAGTAAGCGGTAGGTCATGTGCTGGCCGCTCATGGAGAAGGCGCAACTCACCCAGCGGCCTTGATCGTCGTACCAGAGATCAACGGTGAGCGTGCCTTGGACGCGAATGTGATCCGCGGCGATCGATTGGCCGCCAACCTCGATGGTCTCGCGCCCAATCAGCGTGATGCGAACGGGTAGGCGTGCGCCGGTCTCGGTGTTGATCATCTCGCGCGTGGTGAGCGGCGGACGTGTCCACCAACTCGTGGGCAAAATGTGTGCGGCAAATTCAGAAGCGCCGGCAGTTCCCGTGACGGCGATGCGTTCGCCGCTCAATTCCGCGGCGGCGGTTTTGGTTCGGCCGTTCTGGCGCGTGGTGCAGTTGAGGCCGACGAGCGCGCCATCGCGCCAAGTCTCGCGGCAGCGTTGGCTGTAGCGGAACACAGTCATCGGGCCGAGATTGGCGCGCAAGTCAGCGCTGGTCTCAGCGACGACGCCGCCATTGGTACGGGTGACATTTATCACTTGGCGGCCGAATGGCTGACCGCCGCGGAGAATTTCGAACTCGATGCGGCCCGGCCGCTCGCCTGCCGCCGCTGGTTGCGCGATTGTGACAAGCGCGAGCGCGGCGAAAACAGAGAGCTGAAATGGACGCATAGGAGGCGTACGCGCGCTTGAGGGCGCTGGATCATGCTGATCCGAAATGCGCGCGGCGGCGTACCGGAATGGAACCTTTCGGAGCACTTCCATGACATTGGTATCGCGCGCGATCGACCTTTTTGAAGCAGCGCCGGTTCCCGATGGCGTTCGGCGCAAAGCCGTATCGCTGCTGGTGGCGGAGACCAGCCGACAGCTGAGGCACACGCCGCGCGACGCGACGAAGCGCTTCGCGGAGGATATGCGCTCACGCCCGATCGCCGAGCACACCGATCTCGCCAACGCGCAGCACTACGAAGTTCCAGCGGCGTTTTTCCAGGCCTGTCTGGGGCCGCGCATGAAATACTCATCGTGCCGCTTCGAGAGCGCGGAAGATACGCTGGCGCAAGCGGAAGAGCGTGCATTGGCGGAGACGTGCAGCAACGCGGAACTTCGTGATGGTCAGCGGATTCTGGAGCTTGGTTGCGGTTGGGGATCGTTGACGTTGTGGATGGCGGAGCATTTTCCGGCAGCGCAGATCACGGCGCTTTCCAACTCCGCGAGCCAGCGCGCGCATATCGAGGGACAAGCGCGTGCGCGTGGGCTGAAGAACGTTCGGGTCGTCACTGCGGATATCAATCAGTTTGAGATCGACGATAGGTTTGACCGCATCGTCTCGGTGGAAATGTTCGAGCACATGTCGAACTGGCGCTCGCTGCTGGAGCGTTGCCAACACTGGCTCGCACCGGACGGGCGCATGCTGATCCATGTGTTCGCCCACAAGACCGCGCCCTATCGCTTCGATCCGCGCAACCGCGACGATTGGGTGGCGCAGCATTTCTTTGCGGGCGGCGTGATGCCGAGCAGGAATCTGATCTTCAGCTTTGAGGATCTCTTCACCGTTGAGCGCGAGTGGTGGTGGAACGGAAAGAACTATGAGCGCACCGCCATGGCGTGGCTCGACAATTTCGACGCGAACATTGCGTCGCTGCGGCCGGTGCTGGCCGATACGTATGGGCGCGACGCCCGGTTGTGGGAACAGCGCTGGCGGCTCTTCTTTCTCGCTACGGCAGGTCTGTTTGGCCACGACGGCGGCAAGGAATGGGGCGTCGTTCACCACTTGCTGAGGCCGAGCGCGGCCAGTTGAAGCCACCCCTCGAAGGCGCCGAACACGGGGCCAGCTGCGAAGGCTGGGGTTGTTTCAAGAATGCCGTTTGCAACCCGGGGGGCAATCATGGAATTGAGCTTCCATGAGCACAAAGCGGCGCAGGACCAGACGCGGAGAAACCGCGCGCTGGGCCGACCTCCCGGATGAAGACCTCCTGGAGCTACCACTAAAGAACCTCAAGGTTCGGCTGGAGGGCACGCCGCTCGCCCAATGTCTGCGTGACGTGAACGCCGAACTGCGCGGGCGCGGGATCGCCCTCAAAATGCACGGCTGGCTCTCGGACGAATGGTTCAGCCCGACGGAAACACCTGGCGTCGCGTTCCCGTTTTACCTCGCACACCCGAGGCTGGCGCGGCTTGAGCGCAAGATGATGCTCGAAGTCGAAGGCGGCACGCGGCGCGAATGCATGCAGCTGCTGCGGCACGAAGCGGGGCACGTCGTCGAATACGCGTTTGCACTGCACAAGAGGAAACGCTTCCAGCGCCTGTTCGGGCGCGCGAGCGAACTTTATCCCGATCGTTACAGACCCAATCCGAATAGCAAAAACTACGTGCAGCATCTGCGGCGCTGGTACGCGCAGTGCCATCCGGACGAGGATTTTGCTGAGACGTTCGCGGTTTGGC
>CADEDT010000130.1 GCA_902826145.1 uncultured Caulobacteraceae bacterium
CCTCGGCGAGCTTGCGCGCCTTCTTCAGCTTCGTCAGCGCCTTTTCCTTTTTGAGACGCGACAGGTGGTCGATGAACAATACGCCTTCGAGATGATCCATCTCGTGCTGAATGCAGACCGCGTAGAGCCCTTCCGCGTCTTCTTCGATCGTCTCGCCTTGGTAGTTCATGTAACGAAGCTTCACACGCACCGGCCGCTCGACGTCATCGTAGATATCCGGAACTGAGAGGCAGCCTTCTTCGTAGGCAAACAGCTCGTCCGACGCCCACAGGATTTCCGGGTTCACGAAGTAGCGCGGCGCGTTCTCTTCGTCGTCGCGCGAGAGATCCATCACGATGATCCGTACCGGCTCGCCGATCTGGATCGCGGCCAAGCCAATGCCCGGCGCTTCGTACATCGTCTCCAACATGTCATCCATCAGCGCGCGATGCGCATCAGTCACCGGCCCCTCGACAGGCTTCGATTTTTCTTTCAGGCGCGGATCGGGCGCGATGAGGATGGGACGGAGTGCCATGAGGCCTGAGGTATGGAGCGCCGGTGGAGCCGTCAAGCAAAGCGCCCACTACGGGGGAAGAAACACCAGCGTTTTCTGGGTTTTCTTAGCCCCACTTCGCAATGGGTTGCGCCGGCTCGCGCGCTAGCTATCCCATGCCGCATGAACAAAGACGCATTGTTTCGGCTGGGCGGCGCGGCGGCCGTCGCTGGTGGCGCGTTGCGCATCGTTGCGGCTTTCCCCGTCAGCACCGACACGGTGACGCTCGAGTGGCTCTACACCGCAATCGATGCGCTGCTGCTGTTCGGCCTGATGGCGATCTATTTCGATCGCGCTGAACGCCTTGGCTTCCTCGGGCTTTCCAGCTTCGGCGTTGCCGTCGCCGCGCTCTCCTTCGTCGGCGGCCCTGACGCGGATCCGTTCGGTTTCAGCACCTACGAACAGGGCGCGGCGGCGCTTGCCATTGCGATGGTCGGCTTGAGCATCGCGTGGGCGCGCGGCGGTGAACGCCCGCTTTGGCCGGCGCTCTGCTGGTTCGGCAGCGTGATCTGCGTGGGACTGCTGAGTTGGATTGCGCCAATCGCGCAATACGGCATGCCCCTCGCAGGCATACTTTTCGGACTAGGTTTTGTGCTGGCGGGCTGGCCGTTGCTGCGTCGCGCTTAGCGCAGGATGCGGCGGCCGTTCGCCCCACTTGGCATTTCACGAGCCACGTCTTCACCACTGACGCGCACCATCAGCTCACGACGCTCTTCAGCGATCAGGTCACGCGATGCGCGCGGCGCGTCGCCGGGCTCAAGGCCAGGAATTTCCATCGCAACGATGTCGCCTTCCGCATTGCGCTCAACAGCCGCCACACGGCCGATGACACTACCGTCGTCACCACGGACTTCGACATCCTGAGCCGATTGCGGAAACTGCTCCGCCACGGCCAAGCCGGGCAGACCGATCATCAGGGCAAACGCCAGGGTACGCAGCATCGCGGTTCCCGCCCCGCTCGGGCGGCCTCTAGTTGTTGTTGGACGGGGGATGAACGCGCTTCGGCCGCAGGCGTTCCGGGTTGCCTACCGCATGGCGGGAGGCGATATGGGGCACGCAGGCAGGCGGCGGACGGCCGCCCCGCCAACCCGGTCAGGTCCGGAAGGAAGCAGCCGTAACGGGTTGCGTACGGGTCGCCGTCCTGTCTGCACTCTCCCTAAAATTAGCGACATGGCCGGCGGCGTGATTGACGGCCTTATGATGTTCTGTTTTTGTTCTATCACGAGGAGATTGAGCCATGAGCATCGAGAAAGTCGCGAAGGAATTTTCGGACGCGCTGAAGTCGGGCGACTACGCCAAGGCCGAGAGTTACTGGGCCGACGATGTCGTCAGCATCGAAGCGCGTGAAGGCGACATGAAGGAAGTGCGCGGGCGCGAAGCCGTGCACGGCAAGGGCGAGTGGTGGACCGCCAATCACGAGGTCCACAGCTTCAATGCGACGGGCCCTTACATCAACGGCGATCAGTTCGCGCTCTTCTTCACGATGGACGTGACGCAGAAGGCTTCAGGCCAGCGCATCAAGATGGACGAAGTCGCGCTCTACACCGTGCGCGGCGACAAGATCAGCGAAGAGCGCTTCTTCTACTAGTTCGTCGCGCGACGAACGACGTACCAAATCGTTGAGCTGAATGATCCTCGCGACCAGCGCGCGCGACGTTCGACGGTCAACACGCCATGCTCTGCTCCATCGGAGCGGGGAGCGTTTGCGATGGGGATGGTGCGCGTTGCGCTGGCGATGGCTGTGGTGCTCTCGCACCTGCCGCTGGCGAGCTACAAATTCTTGAGCGGCGGCTTGGCCGTGCAAGTCTTCTTCATCATCTCGGGCTTCTACATGGCGCTCGTGCTCGACGGCAAATACAGGGACGTCGGGCTTTTTTATTCCAACCGCTTGCTCCGCCTCTTCCCGACCTACTTCGTGATGGTCGGGCTAACAGCGATCGCGGTTTACGCATTCAACGGCAGCGTAACGATCGATCCCACTCTGGTGGATCGCATCCTGCAGGATCCGGTGACGACCGCCGTCATGGCGATCGAGAACGTCGTCATGGCCGGCCAGGAAATGCTGTTCTGGTTCTCCATCGATGACAGCGGCGGCCTGGTGTTCGATTCGCGCGGGCCGTTGCCGGACGAGACGACCGTCGTGGGCTGGCAGGGACTCTTCGTGCCGCAGGCGTGGAGCCTGTCAATGGAACTGATGTTCTATGCGCTGGCGCCATTCCTAGCGCGCGCCGGCTGGAAGTGGATCGCGGCGATCTGTGCGGCGAGCATCGCGCTACGTCTCGGCGGCGCGTTTCTGAACGTGGACTATCTGCTTTGGCAGGGCCGCTTCTTTCCAACGGCGCTCTTCCTCTTCCTGCTCGGCATGCTTGCACACAAAGCGCTGCCCTTTGCAGCGACGCTGCCAAAGGGGACAGGCTGGATCGTGGCGCTGGCGACGCTCGCCTTCATCGTCACGTTCCCGCTGCTAGGCTGGACCGATGTGCGTATGCGGTGGGTCGTCTATGCGATCTTCTTCGTGACGACGCCTTTCATCTTCCACGCCTTCAAGGACAACGCCATCGATCGCTGGATCGGCGACCTCTCCTATCCAATTTACATGACGCAGCTTTTTGTGATCGGCTTCGTGCTCACCAAAGAACCGCCGTTCGGCATGTGGATCGGCATCTTCGGCACCATCGCCATGTCGGTGCTAATCCTGCTGCTGATCGACCACCCGCTGGATCGTTGGCGCCAGAGCCGCGCCCACGCAAAGCGGGAGACGGCCGCAGCACCAGGCGCAGCGACCGTCGCTCCGCTTTAGCCGAACACACCGTAGCGCAGCACTGCGCCGGTATCCGCCAGTTCGCCGACGAAGCCCTGGATCAGCGCCGATGTTTCGGCCGGCCGCTCCCAGTGCGGCGCGTGGCCGACACCGACCATCGTGAACACGCGCGCTGACGGCAGCAGATCGCGAAGCTTCAACTGATCTTCGAGCGGCACAAACGCGTCCTTCTCGCCCCGGATCAGCAGCGCTGGCGCCTGTGTGCGCATCGCTGCGTCGAGGATGGCCGCATTGAGCTGACCTTGCAGCGCCGCGCGCCAGACAAAGGCCGGGCACCGCAGGCTCTCCGAAATCACCGCGTCTAAGAAACGCTGCGGGATCGGCTCTGCAAACGTGCTTTCCTGGAAGGCCAGTACGAATTCCGGATCAACATGCTCCTGGAAGGACGCCACCGCTTCCGCGAGTTCGGCCACCGCAGGCTTGTCTTGGAAGCCCGCGAACGCGCCGATGAGCACGAGCCCGGACACGCGCTCCGGATACTCGGCTGCGAACTGCAGCGCCGTTCCAGCACCCATCGAATGGCCCACGATCACCGCTCGCTCGATGCCAAGCGCATCAAGCAGCGCCTTCACGTCAGCGGCCATGTCGACAACCTCGCAGGCGCCGTCCGGCTTATCCGACTGGCCATGGCCGCGCGCCGTCACGGCGATGACGCGCCAACCTTCGGGTAGATGCGGACGCAGCAGATCGAACGAACGGTGCGAGTCCGTGTAGCCGTGCAGCATCACAACAGCGGGGCCATCGCGGCGGCCCTGCTCCACGTACGCAAGGCGCAAGCCGTTCGATAGGCGCGCGAAAGAACAATCCGACCTACTCATCGGAGCAACTCCAACATCTCAAAAGGGGTGAACCGGCCGCCGCGGCTAAGGGCAGGGAGACGGCCGCCGGTTCGGGTCAAGCTGCGCGCTTAGCGCTCAGCTCGCGGGCTTGGCGCGAAAGACGCCCGGCCCAGGGACTTTGCGGCTTGTGCGCCAACCGTTCTGCGGCGAACGCCTCGGCCGTCGACGCCATCCCGCCTCGCAACGCCGCGTGCAGCGCCGTGAGCGTGAGGATGTCGCGCTGCGCGTGGCTGCCGCCGAAGCGCTGGGCGACGCCGCGTGTGGCGGCGATCTTGTCGACGCACTCGCCGTAGCGGCCCGCTTCGAACGCCACGAACGCTTCCGCCAGCGGCAGGCCGATCTTGCGCGTCATGTAGGCGTTGTCGCCCGCATCCTTCGCAGCGGCGCGCATCGCTTTCAGCGCGCGCTCCGCATCTGTAGCGCGGCCGGCGCCGAGGAAGGCCATGATCGCGTGCAGATCGTTGAACGCGTAGAACGCGTCCTCGCCTGCCCGCTGCCAACACGCCGCAAGCTTCTCGAAGCGATCGCCGACATCGACGCCTTCAAGATGCAGACGCCACAGCAGCGCCGACGCATCGATCCATTCGAGCACGATCTGCGCGTCGGGGTTCGGCCGCACGTTCTCGTCGAACATCTTCAGCACTTGCGCGATGTCGCCACGGTCAAGGTGGAGCAAGGCGAGGTGCCAGTAATTGTGATACGCGAACCCGCTGTCCGGCGCCCAATGCTGCGCATTGTCCGCAAGCCACGGAATGCCGGTTTCGAGGTCGCCGCGCATTTCGTTGACGTGGGCCACCGCGTGAACCGCCCAACCATCTCGCGGATCGGCTTCGACGGCTTGGCGGCCGTAGATGTCCGCGCGGGCGAAGTCGCCGCACTCTTCGAGGCCGAACGCAGCCATGCCTTGGATGTAGCTGTAGCCATCCTCGCCCCTCTTGAAGGCGCGAAGCGCTTGCAGCGGCACATCGCGAAGATCGCTTTGCAGGCCAAGGAAAAAGCAGCCGACATGCGCATACTGCACGGCGAGCGCGTCGCGGGGATTTTCCTGCGCGATACGCGCCCAGCGCGCCGTGCCGTCATTGTAACGGCCCTCGGCCCAATCTTGCGCGGCCTTCAGATGCTTGGCTTCGCGATCGTTCAAATTGGACGCCGCGCCGGCGCGGAGGCTCTTCGTGGTCTCTTCCGCGTAAGCCTTGTCCGTGGCGGTGACCAAGAGGCCCGCGCGCGCCGCCCAGGCGCCGCCAAAGTCGGGATCCTCGGCGAGGGCCGCGTCGAGTGCAGCGACCGGATCGCCGCGATAAACGCGGATGAGATCAAGCGCATTGTCGTAATGCGCCAAGGCGGTTTGCGACTTAGTCGAGGCAGGATTGCCATAACGGTCTTTCAACATCGGAATTCTCCGGGGAGGAGTTTGCAAAACGGGTGAAATGGAGACGCGTCAGACGGGCTGAGGCGCGAGCGTCAAGACCAACACGGCTGCCGACGCGTGCCAAAACACGATGACTGACACTATGAGCGATAGGCCGCGGGACATGACGTTTTCTCTTTCTCTCCATAAGCCGAACACCGTGCTCGGCGATGGCGAAAGGACTATTCCGGCGCGCGCCGCCGCGATAGAAAACTCATGGTGCAGCGCACGCACTTTTATTTTTCGGCGTAAAATAAGGATGTTACGGGCGTCACATCGCGTTTTCGCGGCGATTTCGTAATGACGAACCCGTGAGAACCAGACTTTCGGTACAGTACTAGCGGTACAGTTTTCGAGCGCAAAGGCGCAGAGGGAAGTCATGAGCGTGCAAGTTCTGAGCAAGGGCGAACAGACGCGCGAGCGCATCATGGACATTGCGCAGGACGCGGTGCTCCACAAAGGCTTTGCCTCCACGTCGATCGACGAGATCATTTGCGAAGCCGGCATCACCAAGTCGGGCTTCTTCTACCATTTCCGCGACAAGAACGATCTCGCGAAGGCGCTGCTGCAGCGCTACACGGACAATGAGTGGAAGGTCTTCGACGATCTATTCAAGCAGGCTGACGAACTCAGCGACGACCCGCTGCACAGCTTTCTCATCTTCCTAAAGCTGTTCGCCGACCTGATGGCGGACATACCGAACGGCCACCCAGGCTGCCTGGTCGCCTCTTACGTCTATCAGGACTTTATGTTCAGCGCCGACGTACGCGAGCTGACAACTGAGGGCCACCGCATCTGGCGGCGCCGCTTCCGCGAGAAGCTCGACAAGATCGCGGCGCGTTACCCGGCTCGGATCGATATCAATCTGGACGACATGGCGGATATGATCTCCGCGGTGGCCGATGGCGGCATCATTTTGTCGAAAAGCCTGCACGATCCGCAAGCGTTTCCGCGCCAGATCATGCTCTACCGCGCCTTCGTGAAGCTGGTCTTCCTCGGCAACTAAGCCGCGGCAGCAGGCGCCGCGTTCGCTGCATCAAGTGGCAGGTAAAGCGTGAACGTCGCGCCGTGACCGAGCTTGCTCGACACGGCGACGTCTCCGCCCATTGCGCGCGCTAAGCGGCGCGTGATGACCAGGCCGAGCCCTGCTCCGTCGTGCGCGCGGGTCTTGGTGTTGTCGATCTGCATGAACGGCTGGAACAGCCGCGCCTGATGCTCGGCGCTGATGCCGGGCCCCGTGTCCTTCACAGAAATCGCTACGCCGAGCACCCGGCCAATCCGGCACTGGCGCATATCCAATGAGACGACGCCATTCTGCGTAAATTTGGCGGCGTTGGAGAGCAGATTCAACACGCACTGGCGCACGCGCGTTTCATCCGCGGTCATGATGCCAATACCGCCGGCGAGGTTGAGCTGAACCGTGGTCCGGTTCTTCGAAGCCGTGGGTTTCACCGTATCCATCGCCCCGCGCAGCAACGCCGCGATGTCGAACGGCGCAGGTTTCAGATCGAGCTTGCCGGATTCAATGCGGGAGAGATCGAGGATTTC
Organism: uncultured Caulobacteraceae bacterium; assembly: GCA_902826145.1. Lineage (GTDB taxonomy): Bacteria > Pseudomonadota > Alphaproteobacteria > Caulobacterales > Aquidulcibacteraceae > Vitreimonas. The sequence continues at coordinate 7,149 of CADEDT010000130.1, forward strand.
GTTTATCAGAGTCAGCAGATGGTTCGCGGAGCCTCTGATCTTCGCAAGGTCGGACGCGCTAGATTCCGTTTGGCCGCTTTCGAGGTCTTCCTCGATGATCTCCGAGTAGCCGATGACGGCGTTGAGCGGTGTCCGCAGTTCGTGGCTCATATTGGCCAAGAACATCGACTTCGCCTTGTTGGCGGCTTGCGCGCGCTTGGTAGCGATGTTGAGCTCAGCGGTGCGCTGCTCGATGCGGCGCTCCATGTCTTCAACCGCTTCTTCCGCCTTGAGACGCGCCGATGAGATCGCCAAAGCTCTGCGCGCCGCCGCGCGCGGCGACGATTGCGTTTACGCCCATGAGCCCGGCCATCAATGTCAGGATGACCGCGTTGAGCCCGCTCGACATCATGAAGGCGTTGAGCATCAGCCCGACGATAATGACGGGCACAGAGTAGAAGATCATCGTGCGCGTCATCACGTGCAGCGTCGCGCAGATGAGCGCAGACCCTGCGCAGAAGAGCAGCCCGATCACCGGGGCCGGCTGCGGTGCGAACGCCAGCAGCGCATACGGCAGCACATAGGCCGCGGTGATCACCGCAAGCCCATGGATGTGGCTCTTCACAGCGCGCTGAAGCGCCTCGTCGTCGAGGGTCTCAACATCGCGGGCCAGCTTGTTGAAAGCGCCCTGGGTACGAAGGTCGATGATGACCCCGACCAGCGCGCCCAACGAGCAGAGAGCCCACCAATAGCCAGGGACCAACAGCGCCACGAGGATCGGGGTCAGTGCGACGGAGACGTAGCGGGTCGGGCCGTGGCGGGTCCAAGCCACCTCCGCGAAGCGCCGGATGGTCATGATCCAGCTGCGGCGGGAGGGGGCTGCCTGAATTTCCGCCACTGTCAGCGCCCCCGGGTCTGTGATCCCTGTGGTAGCTGGAGGGTGGTAAACGGGTGACGAACGAGCCTGTCGAGGGGTCGTATTTCGCGCCAAAGGCCCTAGGTTTCACGCGTGAGCGAATCCCAATCTCCCGGTCTTTTCGGAGACGACACGACTGGCCCCGGCTACGTCGTTCTGGCGCGGAAATACCGCCCGAAGACGTTCGAAGACCTGATTGGTCAGGAGGCGATGGTGCGCACCATCGCCAATTCGTTCACGCTCGGGCGCATCCCGCACGCCACCATGCTCACCGGCGTCCGGGGCGTCGGCAAGACAACGACCGCCCGCCTCCTCGCCCGCGCCCTCAACTACAAGCGCGGCGAGATAGATCACCCGAGCATCGAACTCGATCCACCCGGCGAGCACTGCCAGGCGATCATGGAGAGCCGCCATCCCGACGTGTTTGAGATGGACGCCGCCTCCCGCACCGGCATCAACGACATTCGCGAAATCCTAGACAGCGTCCGCTACGCGCCGGTGATGGCGCGATTCAAGATCTACATCATCGACGAAGTGCACATGCTCTCGACGCAGGCCTTCAACGGCCTGCTGAAGACACTCGAAGAGCCGCCGCCACACGTGAAGTTCATGTTCGCGACAACGGAAATCCGGAAAGTGCCGGTGACTGTCCTCTCGCGCTGCCAGCGCTTCGATCTGAAGCGCATCGATAGCGAGCGGTTGGCGGAGCACCTCGGCGCGATCTGCGCCAAGGAGGGCGTGAAGGTTGATGCGGATGGCTTGGCGCTGATCGCGCGCGCCGCTGAGGGCTCAGCGCGCGATGGCTTGTCCCTGCTCGATCAAGCTTTGGTGCAGAAGCCCGGCGCGAGCGTCACGGCGGCTGATGTGCGCGATATGCTCGGCCTCGCCGATCGAGGCCGTGTGCTCGATCTCTTCGAAGCGATTGCCAAGGGCGACGCGAAGACCGCGATCAACGAAGTGCGCGGCCAATACGATAGCGGCGCTGATCCGACGCTGATCCTGCGCGACCTACTCGACATCGGCCACGAAGCGGCGCGCGCCCAAGCGCTTGGCGCGGAAGCACGCATCATTGGCGGCGCCGATTGGGTGGCGCGCGTGCGTGCGGTGGCGACGAGCCTTTCACCGGCGCAGCTTTCGCGGCTCTGGCAAATGCTGCTCAAGGCGTTCGAAGAAGCCGGCAAGGCGCCTGATCCCATTGCCGCGGTTGAAATGGCGATGGTGCGCCTCTGCGCCGCCCAATCGCTGCCGCCGCCGGAGGACGCCGCGCGCCTGCTTCGCGACGGGCCCCCTCCCTCTTGGAGTGCAGGCGCTCCGTCAGGTAGCGCGCCGAGCGCCAGCAAGGACGCAACAATCAACGCTGCACCGAAAGCGCCACGGCCCGCGCCAACACCAGAAACACCCTTCGCGACGTTCGACGAAGTGATGGAGCGCATCAAGTTCGAGAACGATGTCGAACTCGAAGTTGCACTAGATCGCCTCAAGGTCGTCCGCTTCGCGCCGCAGGGCGAAATGGTGTTCGTCGCCAGTCCCGATCATCCGCGAGACATGGTGCGGCGGCTGAAATCATTCCTCGAAGAGCATACGCCGTTCGAGTGGACAATCCGCTCCACCGCGGAGAGCGCGGCGCCCGTCGAGAGCCTCGCGGACAAGCGCCGGCGCGAGCACGAGCGTCAGCTCGACGAACTGAAGAAGCACCCGTTTGTCGCTGAAGCGATGAAGCATTTTCCAGGCGCCGAAATCGCCAAGGTGACGAACCCCGTGGATGAGAGCGCCGCGCCCGGCGATGTTGTGGCGATGCCCGCCGCGCCGAACGCGCCCGCCAAACCGGCGCGCAAGAAGGAAGGCACCTAAGATGAGGTTTTGGCGATGAAAGACATCTCCCAGATCATGCGCCAGGCCCAGCAGATGCAGGCCAAGATCAACGAGGCGCAAAAGAAGCTGGAAGCGA
>CADEDT010000131.1 GCA_902826145.1 uncultured Caulobacteraceae bacterium
GCGTCAAGGTCGAAGACGTGAAGGCCGACCAGCACTTCACCGAACCGCCGCCGCGCTATTCGGAAGCGAGCCTCGTGAAAAAGCTCGAAGAGCTCGGCATCGGCCGGCCTTCGACGTACGCGGCGATCCTCGAGAAGCTACGCGAACGCAATTACGTGAAGATGGATAAGAACCGCTTCATCCCGGATGACCGCGGCCGCCTCGTCATCGCGTTCCTCGAAAACTTCTTCGGCAAGTATGTCGAATACGATTTCACCGCCGATCTCGAAACCCAGCTCGACCAAGTCAGCGCCGGCGAACTCAACTGGAAGAAGCTGATGCGCGACTTCTGGAAGGACTTTAACGGCGCGATCACCGACATCGGCGATCTGCGCATCACCCAAGTGCTCGACACTTTGAACGAAGTGCTAGGGCCCCACATTTTCCCGCCGCGCGAAGACGGAAAGGATCCGCGCCTTTGCCCGCTCTGCAACGTCGGCCAGCTTTCACTGCGCCTCGGCAAGTACGGCGCCTTCGTCGGTTGCTCGAACTATAACGGCGATTCACCGTGCAAATTCACCCGTCCGCTCGCTGGCGGTGACGAAGCCGAACAGGCGATCCCGTCAGACGGCCTTCCAGTTGGCGACGGCCCCAACGGCCCGATCCTTTTGAAGAACGGTCGCTTCGGCGCCTATTTCGAGACGCCAAATCCAGCCGATCCGGAAAAGCCCAAGCGCGCGAGCGTGCCGAAGGGCCAGGCGCCGACCGACGTCAGTCTCGAAACAGCAATCAAATTGCTCTCGTTACCGCGCGAAGTCGGCATGCATCCGAGCGAGAACGAGTTGATCGTCGCCAATATCGGCCGTTTCGGCCCGTATATTAAGATGGGCAATCTCTATGTGAACTTGCCCGGCGCCGACGACGTGCACGAAATCCAGATGAACCGCGCTGTTGCGTTGATCGAAGAGAAAAAGGCCGGCGGCGGCAAAGGCCGCTTCGGCCGCGCCGCGCCTGCGCCGATCAAAGAACTCGGTGAAAGTCCTGTGACAGGCAAGCCGGTCCGCGTGCTGAACGGCCGCTACGGCCCCTACATCAACGATGGCGAAACCAACGCCAACGTGCCGAAAGACAAAAAGCCGGAAGACATCACCGCCGACGAAGCGCTCTCGCTCCTAGCCGCGCGCGCCGAAGCCGGCGGCGGCAAGAGAAAAACCAAGAAAGCCGCACCGAAGAAAACCGCGACAAAAGCTGGAAACGGCGAAGAGAAAGCCGCGAAACCGGCAAAGAAAGCAGCCGCGAAAAAGTCGACAGCGAAGAAAGCTGCGAAGAAGGCGTGACACTCGCTCGTCCCTTCTCCCCTTGAGGGGAGAAGGTGGCCCGAAGGGCCGGATGAGGGGAACACCGGCGCTGGAAGGTTAGGCGCCGCTTGTCCTCACCCGATTTGCTTCGCAAATCGACCTCTCCCGCAGCAGCGGGAGAGGTGACGCGGCCACACATGGCAACCGGAGCAAACACGTGGATCGCAAACCACTCCCCGTCGAGCAAACCAATAAGATTGTAGTGGTGGCCGAATGGCTCAGTCGCCTCACTATAATGCAACTCGAATTGCAAATGGCCGAGAAGTGGGAGCGCCTTGAGGCGCTTCGCCGAGCTTATCAAATGCTGGCGGGTGCGCTCGTCCAGATCGTCGGCGAATTCGACCACCTGGAGAGCGAGAAGTTCAGCAGCGTGCTGCTCTCCGGTTTAATTTCCGACCCCGAAAAACTCGCTATCTGGGACGAGTTAGTTGATGCCGGAGTGAAGAGCACGCTCTACGATCTCTTCGAAAAACCTCGCAGCGCGTAGCAGAATGCCCAAACGCCCAGACACAGCCCCCGAACCTCTAACCCGCGAGCGCGTGCTAGAAGCACTGCGCAAAGCAGGCGGCAAGGCGCAGAAGCGCGATATTGCACGCGAACTCGGCATTGGCGCGGATCAAAAGAAAGAGCTGCGCCACATCCTGCGCGATCTCGAAGAGTCCGGCGCGCTCGGGCGCACGGGCAGGAAAAGCTACGCCGACGCACAAGCGCTGCCGGAATCCGGCGTCATGGACATCGTCGATCGCGATCACGATGGCGAACTACTGGCGCGTATGCGTGGCCCCGAGGGATACTTCGGCCCAGCGATCCGCGTGGCGCCCGGCGACTCCCGCCGCATGCGCGGCGAAGCGGCAATCGGCGTCGGCGACCGCGTGCTCGCACGCATCCATCGCGGTGACGACGGCGAGTACGAAGCGCGCATCGTCAAGCGCCTAGGTCAAAGCGCGCACCGCATCCTCGGCGTCTATCGCGCCAATAAAGACCCGCGCAACAAGTTCGGTGGCGGTCGCGTCGAGCCCGCCGACCGCAAAGCGCGCCACGATCTGATCATCGAGCAACAGCACGTCGGCGAAGCCAGCGATGGCGATCTCGTCTTCGTCGAGCTGGCGCCCGAGCGCGCCCGCGCACATGGGCCCAAGCGCGGCATGATCAAAGAAATCATCGGCCGCGAAAGCGATCCGCGCGCCGCCTCGATCCTGGCCATGCACACCCACGGCATCCGCGAAGGCTTCTCACCTGACGAAGAAGCGCAAGCCAACGCCGCACAGAAGCCGACGCTCAAGGGCCGCACTGATCTGCGCGACATCCCACTGATCACCATCGACCCGGAAGACGCGCGGGATCACGACGACGCCGTCTACGCAACGCCCGATACGGACGAGAAGAACAAGGGCGGCTGGCGCGTGTGGGTCGCCATCGCCGACGTCGCCGCTTATGTGCAGCCCGGCACCCCACTCGATCGCGGCGCCTGGCGGCGCGGCAACTCAACGTACTTCCCAGATCGTGTCGCGCCGATGCTGCCGGAATCGCTCTCGGCCGATCTCTGCTCGCTCCGCGAAGGCGAAGAGCGCGCAACGCTTGCGGTCGAAATGATCTTCGATCGCGAAGGCCGGAAGCTTCGCCACAAGTTTGTGCGCGGGCTAATGCGTTCCGCCGCGAAGCTCTCCTACGAGCAAGCCCAAGCCGCGATCGACGGCAAGCCGAACGAGAAGACGCAGCCGCTGCTGGAGCCGATCCTCAAACCGCTCTGGGCCGCCTACGCCTGCGTCTGGGAAGCGCGCACCAAGCGCCAGCCGCTGGAGATCGATGCGCCCGAGCACAAGATCGTTTTCAAGGACGGCAAGGTCGCCGGCGTACGGCGGCGCGAGCGGTTCGATGCGCACAAGCTCATCGAAGAGTTCATGATCCAGGCAAACGTCTGCGCGGCCGAGACTCTGGAGCAAAAGAACCGCCCGCAAATCTATCGCGACCACGATCGGCCGAGCGATACCAAGATCGCAGCCCTCACCGACTTTCTGCCCACCGTCGATATGAGTTGGAGCAAAGGCCAGACCATCACCGCCGGCCGCTTCAACCGCATCCTGCACTTGGCCGAGCAATCGCCGAACAAGGACATCATCAACGAAGTGATCCTGCGCACGCAGTCGCAGGCCGTGTACTCGCCCGAAAACATCGGCCACTTCGGTCTGAACCTGCGCGCCTACTCACACTTCACCTCGCCCATTCGCCGCTACGCCGACGTCACCATCCACCGCGCGCTCATCCGCGCGCTGAAGCTGGGCGACGACGGCGCGACCGACGCGGAAGAGCAGCGTTACGAAGAAACGGCCGAGCACATCAGCGAGACCGAGCGCCAGAGCATGGCCGCCGAGCGCGACGCCACGGCGCGCTACATCTCTGCGTTTCTGGCCGATCGCATTGGCTCGACGTTCGAAGGCCGCGTCACCGGCGTCACCCGGTTCGGACTGTTCATCCGCTTGGACGAGACTCAAGCCGACGGCTTGGCGCCCATCTCCACGCTCGGCAACGAACGCTGGATTCACGACGAGACAGCGCACGCCCTCGTCGGCGAACAATCCGGCGAACGCTATCCGCTCGGCATGCGCGTCGAAGTTCGCTTGGAAGAAGCAACGCCGATCAGCGGCGGGCTACTCTTCTACGTACTGAGCGATCCGCTCCCGCCCGTCCCAGGCTGGCGCAAATCGCGCTCAAGCCAGCAAACACGCGGCAGCGGCGGCAAGCGCGACCGCGACACCAAGCGCGGTAAACGCAGGCGGTAAACGGGCCATTCAGCGTGCGTACATGACGGTCGTGTGATCGGAACGCTGTGGCGCGCTTTGGCGTTGCCTCGCGTGAAGGGAACACACGCCATGCGCACGCACATCATTGCCGCAATTCTGCTCGCTTCCGCCTCAGTCGCCTCGGTGGCGTATGCTCAGAATTCTGAAGTCATCGCGCCGCCAACCACGGCGCCGCCTAGCGCGGCGGCTTCAATCGGAGATCGCTCTGAATGGTGCGAAGCTTACGCAACGTGGCTTGTCGCCATGGAGGACGCCGCACGGCCAACTACGGCGCCTACCGACGTGCGCCCAACGCACCGGCTCGAAGTAGAACTCAACTCCTGCACGATCGACCCGCAGGGATACGAGCGCGAAACGCGCCGCGAAGCCCAGCTCGCTGTCGAAACGGCGAACGGCTAATCGGTAATCAGTAGCAACGCCATCGCGCCTCGTGCATGCTTGCATGCGCGGGGTAATTGATGAGCGATCAGGCGGACAAACCTTTAGGCTTCTGGGGCTGCTGGGCGCTCGTCGTCGGCACCATGATCGGCTCCGGCGTTTTCATGCTGCCGGCGCAACTTGCGCCCTATGGGTTGCTGAGCTTCGGCGGATGGATCATTGCCGGCGCCGGCTCGATTGCACTTGCGCTCGTCTTCGCCCGCCTCGCCGCCCGCACACACTGCAATGGCGGCCCCTACGCCTATTCGCGCCAAGCCTTCGGTGACTTCACCGGTTTCTTGATGGGCTGGGCCTATTGGTTGTCGTTCGTGCTGGGCGTGCCGGTTATCGCCATCGCGTTCGTTGGTTATCTCGGCGTTTTCGTGCCGGCTCTGAACGGCAACCCCATCGCGCAGATCGCGACGGCCATCGCGCTCATCGCCGTGTTCACCGCCATCAACATTCGCGGCCTTAAGGAAATGAGCGTCGCGCAGATTGCGCTGACGCTTCTCAAGATCGCGCCGCTTCTGGTCATCATCGCACTCGCGTTCCCCGCTGGCACGACCGCGAACATCCCGGCCTTCAATCCTTCGGGTGAGCCAATCATCGCTGTGCTGGCCGCGACCACGCTGATAGCGCTGTGGCCGTTCACGGGCTTCGAAGTAGTCACGCTGCCTGCCACCAACGTGAAGGATTGTGAGAAAACCATACCGCGCGCGCTCATCGCGGGCATGCTGGCGGTGGTTGTCATCTATCTGAGCGCCACCGCAGCTGTGATGCTTCTGGTGTCGCCGGAGCAACTGGCCCAATCGACAGCGCCGTTCGCCGACGCCGCCCGGGCGCTCGGGCCCTGGGGGCCCAACGTCATCGCGGCGGGCGCGCTGGTCGCTACCGCGGGCGCCATCAACGGGCTCATTTTTACTTGCGGCCAGATGCCCATGGCCGTCGCCGCCGATCAGCTGGCGCCAAGCTGGCTCGCGACAGTGACCAAGCGCGACACGCCCTACGTGGCGTTGCTGCTTTCAGCCGCGCTCGCCTCGCTACTTCTGGTGCTAAATTACTCGCGCGGCTTTATGGGCGCGTTTGCATTCCTGCTCAAAATGGCGACGTCGCTCGGGCTCATCTACTACGTCGTCGTCTCGATCGCCGAACTCCGCCACTCCGCACGTTCTGCGAAAGGGTGGGCGTCAGTCGCTGTTCTCGGCATTGCCTATTCGCTGTTCGCGGCGTTCGGCTCAGGCGTCGAAGTCTTGATGTGGGGCATCCTGCTGATGCTCGCGGGCGTTCCGCTCTACTTCCTCTTCCGCCGGCAAAGCACTGCGGCAGCGACAGCTAATCCGCCTTCTTAAACGGCGTGTGATCAGCGAGAATTTCCGCTTCGTCAACAACCGCCGGCGTTTCCTGCCGCAGATAGTGCTTCACCGCGTTGCGCAAGCCTTCATGCGCGATCCAATGCGCGCTGAACGTCTGCACCGGCATGTAGCCACGCGCCAATTTATGCTCGCCTTGCGCGCCCGCCTCCACGCGCGGCAAGCCCAACTCGATCGCAAGTTCGATCGCCTGATAATAACAGAGCTCGAAGTGCAGGAACGGCACGTCGGCGACACGGCCCCAATAGCGGCCATAAAGCGCGTCGCCACCAATCAGATTGAGCGCTGACGCCAACGGCACACCGTCTGCCTCCTCTGCAACGAACAGCACGCACTGATCCGCCATTCGCTGACCGAGGAGATCGAAGAACGCACGGTTTAAATAGGGCGAGCCCCACTTGCGGCCGCCGGTGTCCATGTAGCAGCGGAAGAAGAAATCCCAATCGCGCGCCGTGATCTCCGCTCCGCGCAACCGTCGCACGCGCAAACCTTCGCACGCGCGCTTCCGCTCGCGGCGGATGCTCTTGCGCTTCTGCGAAGAGAGCGCGCCAAGAAAATCGGCAAACGACGCATAGCCGTTGTTGAACCAATGATATTGCAACCCGGTTCGCGTCTGATAGCCGAGCGGAACCAAACTCTCGGCCTGCTGCTTCAACACAAACGTTGCGTGGACGGACGATGCACCCGCGCGTTGCGCCAGTCCGATCGCCGCCTGCGCCAGCGCGCTCTGCACAGCGGCATCGCGCGCCAAAATCCGCCGCCCCGGCACCGGCGTGAACGGCGCCGCGCACTGGAGCTTCGGATAATACTGCCCGCCAGCGCGCTGCAGCGCGTCCGCCCAGGCGTGATCGAACACGTATTCGCCGTATGAGTGATCCTTGGCGTAGAGCGGCATGGCGCCGAGTGCTGCGCCGCTTGCGTCACGCGCAATCAGGTGCGCCGGCTGCCAGCCGTTCGCCGCGCTCGCGCATCCGCTCTCTTCCAGCGCTTGCAGAAAATCCCAGGATAGGAACGGGTCGTATGGCTCACCCTCGGGGTTCGCCAGCGTATCCCACACCGCGCGATCGATATTGGCGAGGTCGCCAATTACCGAGATCGTGAGCGCGTCGGTACCGTCCATAAGCCTTCTTAGTTTGTCGCGGCCCCGGGGGCAAAACCGCTGCACACTTTTTGCTGGGCCGCGAGCCCTATTCTATTTCAAAAATCCCATCGACTTCGACTGCATAATTCAGCGGCAGATTAGCCATGCCGACGGCTGAGCGCGCGTGTTTCCCAGCGTCACCGAACACCGACACCATGAGATCGGAGCAACCATTCATCACTTGCGGGATTGGATCGAAGTCCGGCGTCACGTTCACGAAGCCATTGAGCTTCACCACGCGCTTCACGCGATCGAGATCGCCGCCGCACGCCGCCTTCACTTGCGCAAGCAAGTTCAGCCCGCACAGCCGCGCGGCCGCCTGGCCCTGCTCGACTTCGATCGCGTCGCCGAGCTTACCTTTGATACCGCCGGACGCATCCACCGAAACTTGGCCAGATGTGTAGACGAGATTGCCGACAACCTGAAACGGCACATAGGACGCGACTGGCGCCGGCGGCGTCGGCAACGTGACGCCCAATTCCTGCAACCTCGCCTCAACCCGTCCCATCGGCAAGCTCCCTGACCGCTGCGCTCTTCCTAGCGAGCCCGGCGCTATTCGTCATCCTCGTCATCGTCATATTGCGCCTTGAGCGCGCGCCCGGTCTGCACCGCTTCGCGCCCAAACTTCCCGCGCGCCTTTGCGACTGCAGCCTCCGCCGCCGCGCGTTTGGGCGTCGCGGTGTCGAGCATATCGCCTCTATCGGCGACCGCGGCATCGGCGAAATCCGAAAGACCCACGCCGATCAGGCGATACTTCGTCTTACCATCCGCGTCGCCCGACAACAGCTCGCGCGCGGCGGCGAAGATGCGCGAGGCCAGCAGCGTTGGTTCAGGCAGTTGCCGCCGCCGGGTGATGATCTTGAACTTTGTGTCCTTGAGCTTGAGCGTTAGCGTCAGACCCGCCGTCTCACTAGCGCGGCAGCGCGCGGCCACCTTCTCGCAAAGCGGCCAGAGGATGTCCTCAAGCGCCTCGATCTCCGCTACATCCTCAAAGAACGTGGTTTCGGCCGAGATGCTCTTGCGTTCGCCATACGGATCGACCTTGCGCGGATCGTCCGCCATTGAGAGCGCAAACAGGTGCGCCCCCCAGTCGCCGTAGAGCCCTCGCATACGCTGCGGACCAACGGTGCGAATATCACCGATCTTCTTCAGGCCATTGCGCTCTAGCGCCGTCGCGCCTGCCGGACCAACACCCGGCAGTGTACTGACGGAGCGCGATTCCAGGAACGCCAGCGCTTCGCCTCGGCCAATCACGGAGAAGCCACGTGGCTTATCGAGATCGCTCGCCGTCTTCGCCAGGAACTTGTTGAACGAAAGCCCGATCGAAACGGTTAGCTTCCGCTCCTCCCAAATCTTGTTCTGCAGCTTGATCAGGGATTGCGCCGGCGAGCCACCGTGCAGCGCCTCTGTGCCGGTCAGGTCCATGAACGCCTCGTCGATCGAGAGCGGCTGCACTTGCGGCGTCAGGTCCTCCATCATCCGGCGGATGAGGCGGCCTTCCTCGACATACTTGCTCATATTGCCGTGCACGACCTTCGCCTGCGGGCAGAGCTTCAGCGCCTTGAACATCGGCATCGCCGAGCGCACGCCATACGCACGCGCGACGTAGCAGCAAGTCGAAACCACGCCGCGCTTGCCGCCGCCGACGATCACCGGATGCGGCTGTAGACTCGGGTCATCGCGCTTTTCGATCGAGGCGTAGAAGGCATCGCAATCGAGGTGAGCGATGGAAAGCTCACCCAACTCTGCGTGCTCCAACGGCTGCTCCTCGCCGCACGATGAGCAGCGAGCCGCAGTCGTCTCAGAAGCGCAGGCGCGGCAGAGGATCATGCCATTTGATCGGAAGCTTCGCCGTCAGCATCGAACAGCCAAGCAGCGCCGCGTACACCCGAGGAATCCCCGTGCACGTTCTTGACGATTTTCGCGCCGATATAGTCCGAGAACACGTGCGCGATCAGCTTGCCGCGAATGCTCGGGTAGAGCGACTCGATGTTAGAAACCCCGCCACCGAACACGATCACGTTCGGGTCGAGAATATCGATCACCACGGCGAGCGCGCGCGCGATCTTGTCGGCGAGCATGTCCAGTAAGACGCGCGCCTCAGGGTCACCCGCCAGCGCCTTCTCGTTCGCCTCGCCTGCGCTCATCCCGGCCCAGCGTTTGAACCCCGTGCCCGAGAGCCATTGCTCCAAACATCCTACGCGACCGCACCAATCGCGCGGCTGCACTTCATCCGCACGCGCCCAAGGCAGCGGCGTGTGTCCCCATTCGCCGCCAATGCCGCTCGCGCCTTCGATTACCTTGCGATCCACAACAACACCGCCGCCGCAGCCCGTACCGATGATCACACCGAACACCACGCGCGCGCCGGCCGCCGCGCCATCCACCGCTTCCGACAACGCAAAACAGTTCGCGTCGTTCTCCACGCGCACAGGCCGCGCGAGCACAGCCTTCAGGTCCTCGAAGAACGGCTTTGCATTCAGCCAAACCGAGTTCGAGTTCCGCACCAGCCCCGTCAGCGGCGAGAGCGAGCCGGGCATCGCAACGCCGACAGTGTCGGCACGGGCGCCCGTTTCCTGTTCGATTCGCGCAGTCAGTTCGGCGACGGTACGAACCGCAGCGGCGTAATCCCCAGGATTGGGGACACGCTGACGCGCACGGATTTCTCCCTTGGAATCAAGCAGCGCCGCCTCGATCTTAGTGCCGCCGAAATCCACGCCGAGCCGCATGCTTCAATCCTTAAGACGATCTTAACGAGATGGGCCAGATTGCTGGCATTGCGATGGGTTGTTAAGGCCCCCGCGCTATAAGGCGCGGAACAACGCGCTCTAAATGGGCGTAGGGGCCGCGGAAGCGAAGCGGGTTTATGGCCAAGACCGTTCTCATCGTCGAAGAC
>CADEDT010000132.1 GCA_902826145.1 uncultured Caulobacteraceae bacterium
CGCGCCGGATCGACGAAGCTCTTAAAGCCAAGGAGGCGCAGCTCTGTGATGTGCACGGTGAGCCGCGCCTCTCCTTTGTCTAGCTGCTGCGCGCCGCGATTGCCGCGTCGAGCGCCGCTGCCATGCCCTCATAGGTCATGACGTTGGGGTCGGTGAGCTTCTCGCCATTGAGGAAGAACATTGGTGTGCCGGTGACTTGGTCACGTGTCGCCAGTTCGTTCAGGCGATCCAAGCGCTCGGCGCCGGCGGGGTCATTAATGCACGCCATGACCGTATCGCGTGAGAGTCCCGCAGCCGCGCCGATCTCGACGAGCTTCGACTCGATGCCGTTGCGCGAGCCCGCCTGATACATAGCCGGCTGCTGATCGAACATCACGCCGAGGCGGCTGAAGTATTGCTCCGGTGTCGCGTTGGCGCAGCGCGCGACCTGGTATTCCGCCAGCGTGATGGTCGGGATCACGCGTTGCGGATCAACCGGGGTCAGCATTTCGCGGAACACGAAATAGATTTTGCCTGTGTCGATGTAGTTCGCCTTGAGCTGATCCCAGACCGCTTCTTCGAACTCACGGCAGTGGCTGCACATGGTTGAGCCGTACTCGATCAGCGTCACGCCCGAGTCCGCGTTGCCGATGGCCATGTCGTCGGGGGTCAGGCCGCCCGCGCTGCCGCCGCCTTGATTACAGCCTGCTAGGCCCAAAGCAGCGAGCGCGCCGCCCCCCAGCAGCAAATTCCGGCGTCCAAACACGAGCATGCAAAACCTCCAGATTGGCCGGGAGGCATAGAGATTTTTCGACGCCGAGGAAACCTCTAGCCCTGCTTGACGGCGCGTCCCAAGCGCATCAGGGCCGATCTCAGGCCGGGGTCGCAGGCAGGGTCAAGCGTTTGCGCCAAGGCGGCCTCTTCGGCCGAGGTCAGCGGCTTCTGCAGGGGGCGTACGTTCGCCGGCTGGCGAGCCGGGCCGGCGGGCGCGCGGTGATCCACGCGGATCGCCTTCACTTTGCCGCCCGCCACGCGGAGCCGCTCCAGTAGGAGCGGGGTCTGCTGCTGCAGGAAAGGCGCGAGGGCGCTCGGAACATGGATGGTCAGCGTGCCGCCAGCGAGTTTCACAGGGGTGGCGCGCGAGAAGGCTTCACCGGCGATGTCGCGCCAGTGCCGCTTCATCTCGTTGAGCCCAAGCCCAGTTTCCTTGAGGATCGGGCGGAGCAGGGCGGCGATCGACTTGTTGGCGCTCGGCGGTGGGGCCACGCTCATCCGGCCGCGCTTCGCGGACAGCGCTTGCGAAGCCTGCGCCTCGGAAGGGCCGGCCTTCGGCGCGAGGAAAGCATCCTCCGCCGCACGGAAACGGTCGCGCAGTGACATGGACCGTTGAGCGAATCGTAAACCCATGAACAAAGGGTAAAGACGCCTCATGCCCGCGCTCGCACAAAAACGACCTAGGCCTGGGGATAAGCCTACGGCAGCTCGGGATAACCTCCGGAAATTATTGCTGAAATGGTACGATCGCCATGCCCGCGATCTGCCCTGGCGGGTGCGCACTGGCCGGCCCGATCCTTACCGGGTTTGGCTCTCAGAGATCATGCTTCAGCAGACGACGGTCGCTGCCGTCGCCCCGTATTTCACCCGATTCCTCGATCGCTGGCCGACGGTCGTGGCCCTGGCCGCCGCCCCGCGTAACGATCTGCTCGGGGCCTGGGCCGGGCTTGGCTACTATTCCCGCGCTCGCAACCTCCATGCGGCTGCCCAGGTCATGGCTGCAGAGGGGGTACCCACCAGCGAAGCCGGCTGGCGCGCTCTCCCCGGGGTCGGTCCATACACAGCTGCCGCCATCGCCGCGATCGGGTTCGGCGAGGCGTCCAATGTCGTCGACGGCAATGTCGAGCGCGTGATGGCGCGCCTTTACGCCGTCGAGGCGCCACTCCCGAACGCCAAGGCGGAGTTGCGCGAACTAGCGGGCGCGCTCGTCACCGCTGACCGCCCCGGCGATTGGGCGCAGGCGCTGATGGATCTGGGCGCAACGGTCTGCACGCCGCGCTCGCCCAAGTGCGACGTCTGCCCATGGTCCGCCGAGTGCGCCGCCTTTGCCTCCGGTGCACCCGAGACCTACCCGCGCCGCACCGCAAAGGCCGAACGCCCGCGACGCTACGGCGCGGCCTTTCGCATCGAACACGACGGTCAGTTCTGGCTCGTACGCCGCCCCGACAAAGGTCTGCTCGGCGGCATGGCAGCGCTGCCGACGACCGAATGGCGTGCGAAGAAGTGGTCGCGCGCGGACGTGCTGAAGCACGTGCCTGTCGCCGGCGATTGGAAAAAGACCGGCGCGATCGAGCACGTTTTCACGCACTTCGCCCTCACGCTAGATGTATACAGCGCCGACACCGCGCCGCCGAACGACGGCTGGTGGGGCGATGCGAGCGCACTGCCGACCGTGTTCAAGAAGGCAGCGCAAGCGGGGACGAAAAGATGAGCGGACCTAGTGTTGGAGACCTTGTGGTCGCGTTTGTGCCCATCATTCTATTCGGCGGACTCTACATCATTGGCTTGCTGATCGGGCAGCGCCAAGCAAGAGCGCTTGAGCGTATCGCGACCGCATTGGAGAAGCGTCCATGAGCGAAACGTTCGAAGGCGGATGTTCATGCGGCGCGGTGCGCTATCGCCTAACGTCGCGCCCCATGTTCACGCATTGCTGCCACTGCCTCGATTGCCAAAATCAATCCGGCTCCGCCTTCGCGATCAACGCGCTGATCGAAACCGCGCGCATCGAAATGCTCGCCGGCGAACCGCACAAAGTCGAAATGCCAAGCCCAAGCGGGCGCGGGCATGACGTCTATCGTTGCGCGAAATGCGAAGTCGCCGTCTGGAGCGATTACGGCCGCCGTCCGTATTTGCGTTTCGTGCGCGTCGCCACGCTCGACACGCCGCATGCAATCGAACCTGACGCGCACATCTTCACCAAGAGCAAAGTGCCCTGGGTGCAGATCCCGCAAGGCCAACGTGCGTTCGATATTTTCTACGACATGAAAGCCGAGTGGCCCGCCGAGAGCATGGCGCGCCGCGACGCGGCTTCGGCCAAGGCCAAGCAATGAGCGAGATGAACCGCACCGAGGCGCTGATCGGCTCGGCGGCGTTTCTCGTCATTGCACCGGGGTCAGTCGCAGGTCTCGTCCCGTGGCTGATCACGCATTGGCGCTTCGGTGATGGCGCGAGCACCGGCACGTCCGTTACCGGCGGCATCATCATTGCGCTGTCGCTCGCATTGCTGATCGAGTGCTTCCTGCGCTTCGCCATCAAAGGCGCCGGCACGCCCGCGCCGATCGCGCCTACCAAGCAACTTGTCGTCAGCGGCGCCTACGCCCGTGTGCGCAATCCCATGTATGTCGCCGTGAGCGGCCTCATCTTCGGCCAAGCGTTGCTCTTCGCCTCCGCCGCGCTCATCGCCTACGGCATCACCATCTGGTTCGCGTTCTTATTGTTCGTGCTCTATTACGAAGAGCCGCGCCTAAAGGACGAGTTTCCCGAAGCCTACGCAGCATACTTCGAAAACGTCCCGCGCTGGCGTCCGCGCTTTCTGCCTTGGAAACCTGAATGAGCGAAGGACGCGGAGGGGAGCAACTCCGCGTCCTTGCTTCAGAAGATCGTCGGTAAGGCTCTTACGCGACGATCAAGGCAGCCTGATTCAATGCGGCGGCCGCGGCAGGAAGGAAAAACGCGGCGGCCATAACCAGGCTGAGAAGTTTGATGTTCAGCGTGGTGGTCATCTGCGGCTCCCTCGTTCGATGTCGTGTCGATGAGGAGAACGTAGGCGGCGCTCCGTTCGGTCGCAGTGACGCCCGTCACGCCCCGTTGACGATGCGATCCACGGCCGTCGAAACTAGGTTGTGATAGCCCGGCCGCGCTTGTGCGTAGACGCGCCGCGCGATCGGCCGGCCCCAATCGGCTTCAGCCCACAGCGCGCGATAGATCGGACGGATGAACTTGCCGCGACCCTGGCTGGTGAGAAAGCGCTCGATCGTCGGCACGCTCGGCTCGTAGCGATTATTCACCGCCAGTTCGAGCCAGTTGAACGCAACCTCGTAATTGCCGGTCTCGTTCAGAGAGAACGTAGACTCCAGCGCATCAAGCTGCGTGCGAGAAAGCTCACGTGGCAGTGTTTGCAAGAAGCGCTGGCGCGCAAACGTGCCCCAGCCTTGCCATTGCTCGGCATTGAGCGCGCCATTCGCGTTGAACGCGGCCACAGCTGCATCAACTTGATCGAACGTCGCTGCATGCGGTTCTTGCGCGTTTGACGGCAAGCCCGGCTCGTACGCCCAGGCATCGAGCTGCAATTGCTGCTCAAGCGCCGCATCACCACGAACCGCGCGCTCACGGAAATCCGCGAGGAATTTCTCGGTCGTCATCGGCTGGAACGCATAGCGATCGAAGTACGAGCGCAGATACGCATCAAACCGCTGCCGGCCCATGGTCCGCTCGATCGTGCGCAAGAACAGCGCGCCTTTGTCGTAAACGATCGGACTGGTGTCGCCCTGGCTTTCCACGTCAGTGCGAAGATGCAGGCGTTGATATTCTGGCGGCAACGTGCGGATCGCAGTTTGAATGCCCGCCCAATCCAACACTTGCGCCATCTTCGCGCGCTCTTCGCCGTAGAGCGCCTCTGAGATGCGGTTCTCGAAATACGAGGTGAAGCCTTCGTTCAGCCAGCTATCGGCCCACACCGCATTGGTGACGAGATTGCCCGACCACGAGTGTGCCAGTTCGTGCGCGATCAGCGAAACCAGCGAGCGATCGCCCGCAAGGAAGGTCGGCGTCAGGAAGGTGAGCCGCGGGTTCTCCATGCCTCCATATGGGAACGACGGCGGCAGGATCAGCACGTCGTAGCGGCCCCAGCGGTAGGGCCCATAGAGCGCTTCCGCTGTGCGCACCATCGCTTCCATGTCCGCGCATTCGTAAAGCGCGCGCTCAAGCACTGACGGCTCAGTCCACACGCCCGTGCGCGGGCCAACCGAACCGAACACCAGATCGCCAACGCCAATCGACATCAGATAGATCGGCACCGGATTGCGCATGCGGAAGCGGAATGCGCGCCCACCTTCAGCCGGCTCGCCATCCGGTGTCAGCATCTCGGCGCTCATCACCGCCTTCAGCCCCTCGGGCACGACAACGCGCACGTCGTAAGTCTGGCGAATGCCGGGGCTATCCTGCGTCGGCGCCCAGGTGCGCGTGAGGATGGCTTGGCCCTGGCTGAACAGGAACGGTTTGCCGCTCGCCGTCTGCGCTGGCGTCAGCCATTGCAGCGCGTCCGCATCGTGCGCGCTCTCATAGGCGATGGTGATCTCACGCGCGCCGTTCAGCTGGATCGTCAGCGGCGCGCCCAGCTCTTCATTGTTGGCGCCAATAGTGAACGGCAGCTCGCGGCCGTTGCCGCTGATCGAGCCGATGTTCAGCCCCTTGGAGTCGAGCACGATCTCGCGCGCGTCATCGCGCGCCGCGATCGTCAGCGTGCACGTGCCGGTGATGACTTTACGCTCAAAGTCAGCGCGCACATTGAGCGATACGTTGAGCACGCGCGCTTCGTCCGGCTTAGCGTAGGAGTGCGGATCGTGCGGCAGCGCTGGCATCGACGCGCGATTGTCCGAGCCTATCGTGGCGCAGGCCGAAAGCGCTGGCGCGGCAAGCGTGGCGCCAAGCAAAGTGCGGCGTTCGATCATCTCTGCGTCCCCAAATCTCTTGGGGCGCCGTAACGCCAAGCCAGGGGAGGGGCAAGCGCTCTAGTGTCGCGCGCGAACTTAAGGGCTTGCGCGGATCTGATCGAACACGCCGCCGTCGACGAAATGCACACGGTGCGCATCCGCCCAGCTGCCGAACATTTCCTCGACGGTAACGAGCGGCACGCGCGGAAACCGGCTTGCGTTGCGCTGCAGCACGTCCGCGTCGAACGGCCGATAATAGTACTTCGCGGCGATCTCCTGCGCTTCGAGCGTGTAGAGGAATTGCAGATAGGCGTCGGCTGCTTCTCGCACCGCCTCATCACGCGTGTTCGCATCGACGCGCGCGACGGCGGGTTCGGCGCGAATACTCAGCGCCGGCGTCACGATCTCGTAGCCGCCTTGATCGGTCAGATTGTGCGCCTCGTTTTCCCACGCGAGCAGCACATCGCCTTCGCCGCGTGCGAACCGTGCTGTCGCCGCCCGCGCCGCCACATCGAGGCTCGGCGCGTTCGCGTAAAGCCGTCGCACAAAATCACGTGGCTCGCCGCTGGCGCGACGCATCGCGTAGGACCAAGCGGCAAGATACGTCCAACGGGCGCCGCCCGAGGTCTTCGGATCGAGCGTGATGATGTCGACGTCGTCGCGAACGAGATCGCCCCAGTCGCGGATGTCTTTTGGGTTGCCTTGGCGCACCACGAACACAATGATTGACGTGTAGGGCGCGCTATTGTTCGGCAACCGTGCGCGCCAGTTGCGGTCGGTCAGCCCAGCCTCGGCGATCTGATCGATGTCGAAAGGCACCGCCAGCGTAACCACTTGCGCGGACTGGCCGCCGATGACCGCACGCGCCTGCGCGCCCGAGCCGCCGTGAGACATGGCGATGCTGACTGGCCCATGCGCCGGTTCGCTTGCCCATTGCCGCGCGAACGCCGGGTTGATGTCAGCATAGAATGCGCCGGTCGGATCGTACGAGACATTTAGCAGCTCAATCGCCGCGCCGCGCTGCACCGGCGCTTGCTCACTACATGCCGCGAGCAGAGCGGCAGCGGAGGTTCCCAAAAAGACGCGGCGCGAGTGCATGCGCAAAGCTCACCGCACGTCGCGCGGCGTGTCAACGCGAACGGGTTGATCCCACTAGGTCAAGAACAAGATCGCGCAGACGCGTGCCGATCAACTCGTTTGGATGGCGGTCACCACAAAATCCCGTCATCCATCGTGCTTGACCATCCTTGACCCGCTCGGTGCTGACGCCAGGCCCGTCGGTACAAACGTAGATTGCGTCACCTCCGATCGCCGACGCGCGCTCAGCCCGTTCGAATTCCTCATCGATCCAGCCGCTCAGTCCATCATAGTATTCAAGCGAAATGGTCAGGCGCTCGTGGCGCGTTCGGTTCCAGCCAAGGCGCGGATGTCCATACATCCAGCTGACGTCAATGACCGCCTCGCGTCGACCGCGTCGCACCAGAATGACGTACCCGCGCGATCCCAGAGCCGGTTGCTCAACATATCGAAATGCGTCTGGTCCGAGTTGCGAGATGGACGCGGCGCGTATGGCATCGCGCACGTCCCGTTCTCTGCGCACAGGATCGCCGGTCCCGACCTCGACATTGAACTGAAGGTCGCGGCCCGTTTGGGCCGAGGCTAAGCTGGCGAACGTGATTACAGCGCAGAGCGCCATCGCTCGCAGCACGTCAGGTCGCCCGAGCTTCCTGGATAAGCGCCTTCAGCTTGTCGCGCGCGACCAGCTTGATCCCGGCGCGGCCCATGCTGATCCAGCCTTCGTCGACCCACTCATGCAGCTTGCGGTTCACCTTCTCGCGGCTAGCGCCAATGCGCCGCGCGATCTCTGTCTGCGTCAGCGTCACCGCGGTGCTGTCGCCAGCTTCCTCAAGCAAGCGCATTGCCAAGCGCCCACCCAGATCGAGTGTGTGTGCGTCCTCGATCGCCGCGTCCGCGTGGCGCAAACGCCGGCTCATCTCCGCCAGCAATTTCAGCAACGCCTGCGGCTCGGACTCCAAAGCCGCGATCGCCTGATCGCGGTGAATGCGCAGGAAGCGCGACTTGCGGATCGCGGCGATGTCGGCCGAGCGCACGCCGCCATCGAGCACCGCCATCTCGCCGATCAAAGCAGGCGGCTTCAGTGACGCCATGCGCACGTCCTTGCCCGCCTCTGTCGACGAGCGCACTTCGACTTCGCCTTCGAGCAGCACATAGAGCGCGTCGCCCTTGTCGCCCTTGGCGAAGAGGAGCTTTCCCGTTTCAACCGTGCAGGGCACACCTTGCTTGGCAAGGCGCGCGCGTGTGGCGTCGCTCAGCGCGGCCATCAATTCGGCCTTCGCCAGCGCGGCTTCGACGTTCAGAAGTTCCTGCTTGTCCGCCATAGGCGCGTTTGTGCGCCAGGGCGGCGCGCCTGGTCAATCAGGCGCCCGTTCCCGGTGTGACGATGGTCAAGCCTCCGCCAGCAACGGCCAGCGCCACTGGCGGAAAGCTTGGCTCGCTTAGAGCGCGCCAGCCGATTGCTGAGCGCCGTTCAGCTGCACCAGCCCGCTTTGCACGAAGTTCGCGCACGCTGTGTCGCGCTGTTCGCGCAGTTCCTGCACCCCATTCGGCGTGGTCGCCAGATTGTTCGCCCGCGCGCGAATGCGGCGCGCATTTTCACGCACTTCCGACGAAACGGCCGCTTCGCGGAAACCGGCGCGCGTCGCGTCGCGCAGGCTGCTCACGTTGACTCCGTCAGATTGCAATTGTGAAAGGTCGGCCAAGGCTAAGCACTGTTGTGCGGCGATGTAGCGTGAATCGCTCATGCGCTCTTGCGCCTGAGCCGAAAGCGGCGCGAGCGTCGATAGCGCCATCACAGCGATGATAATTCGTTTCATTGAACACACTCCCGTTCATTCAAACCCACGCGACGGAGATGCGTGGCGATTGCTTCACGGATGTGTCGGTCGAAAGCGATTGCGACAGAGCGCAGTGAACGCACGACCAGCGCGCACACATTACGCAGTGCTCAGAATGTGAAGTTCTACGCGCTCGGCGTTATCGCCATCTGGCGACGAATTTCGCGGCGGAAGAGGTCGATCGGCTTCGGGCCTTGCTTCGTCTCAAGGCTCCAGAACGTCCAGCCGTTGCAAGCAGGCGCGTCCGAGGCGAGCGCGCCGATGCGATGAATGGACCCGGTCGCATCGCCCAGCGCCAGCGAACCATCGGCGCGCACACGCGCCCGCTTGCCGTTGGGCGCGACCAGCCAGGCGCCGGGATGGATCATGCCCGCTTCGATCACTTGTCCGAACGGCACGCGCGGCTCCTCTTTCTTGGACTTGGTCACCGCCAAATCTTCGATCGAAACCGGTTTAATTTTCTTCAACCGCGCCCGTGCGCCCTCGGCGTATTCCGCGTCGCGCTCGATGCCGATGTAGTGGCGCCCGAGGCGCTTGGCCGCCGCACCCGTCGTGCCGGTGCCGAAGAACGGATCGAGGATCACTTCGCCGGGTTTAGTGGTGGCCAGCACGACCCGGTGGAGCAGGGCCTCGGGCTTCTGTGTCGAATGCAGCTTGCGGCCTTCACGGTTCTTCAGGCGCTCCTGGCCGGTGCAGATCGGCAGCGTCCAATCCGAACGCATCTGCAGCTCGTCATTGAGCATTTTCAACGCGTCATAGTGGAACGTGTACTTCGCTTCCTTCGAGCGCGCCGCCCAGATCAGCGTCTCGTGCGCGTTGGTGAAGCGCGTGCCTTTGAAGTTCGGCATCGGATTGGTCTTGCGCCAGACGATGTCGTTCAGGATCCAGAAGCCGAGGTCCTGCATTGCAGCGCCAAGGCGGAAGACGTTGTGATACGAGCCGATCACCCAGAACGCGCCGTTCGGCTTCAGTACGCGCCGCGCTTCGCTCAGCCATTCGCGCGTGAAGGCGTCATACGCAGCGAAATCTTCGAACTTGTCCCACTCGTCATCGACGCCATCGACGTTCGATTGGTCCGGACGCGTCAGCGCGCCGCCGAGCTGCATGAAATAGGGCGGATCAGCGAACACCAGATCGACGCTGCCATCGGCAAGCTTCCGCATCTCCTCGATGCAGTCGCCTTCGATGATGCGGTCTTTGAAGTGGCGCGCCATTGGTCCCCCGGAGTGAGGGGAATCCTCGCTTGACGGAGTCCGCGAATCAAGAGTCCGCGGCCGTTAACCATGTT
>CADEDT010000133.1 GCA_902826145.1 uncultured Caulobacteraceae bacterium
TTCCTGGCGATGCTGCTGGTCGTTGTCTATGTCGGCGCGGTCGCGGTGCTCTTCCTCTTCGTCGTCATGATGCTTGACGTCGACTTCGCCGAACTGAAGCAAGGCTTCCTTTCCTATCTGCCGGTCGGCGTCCTCGTGGCGCTCGCGCTTTTCGGTGAGCTAGGCCTTGTCGCCAGCGCTGCGATGTCTGCCGAAGGCGCGCCGATTGCGCTGACGCCGACGCAGACGAGCGAAGTCACCAACGCCGAAGCGATCGGCCAGGTGCTCTACACCGATTACCTGCTCGTCTTTCAGATGGCAGGCTTGGTGCTGTTCGTCGCCATGATCGGCGCGATCGTGCTGACGCTCCGCCATCGCCCGGGTGTGAAGAAGCAGGACATTGCCGCTCAGGTCGGCCGCAAGCGGTCCGAGGGTGTTGAACTCAAGGACATCCGTCCGGGGCAGGGGCTCGGCTGATGGAAGTCACGCTTTTCCACTACCTGATCGTCGCCGCCGCTCTGTTTACGATCGGCGTCTTCGGCATCTTCGTGAACCGCAAGAACGTCATCATCATCCTGATGTCGATCGAGCTGGTGCTGCTGTCGGTGAACATCAACCTCGTCGCGTTCTCGGCGCACCTGCAGAACCTCGAAGGCCAGATCTTCGCGATGATGGTGCTGACGGTCGCTGCCGCAGAGGCCGCAGTCGGCCTCGCAATCCTGGTCACGTACTTCCGCAATCGCGGCAACATCGCCGTCGAAGACATCAATCAGATGAGGGGCTGAGAAAAGTGCAATTCTCCCCCGAAATCCTGATTGTCCTCGGCCCGCTTTTCGCGGCCGCGATCGCGGGCCTGCTGCAACGTTACATAGGCGACCGTGTCGCTATGGCGCTGACGACCGGCTCAATCGGCATTTCGCTCCTACTGTCATGGCCGATTTTCGCCAGCTTCGTCTGGGGCGAGGGCCACGAGCGCGTCATCGAGCTTTTCCGTTTCATCGACGTCGTGGGCTTCACCTCCACGTGGAGCATCCGCATCGACACGATGTCGGCGATCATGCTGGTGGTGGTGAACACGGTATCGTTCCTGGTTCACCTCTATTCATGGGGCTACATGGCCGAAGATCCGCACAAGGCGCGGTTCTTCTCCTACCTCTCGTTCTTCACGTTCGCGATGCTCGCCCTGGTGACGGCCAACGACTTCCTGCAGCTCTTCTTCGGCTGGGAAGGCGTGGGCGTGGCATCCTACCTTCTGATCGGCTTCTGGTACCAGAAGCGCACCGCCAACGACGCCGCGATCAAAGCGTTCATCACCAACCGGGTCGGCGACTTTGGCTTCGCCCTCGGCGTCATGGCGATCTTCTATTTCCTCGGGACGATCCAGTTCTTCCCAACGGAAGTTGGCCAATCCGCGCTCTTCGCCGGCGCCGTCGATGGTGTGAACGTGCCAGGGCTGCTGCACGAGCTCGAAGGCAAGCGCCTCATCATCGGCACGACCTATTTCGATGCGATCGAACTTTGCGCGATCCTTCTGTTCATCGGCGCGATGGGCAAGTCGGCGCAGTTCTTCCTGCACGTGTGGTTGCCGGACGCGATGGAAGGTCCGACGCCGGTCTCCGCCCTCATCCACGCCGCGACGATGGTCACTGCCGGCGTGTTCATGGTCTGCCGCCTCGGCGAGCTCTATCACATGGCGCCGCTGGCCAGCGGCTTCGTTACCATCATCGGCGCAACGACCGCGTTGTTCGCAGCGACAGTCGGCTTGGCGCAGAACGACATCAAACGCGTCGTCGCGTACTCAACCTGCTCGCAGCTCGGCTACATGTTCTTTGCGGCCGGTGTCGGCGCCTACAACGCGGCGATGTTCCACCTGTTCACGCACGCCTTCTTCAAGGCGCTGCTCTTTCTCGGCGCGGGCTCGGTGATCCACGGCCTGCATCACGAGCAGGACATGCGCTACATGGGCGGCGTCCGTAAGCCCATGATGATCACCTGGGCGATGATGACGATCGGCACGTTGGCGCTGATCGGCTTCGGCATTCCCGGTCTCGGCGGTTTCGCCGGCTTCTACTCGAAGGACGCCATCATCGAAGCTGCTTACGGCAGCCACGGTATCGGCGCGCAGTTTGCGTTCTGGTGCGGCGTGTCTGCTGCGCTGCTGACGAGCTTCTATTCCTGGCGCCTCGCTTTCATGACCTTTGAAGGCAAGTATCGGGGCAATCCGAACGCGCACCATGACGATCACGGGCATGGCGATGCTCATGCGCATGACGACCACCACGGGCACGACGCGCACGCGAAGCCCGCAGACGGCTCAGCGCCCGCGCATGAATCGCCGTGGGTGATGCTGATCCCGCTCTTCGTGCTGGCCGCTGGCGCGATCGCCGCTGGTGCAGTGTTCGCGCCATACTTCCTCGGCGAGCACGCGGAGGATTTCTGGCATCACGTCGTGCCGTTGGCGCATGGCGAAGGCCACCACGACTTCCCGGCTTGGGTGATCTGGGCGCCGCTGACGGTGACCGTCACGGGCTTCATCTTCGCCGTGATCTTCTACCTCTGGCAAACCGGCGTGCCGAAGGCCATGGCGAAGGGGCCCGTGTGGGCCTTCCTCTACAACAAGTGGTACTTCGACGAACTCTACGACTTCATCTTCGTCAAAGGCGCCCGCGCGCTCGGGGATCTTTTCTGGAAGGTTGGCGATAAACGCCTGATCGATGGCCTCGGCCCCGATGGCGTCGCAGCGAGCTCGAACTTCTTCTCGCGTCACCTGCGCCGCCTGCAGACGGGCTTCGTCTATCACTACAGCTTCATCATGCTGATCGCGGCGGTGGCGTTCGGCGCCTACGCGATCCTCGCGGGCATTGGAGGCGGGCGATGAGCGAGCTCGTGGCCGGTCTGCCGATCCTTTCCATTGTCACGTTCCTGCCGGCGGCGGGCGCGCTGCTCATTCTTCTGTCGCGCATGTCCGCGCGCGGTGAGAACGTCGGTTATGACAACGGCGTCAAGCTGTTGACGCTGTTGGTGACGATCGCGACGTTCGTCGCGTCACTCTTCGCCTTCGCCGCGTTCGATCCGAGCAACCCGGCATACCAGCTCCAAGAGAGCATTCCCTGGGCGTTCGGCGCGTCCTACGCCATGGGCGTCGATACGCTCGCTATGTCGCTAGTGATGCTGACGACCTTCCTCACGCCGCTTTGCATCTTGGCGAGCTGGGTGATCGAGAAGCAGGTCTCCAGCTACATGGTGCTGTTCCTGATCCTTGAGACGCTGATGATCGGCGTCTTCTGCGCGCAGGACATCATCCTCTTCTACATCTTCTTCGAAGGCGGCCTCATTCCGATGTTCATCCTCATCGGGGTGTGGGGCGGCGAGCGGCGCGTCTATGCGGCGTTCAAGTTCTTCCTTTACACGCTGCTGGGTTCGCTGCTGATGTTGGTTGCGATCATCTTCATGATCGCGACGGCGGGCACCTCGAACATTCCAGCGCTGACCGAATACGCGCAGACCACCGGTTTCGAGCAGAACGTCCAGATATGGCTTTGGCTCGCCTTCTTCGCCTCGTTCGCGGTGAAGATGCCGATGTGGCCGGTTCATACCTGGCTGCCGGACGCACACGTCGAGGCGCCTACTGCCGCATCGGTCGTGCTGGCGGCGATCCTGCTGAAGATGGGCGGCTACGGCTTCCTGCGCTTCTCGCTGCCGATGTTTCCGGATGCGTCTGAGTACTTCCGCTACTTCGTCTTCGCGCTTTCAGTCATCGCGATCGTGTGGGCATCGCTCGTTGCGTTCCGCCAACTCGATATGAAGAAGCTCATCGCGTACTCGTCCGTCGCGCACATGGGCTTCGTGACCATGGGCATCTTCTCCGGCAACGAGCAGGGCATCCAAGGCGCGATCTTCCAGATGCTGTCGCACGGCATCATCTCCGGCGCGCTGTTCCTCTGTGTTGGCGTCGTTTACGACCGCATGCACACGCGCGAAATCGCCTTCTACGGCGGCCTCGTGAACCGCATGCCGGTCTACGCCGCGATTTTTATGCTCTTCACCATGGGCAATGTCGGCCTGCCAGGCACGAGCGGCTTCCCGGGCGAAATCCTCACCATGGTCGGCACGTTCAAGGTCAACGCGTGGGTCGCTGCCGGCGCGGCGCTCGGCGTGATCTTCTCGGCGGCGTATGCGCTGACGCTCTATCGCAAAGTTGCCTTCGGCGTGATCGAGAACCCGAAACTCGACAAGATCACCGATCTCGACGCGCGTGAGTGGGTGACGTTCATCCCGCTGATCGTCGCCACTCTGATCATGGGCCTGGCGCCGGCCTACGTGCTCGACTTCACGCAGGCGTCGACCGCCACGATTGTCCAGCAATTCACCGGAGTTGCGCCATGAACCCGGTGATCGATCTCAACAATAGTCTGCCGCTGGCGCGGCCGGAGCTGCTGCTCGTCGCCTTCGCGCTAATCGGCGCGGTGCTGGGCGCCTGGTTCAAAGATCGTGCGTTCGGCGCTCTCTCATTGCTGGGCGTCATCTGCATCGCCGGCGCGGGCCTGCTGGCCCTCGCTTGGAGCCCAGGGGCCGCCGTCGAGATTTTCCAAGGCGCGATGGTGGTCGATGGCGTCGGTGTATTCGCGAAGGTGCTGATCGGACTGGCCGCCGCCGCAACGCTCGCGCTCGGCGCCGATTATTTCACCACGACGAAGGAGCAACGCTTCGAGTTTCCGGTGCTGGTCGCGCTGGCGACGCTCGGCATGTTCGTGATGGTCTCGGCGCAGGACCTCATCAGCCTCTATGTCGGCGTCGAACTGCAATCGCTGGCCGCTTACGTGTTGGCCGCCTGGCGGCGGGACGACGCGCGTTCGTCGGAAGCGGGTCTGAAGTATTTCGTGCTCAGCGCCATCTCGTCCGGCCTGCTGCTGTTCGGCTCTTCCTTCGTCTATGGCTTCACCGGTTCGATCCGCTTCGATGCGATCGCTGCCGCTGTCGGCGAAGGCGCGGGCGGCATCGGGCTTCTTTTCGGCTTGGTGCTGATGCTGTGCGCGCTTGGCTTCAAGATGTCGGCGGCGCCGTTCCATATGTGGACGCCGGATGTCTATGAAGGCGCGCCGACGCCGATCACCGCGTTTTTCGCCGCTGCGCCGAAGGTGGCTGCTGTCGCGCTCATGGCGCGCTTGCTCTACGAGCCGTTCGCCGAGATGACGCCGCAATGGCAGCAGGTGGTCGCGGCTCTGGCCGCGATTTCGATGGTCTGGGGATCGGTCGCGGCACTGGTGCAGACGAACCTCAAACGCCTGATGGCGTATTCCTCCATCGGCAACATGGGCTTTGCGCTGATGGGTCTCGCCGCCGGCGGCGAGCAGGGCGCGTCGTCGGCGCTGATCTATTTGGCGCTCTATCTGCCGGCGACGGTCGGCATGTTCGCGCTGATCCTCGCAATGCGCCGCGATGGCCAACCGGCGGAAACCGTCGCGGACCTCGCCGGTCTTGCGCAAAAGCGCCCGTGGATGGCGTCGCTGTTCACGATGCTGCTGTTCTCGGTGGCCGGCATTCCGCCGTTCGCGGGCTTCATCGGTAAGCTGGCCGTGTTCACCGCTGCGGTTGCCGGCCACCTCTATTGGCTCGCGATCCTCGGCGGCGTCGCCGCTGTCGTGGCCGCTGCGTACTATCTGCGTTTGATCGCCTCTATGTGGTTTGCGGCGCCTGCCGCGCAGTTGCAGGCGCCGAGCGGAACTATCATGGTGACGGCGTTGGCGTCCGCGGCGCTGACGTTCCCCGTTCTGGTGCTGCTGCTTGGCGCGCTCCAAGGCTGGGCCGAGAACGCGGTGCGGATGAGCTTTTGAGAAAGCAGCCTCGATGATCGACGGGCAAGCGCCGGTCGAAGTCTTCGACGAGATCGACTCCACAATCCTGGAGGCGCGCCGCCGCGCCGAACGTGGCGAGATTTCACCAGTCTGGTTGATCGCGAGGCGTCAAACTGCGGGCCGTGGCCGTCGCGGCCGGGCCTGGACTTCGCACGACGGCAACCTGATGGCGACGTTGCTGTTCGCGACCCGCGACCCGCCGCAGCAGATCGCGCTGCTTGGCTTCGCCACTGGTGTTGCCCTCGCAGAGACGATCGATGCAGTGATTGGCGCTGGTTCGGCGCAACTCAAATGGCCGAACGACGTGTTCATAAATGGCGCTAAGATATCCGGTATCATGCTGGACTCGGGCGCCTTGGCGAACAGCCAGACTTGGGTCGCACTGGCCTTTGGCGTGAACTTAGCGGACGCGCCCGAGAACATTGACCAGCGCACGACGTGCCTGCGCGACATTCTGCCGCCCGATGCGCCGGCGCCTGAGCCGCTCGCTTTCCTCGCCGCCTTGCGGCCGAAACTGGAAGCGTGGTCGGCACGTATGCTGAGCGAAGGGTTCGAGCCGTTGCGACGCGCCTGGATGGAGCGCGCCTACGGTCTCGGCCAAGAGGCTCGCGTTGTCCAAGGCGAGCAGACGCTTGAAGGCCGCATCGCTGGGCTTTCCCCACGCGGTGAACTTGAACTCGATACTCCCACCGGCCGCCGCCTCATCGCGGCCGGCGATGTTTTTCTACCAAGGGCGGCCTGATGCTTCTCGCCATCGACGTAGGCAACACCAACACTAAGTTCGCCATCTGGGACGGCCAGACCTGGCGCGCGCAATGGCGCGCGTCGACCGACACCACACGCACTGCCGACGAGTACGCGCCGTGGCTCCAACAAGTCATGTCGTTGAACAGCCTGTCGTTCGCGGACATCACCGACTGCATCATCTCGACGGTCGTGCCGCAGGCGCTCTTCAATCTGCGCAATCTCTCGCGCCGCTACATCGGCAAAGAGCCAATGGTGATTGGCGAGGACGGACTGAAGCTTGGCATCGAAGTGCGCATCGACAAGCCGAACGAAGCGGGTGCCGACCGCCTCGTGAACGCTGTCGGCGCGTTCGTTCAATACGGCGGCCCAGCTATCGTCATCGATAGCGGTACGGCGACAACATTCGACATCGTCGCCGCGGACGGCGCCTTCGAGGGCGGCATCATCCTGCCGGGGATCAATCTTTCGCTGCAGGCGTTGCACGAGGCAGCGGCGCGGCTTCCGCGAGTGGAAATCCGTGACCCCGGCCGCGTCATCGGCAAAGACACGGTGAGCGCCATGCAATCGGGCATCTATTGGGGATCGATCGAAATGATCGAAGGTCTGTGTAGGCGCATACGCGAAGAGTACGGCAAGCCGATGAAGACGATCGCGACAGGCGGCGTTGCCTCACTCTTCGAAGGCGCGTTCCCCACCATCGATCACTTCGATCAAGACCTCACCTCGCGCGGCCTGCTTGAAATCTTCCGGCGCAACGGCGGGAAGCTTTGAAAAAACCAACGCCCGACGATGAGCTCGTTTTCCTGCCGCTCGGCGGGTCAGGCGAGATCGGTATGAACCTGAACGCGTACGGCTACGGCCCGCCGGACGCGCGCAAGTGGATTATCGTTGATATCGGCGTCACGTTCGGGCGTGAGGACACAACGCCCGGCATCGACCTCATTCTTCCTGATCCGGCCTATCTCGAAGAGCACGCCGACGATATCATCGCGATAGTCCTTACGCACGCGCACGAAGATCATATCGGCGCGCTGGGTTGGCTCTGGCCGCGTTTGAAAGCTCCCGTCTACGCCACTCCATTTACGGCGGCGCTCGTGCGCGAGAAGCTGCGCGAGCGCGGTCTGCTCGACAAAGTCCCGTTGACGGAAATCCCGCTCAAAGGCCAACTCACGCTTGGGCCTTTCGAGATTGATTTTGTCACACTCACACACTCGATCCCGGAGCCAAACGGCTTAGCCATTCGCACGCCGCTCGGCCTCATCTGGCACACGGGTGACTGGAAGATCGATCCAGATCCGCTGATCGGCGAAACAACCGATGAAGCCAAACTTCGCGCCATGGCTGAGGAAGGTGTCCTCGCCATGGTGTGCGACTCCACAAACGTGTTTGTGGAAGGTTCAACTGGATCAGAATCCGAAGTGCGGCAGAAGCTCACCGAAGTGATCAAGCGCTGCTCTGGGAAAGTAGCGGTCACGGCCTTCGCTTCAAATGTTGCGCGCGTCGAAACGGCGCTGGAGGCAGCGCGCCTCTGTGGACGCACACCGTGCCTCGTGGGCCGCTCTATGCATCGCATCTACAACGCTGCGCAGGGCGTGGGTTTGCTGCAAAATTCGCCGCAGGTCGTTGACGAAGACGAAGTCGGCACGCTGCCTGACGAGAACGTGCTCTTCCTTTGCACTGGCAGCCAGGGCGAGCAGCGCGCAGCGCTCTCGCGTATTGCCCGCGGCGAGCATCGAAACGTCACGCTCCGCCAGGGCGATACCGTGATCTTCTCGTCCCGAGTAATCCCCGGCAACGAGAACGCGATCCATCAGCTCTACGAAGAATTCCTCGCGCGTGGGGTCGAGGTTGTTACGGCCGACGATGAGCACTTCATTCACGTCTCCGGCCACCCAGCGCGGGATGAGCTGAAACAGATGTACCAATGGGCGCGCCCGCAGATCGCGGTGCCAGTCCATGGCGAAATCCGGCACATTCGCGAGCACGTGAAGCTGGCACAGGCGCTTCAGATTCCCCAGGCGATCGCGCCGAACAATGGCGACCTGATCCGGCTGGCGCCCGGGCCCGCAGAGGTGATCGACGAGGTGCCGTCAGGGCGCCTCTATGTCGACGGCAATGTGATCGTGGACACGGAAGATGACGCGATCCGCGACCGCAAACGCCTTGCCGCCGAAGGCGCGATCAACGTCGCCATCGCGCTCAGCGCCAAGAACGCTCTGCTGGCGGGGCCAAGCGCGTCGGTGCGCGGCCTGACCATGCCCGATGACGAAGATTTCGCACTCGCCTTGGAGGAGATCGAAACAACGGCGAAGGCCGTCTTCACCAAGCTCAGCCACTCTGAACGCGGCGATGATGAGCTGATCGAGACGAGTGTTGTCCGTGCGGTACGCAAGGCCGCAGAACGTCTTTGGAAGAAGCGCCCGCTTGTCGACGTTTCCATTCTGCGCGTCTAGATTTGGCGCGGGGTGATGGGAGTAGGGCCATGATTGGCAGGTTGAATCACGTGGGCATCGCCGTGCCCTCCATTGAGGAGGCGAAAGCTACCTATCGCGATCTCTATGGTGTCCCGGAAAGCGCAATCACGGAGACGCGCGAGCTCGCCGCGCAGGGCGTGAAGTTCGCGTTCGTTAACGTTGCCAATAGCCAAATCGAATTGATCGAACCTCTGGGACCGGACAGTCCGATCGCGCGCTTCATCGAAAGGAACCCGCGCGGCGCCCAACATCACATCTGTTTCGAGGTTCCTGACATCTACGTGGCGCGTGACGAGATGGTGGTGCGCGGCGCCAAGGTGCTGAACGAACCGCGCATCGGCGCGCACGGCACACCGATCATCTTTGTCGATCCGAAGAACTCAAACGGCGTCCTGATCGAGCTGATGGAAACACCCAAGGCTGTGCGCGGATGAACCTCTTTCTCGGCATCGCCATCTACATGATCGTTTGGTGGCTGTCGTTTTTCGTGATGCTCCCGATGGGGGCGCAGAGCTCACACGAGGCTGGCGAGGAGACTGTCCCGGGCGCCGAACGGGGAGCGCCGAAAGTCCACAACTTGCGCATGAAGGCGCTGGCCGCAGCCGGAATCGCGGCGATCGTGTGGCTGGGTATCGCCTGGGCCATTTCCGTCGATCTTTGGGGCATGCGCGCTCATTAGGCCGCGTTGCGGGCGGCGGCGGCGCGGTCTATCCAGACGCCCGAAAGGACTGCCTCCCCATGCATGCGCTTAAGGTCACGCGCGCCGAAGATTTTCCCGAATGGTA
>CADEDT010000134.1 GCA_902826145.1 uncultured Caulobacteraceae bacterium
CCGGTGAAATCCTGCATCAGCACGCGCGCGGGGCTGAAGGCGATTTCGACTTCGTTCTTGCCGCGGTTTACCAACCACGAGGTCATGGCGAGGATGTCGGCCTTCTTCACCGCAACGCCGTCTTCGGCGCGCAGCAGGTTCTCGAGCAGAACCTTGAGCGACATCGGCAATCTGGAGATGTCGCCGAGGCCATTTTCGCTGGCTCTGTTGAGATCGAAATAAGCGTAGGTCTTGCCGCCGGCGCTCAGAGAGGAGCGGGCGCTAAATGAGTTCAAAGATGGCATGGGTCTGCATCCGGCTAGAGTAGCGACAGAGATGCAAGCGCGTTGGGGAGCGCCCCAAATCCGGAATCAAACCGGGCGCGCGGCAAGGCTTATGTAGCGCCGTTTTGCGAAGGCGCAATTAACGGCGCTGAATTCCCTCGCCCCTCAACGCGGGGGAGGGTTAGGGAGGGGGATAGTTGCGATGTATTCGCAGTTAGGGTGTCCCCCTCCTGTCGCCTTCGGCGACATCCTCCCCCGCTGCGCGGGGCGAGGAACGATGGAAAAAGCGCCCGCCTCGGTTCTTGCGCCAGCGCAGTAGCAGCCAAATTAGCGGCACAAGCACGATCGCGAACGGAATGAGCGCGGCGATGATGGTTATGATGGCCGCGAAGCCCATGACGATGATGCCGAGGAAATTCGCGAATGCTTCCTGCAGGGGCTGGAACGTGTTGCTGCCGACCGGGCGCGGCGCCGAGCGATATTGGATCGTGAGTTCGGACATCGCCACGCGCGTACGCATCACAGCGAGAGACGATTGCACCGCGTCGATCTCGCCCTGCACGCGGGCGAGTTCGCGCTCAACTTCGAGCAAGTCGGCGAGGCGACCGGGGCGTGAGCGCAGCAATTGCTGCAGCCGATCTCGCAGCGCGGTCTGGGCGCGCAGGCGCGCTTCAGTGTCGACGATCTGACGCGTGAGATCTTCGCTGCTGACGTTTTCCGCGATGATGCGCCCCCCGGCTTCGTCGGCTTGCGCGGCGAGGCCGTTGATGAAGGTGCGCAGCCACATCGGCTCGGCACGCAGCGAGACGTAACCTTCCATGTAGCTTTCAGGATCGCCCGTGCGGTTCGAGCCAATCAGCTGGCACACGCGCGGCCCAGCAGCCTGGCAGGCTTGCACGTGGACATCCATCACGCCGGAAAGCCGTTGGCTCGGAATCTCGAGGCCGCGCGAATAGGTGTAGGCGAGAAAGAGCACGGGCGTCGGGCCGGCGGGTTGGCTTGGGCCGGGCGATGAGGTTGTGGGTGCGGTGGCGTCGGTTGGCGGCGGCGCCTGTGCGGCGGCAGGCGCGGATTCCTCGGTGACCACTGCAAGAGCGCGGCCGTTCTGCGCGCTATCCATGTCGGCCATTCCGCCATAGGCCTCGCCGGCGGGCGCTTCAGCGGTTTCCATGCTCGCTTGGCCGCACGCGGCCAGAGCCACGGCCAGCACCAATCCCGCCAATAAACGACGCATCGCCGCACCTCCCTCCGCTCCACCAAGCGCGGCTTGGCGGATCGTGCAACCCTTTCTAGAACCGGGGCCGCATTATGAGCGCCCGCGGACCTTTCCAAGACAAGCCGTCAATCCGCGTTGAAGCGCTCACGCTTTCGCGTGGTGGGCGTGTTCTGTTCGAAGGGCTGAGCTTTGCAGCAGCTTCAGGCGCGTATGTCGAAGTGCATGGCTCGAACGGTTCGGGGAAGACGAGCTTGTTGCGTGCGATTGCTGGGTTCCTGAAGCCGAGTGCTGGGCAGGTCGCGTTTGATGGCGTCGAAGAGCCAGCGTTAGCGACTCACTATGTCGGGCACGCAAATGCTGTGAAGCGCGAAGCGAGCGTGCGCGATCATTTGCGTTACTGGGCTGGCCTGTTCGGCGGCGCGGCGAGCGAAGACTTCATCGCGCAGACGCTCGATCTTGGACGCGTGCTGACGTTGCCGGTGCGGGTGTTGAGCCAGGGGCAAGCGCGACGGATTGCGCTTGCGCGTTTGATCATCGCGCCGCGGCCAGTGTGGTTGCTGGATGAGCCAGCGGCCTCGCTCGATGAATCCGGCAAGGCGGTGCTGAACGAGTTGATCGCATCGCATCGCGCCAGCGGTGGCGTCGTTGTGGCCGCCGTGCACGAGCCGTTGGGCGCAACACCTTCGCAAATTGTGCGCGTGCCGCGATGAGCGCGTTCCGAGCTACGTTTCAGCGAGAGTTGTTGCTGTTGTGGGCGGGTGGTGGCGCGCTTGCGCCGCTCGGCTACTTCCTCGGCGCCACGATGCTCGTGCCGTTGGCGATGGGGCCGGACCGCGCATTGCTCGCGGTGGCGGGACCACCGCTCGTTTGGATCGCGGCGGCGCTCGCTGTGCTCGCGATGTTGGAGCGGTTGTTTCAGGCTGACCTTGAAGACGGCTCGCTCGATCAGATGCTGCTTTCACGCGCGCCGCTTGAGCTGATTATGTTCGCGAAAGGTGCAGCGCTTTGGTGCGCGATTGGTTTGCCTTTGGCCATCGCTGGCGCCCCCGCGGCTATCGCCTTACAGGCCCCAGTTGAGCGCGCGGCGATGATCGTTGTGAGCTTGGCGTTGGGGACCGCTGCCTTCATCGGTGTCGGTCTAGTAGGCGCGGCCGTGACCGCGAGTGTGAAACGCGGCGGCGTGCTGATTGCGCTGATCGTGCTGCCGCTGTTTGCGCCGCCGATCATTTTTGGGGCGTCGGTGGCGGCAGGCCAGGATGTGGGCGCAGCGATCAGCATTCTCGCGGGATGCGCATTGGGGGCGGCGGCGATCGGGCCGGTGGCCGCTGCTGCTGCACTTAGGCTTCAGGCCGAATGACCGCATTGCCTTCGCCACCGAACCGGGATTGGTAGCGCCCGCGATGTTCTCTGCTTTCGCCAATCCCGCACGCTTCATGGCGTTTTCGGCCGGGGCCGCGCCGGCCTTGTTCGTGGGCGCGCTGATCCTGTTCGCGACGGGCATCCCGTGGGCGCTCTTCTATTCGCCAGCGGACTACCAGATGGGTGACACCGCACGGATCATGTACGTGCATGTGCCGGCGGCGTGGTGGTCGATGGGCGTCTACGCCTTCATGACCGGCGCGAGTTTCGTGAGCTTGGTGTGGCGCCATGTGTTGGCGGATGTCGCGGCGCGCGCGGCCGCGCCGGTGGGCGCTGTGTTTGCCGCGATCTGTCTTATCACCGGTTCGCTCTGGGGCGCGCCAACTTGGGGCACTTGGTGGGAGTGGGATGGACGCATGACGTCCATGCTCGTGCTGTTCATCACCTATCTCGGCTATCTCGCGCTCTGGGCGGCGGTTGAGGATGAAGAGAAAGCCGCGCGGCTGGCGGCGATCCTTTGTCTCGTCGGTGCGATCAATCTGCCGATCGTGAAATTCTCCGTTGATTGGTGGAGCACGCTGCATCAGCCGGCGAGCATCATGCGGAGCGGTGGATCGGCGATCCACCCTGAGATGCTTGGGCCGTTGCTGACGATGGCGGGTGCGTATCTGCTGCTGTTCGGCGCGCTGACGCTGATGAACATGCGCTCTGCCATTCACCGCCGCCGTGTTGAAAACGCTCGTCTGCGTGGAGCGCAGGCATGATCGAGGGTGGCTGGGAATATATCTGGCCCGCTTATGCGGTGGCGCTTGGCGGGCTGACGGTGTTGACCGTTGTCGTGCTGGCGCGGCTACTTGCATGGTCCAGGCAGGCGCGTGATTTGGATCGGCCCAAGTGAGGCTGATCGCGTTCGTCCCGCTCGCTGCGCTGGCGATCCTGATCGTTGTGGGCGTCGTGCTGTTGACCCGCGAGGGCGAGCGTACACGCTTTACTGAAGGCATGGTTGGCCGCGCGGCGCCGAGTTATGCGCTGACGAGCTTGGATGAAGGCGAGTTGGTGACAAGCGATGATCGCCGCGGCCGCGCTTATGTGATCAATCTCTTCGCGTCGTGGTGCACGCCGTGCCGCGCTGAACATCCGCAGTTGATGGCGTTGCGCCAGCGCGGCGTCGATATCGTTGGCGTTGCCTACAAGGATCGGCGCGAGGCGTCGGTGGCGTTTCTGACCGAGCTCGGCGATCCGTTCAGTGTCGTGGCGATGGATCCGGAGGGGCGTTTCGGGCTGGAGCTGGGCGTTACCGGTGTGCCGGAGACGTTCGTGATTGGCCCCGATGGCGTGATCCGCGCGGCGCATCGCGGGCCGCTGACCGCGGAGTCGGTGCAGGACGTGATCATGCCTGCGTTGGAAGAGCGCTAACCGCGCTGTTTGCGCTTCTTCTTCGTCTCGGCGGCGGCCTGTTCGCGCGCTTCGCGCTTGGCCTGCTTCTTTTGATCACGCTCAGCTTTGGCGGCGGCTTCTTCCGCGAGCTTTGCGAGTTTCGTGAGCGTGTTGAGGAAGGTGCGGCGCTTGGTGCGCGGCAGCAGGTCAAGGATCGCGGCGTCGGCGGCGCGCGCGTGCTTGGTCATGGCTGAAAGAATGGCGCCGCCGGTTTGGCCCAGGAGCACGGAGTGCGCGCGGCCATCAGAACTCGATGGTGTTCGCACGATGAGGTCACGTTGCTCCATGCGCACGACCATGTCAGCCAGCGTCGAGCGGTCGATACCTGTGGCCCTCACGAGATCACTCTGGCTTAGGCCCGGCTTTTCGGAGATTGCGACAAGCACAGCGAACTGACGAAGGCTGATCGTGTCGCGCGCAAGTTGAGCAAAGCGGTCGGAGGCCAGCTGCTCTGCGCGATGCAGCAAGTGGCTGGCTGAAGTCGCCAGCTTGTATTGCTCGGATTCCTCGGAATCCGGTGTCGACCGCGCCATTTTGTGCCGCCCCAAACGCGAGCGGAGATTAACGGCGCGATCCGCGCGATCAATCATGCGTTCGAGGATTGTTCGCCAGGAAGGCGAAATTCAGTCCGAAAGCGGCGCGATCAGGCGCCAGGCGCCGCTTCAGCAGGCTTCTCTTCGTCTTCCTCACGATGATGCTTCATCACGAGCGGCGTGTTGGCGGCGGCGAAGGCGATGAAGGCTGGATAGGTGAGCAGCGTGCGCAGGTTCAGCCAGACGTCAAAATTGCCGTTGGCCTCGTTGTAGTAGTAGCGCAGCACTTCGTTCAGCACCGCCATGACCACGTAAAACCCTGCCCAGCGCAGGGCGAGCACATTCCAGATCCGGTCGGGCAGATTGAAGATGTGGCGGAAGAAGAGTTTCCACACGTTCTGTTTGATCGCGAGCGAGATGAGGATCGCCGCCGCGTAGAACACGAACGTGAGCGTGAACTTGATTTGGATGATCGCGGGGTCGCGCAGGAGTATGGTGAGGCCGCCAAAGGCGGTGACCAGCACTCCCGTCACGATGAGGATTGGCGGCACCTTTCCGCGTTGGAACTTGCAATAGGCGATGGCTGCAAGCACCGAGGCGATAAACACACCAACGGCGATATAAATCGCGTTCTCTTTCGTCGCTTCGATGCGGTGAAGGACGTTGTAGGTGATCACGAAGACTAGGATCGGCCCGAGGTCGATCCAAAGCTGGTTTGCGCTTTCCGCAGCCTTTTTGGGCTTGGCGGCGCCCGTTGCGGTCAGGTCTTCGCTCATGCGGCCCTGATACGCGCAAACCAGGGCGCCGGACTAGCGGCTTGCGCTGCGACGCTTTCCCAGGTGACATCTGGAGCAAACGAGGAGGGGACAAATGCGGTTCTTGGGGTTGATGGCTCTCGGGCTGTTGGCGGCGTGTGCGAGCGGCCAACCTAGGGGCGACGCTCCAACGCGGTCGCTTGCCGAGATCCTGGAACAATCGCCTTCAAACGACTGGCGGACAGTCGATCAGAACAACCTGCTCTACATGCAGCTGCCTGCTGGACGCGTGATCATCGAACTCGCACCGGACTACACGCCGCTCCATGCAGCAAACATCCGTGCGTTGGCGCGCGCGCATTATTGGGATGGCGCGGCGATCGTGCGGAGCCAGGAGAACTACGTCGTGCAGTGGGGGCGCGACGAAGGTGACACGAAACGGATGGGGAGCGCGAGTGAGACGCTGGCGCCTGAATTTGATCGGCCGCGCTCGGGCGTGAGGTTCACTTGGCTGCGTGACCCCGACTCCTACGCGCGAGGTGTAGGCTTCGCGTATGGCTTTCCCGTTGCCAGCAATGGCAGACGCACTTGGATGGCGCATTGCTACGGTATGGTCGGCGCCGGACGCGGCGACACGGCGGACAGCGGCAATGGCGCCGAGCTCTATGTTGTGATTGGCCATGCGCCGCGGCACCTCGATCGCAACATCGCGACGGTGGGGCGCGTGTTGCAAGGCATGGAGTTGCTCTCGACGATGCCGCGCGGGACCGGTCCGCTTGGCTTCTACGAAACGCCGGCGGAACGGACGGCGATCACATCAGTGCGCCTTGGGTCAGAGCTGCCGGCAAACGAGCGCGTCAACATCGAAGCGCTGCGCACAGATAGCGCGACGTTCGACCAGGTGATCGAGAGCCGCCGCTTCCGGCGCGAAG
Source organism: uncultured Caulobacteraceae bacterium (assembly GCA_902826145.1). Lineage (GTDB taxonomy): Bacteria > Pseudomonadota > Alphaproteobacteria > Caulobacterales > Aquidulcibacteraceae > Vitreimonas. The sequence goes on from CADEDT010000134.1 coordinate 6,496, forward strand.
ATTGGTTTCTGGATCCGATTGGGCACATCAACCTCTGCAACGTGCCGCTGCCGGTCCGCGTGCGCTGAGGATGTGAGGCGGGCTCACACCCGCCTTGAGCAGACTTCGTTCGGAATGTCGCGAGGCATGGCCATCTCCTGATCAACAGGAGATGCGCCCATGTCCGACCCGTTCTTTGACCACCGCCTCGATCCGCAAGCCTTCCCGCCGCTCGTGCGCGCTGTGAGCATCGTGCTCACTGTGGCGATCGTGGGCGTGCTGGTGGCGCAGGCGCTGTTCTCTACGACGAACATTTCGGCGTGAGGCGGCGATGCGTTCTTTCACACGTACGGTGGGCGCGATGTTGATCGCTGCGACCAGCGCCGCGCCGTTGATTTATGTGGCGGCGCTCCTGAACGCGATCCGCAACGCGATGGCTTAGGCGGCGGGCAGGCCCACGAGCGCGCGTGAGAAGCTCTGCGCATCGAAGGTTTGCAGGTCCTCCGCCTTTTCGCCAACGCCGATGAAGTGGATCGGGATGGCGTGGCGCTGCGCGACGGCGACGAGCACGCCGCCTTTGGCGGTGCCGTCGAGCTTGGTCATGACCAGGCCGGTGATCTCGGTCACCGAGCGGAAGTTCTCCACTTGGCTGAGCGCGTTTTGGCCGACGGTGGCATCGAGCACGAGCAGTGTCTCGTGTGGGGCGTCTTCGTCGAGCTTGCGCATGACGCGAATGATCTTGGCGAGTTCGGCCATCAGTTCGGATTTGTTCTGAAGGCGTCCAGCAGTGTCGATTAGCGCGACGTCGGCATTTTCTTCCTTCGCGCGCTTCACCGTTTCGAACGCCACGCCGGCGGCGTCCGCGCCTTGCGTTGAAGCGACGAAGGTGGCGCCGGAGCGGTCGGACCAGACTTTGAGTTGCTCGATCGCGGCGGCGCGGAAGGTGTCGGCGGCGCCGATGACGACTTTCGCGCCAGCGTCGGTCAGGTTTTTTGCGAGCTTGCCAATAGTGGTGGTTTTGCCGGAGCCGTTCACGCCGATGACGAGCACGATGCGGGGCTTCACGCCGTCCGTGAGATCAAGCGTGGCTTCGCGCGGCCTGAGGATGCGGGTGACTTCGCCTGCGAGGGCTTCGCGAGCTTCGGTGGCGCCGTTCTCCTTGCTAAACCGCTGATCGGCGAGGGCAGCGCTTATACGCGCGGCAGCGGCGGCGCCCATGTCTGAGGCGATCAGCGTTTCCTCGAGTTCGGCGATATCGGCGGCGTCGAGCTTTTCCTTGGTGAAGACCGAGGTGAAGCTCTCTGAGAGCTTGTTGGAGGATTTGCGCAGGCCATCGAACAAGCCTTTGGCTTGTTCGGGTTGCGGTTGGCCCGGTTTGTCCTTCTTGCCGAACAGACCCCAGATCATGCGGCGACGCCGATCAGGTGCTGCCCGTCATGTGACGTGAAGCGCAGGCGCTGAAAGCCCTCGCCACCGCCGTTGAAGCGAACGGGTGTGAAGTCGGGCAACCGAGCGAACCCATCGCGTTCGATGACGCCGGTCTCTTCGCGCCCAACCCACGCACTTAGGTGGCGGTTCAGCGCCGCCGCACCGACTTCGCGCAGACGCGCGGCGCGTTCTTTAACGACGTGGCGATCGATCTGCGGCATGCGCGCGGCGGGGGTGCCGGTGCGCGGGCTGAAGGGGAAGGCATGGACGTACGCCAAGCCGCATTCATCAACGATCGAGAACAGGTTGGCGAAGTGCTCCTCAGTTTCTGTTGGAAAGCCGGCGATGAGGTCAGCGCCGAGCGCGATTTCCGGACGCGCGGCCTTCACGCGGTGGCAAAGATCGATTGCCTGCGCGCGCGAATGACGGCGCTTCATGCGCTTCAAGATCATGTCGTCGCCGTGCTGCAGTGAGAGATGCAGATAGGGCGCGACGCGATCGTTTTGTGTGACGAGTTCAAACAACTGATCGTCCATCTCGATCGCGTCGAGCGAAGAGAGGCGCAGCATCGGCAGGTCAGGCACAAGCTTCAGGATGCGAGCGACCAGCGCGCCGAGGGGAGGTTGGCCTGGAAGGTCGCCGCCCCAGGACGTGAGGTCGACGCCCGTGAGCACGACTTCCGGCACGCCATTGGCGGCGAGGCGGCGGATTTGTTCGACGATGTCACCAGCAGCGGACGAGCGCGAGTTTCCGCGGCCATAAGGGATGATGCAGAACGTACAGCGGTGATCGCAGCCGTTCTGAACTTGAATGTAGACACGCGTACGTTCGCTGAAACCGTCGATGAGGTGCGATGCGGTTTCGCGTACGCTCATGATGTCTGAGACGCTGACGCGCTCTTCGCTGTGCGCAAAGCTCTCAGCGCGCATCTTTTCGGCGTTGCCGATGACGCGACTGACTTCAGGCATTGAAGCGAAGCTTTGCGGATCGATCTGCGCGGCGCAGCCGGTGACGATGATTTCCGCGTCGGGCCGCTCACGGCGCGCGCGGCGAATGGTTTGACGCGCTTGGCGCACGGCTTCGCCAGTCACGGCGCAGGTGTTGACGATCACCGCGTTCGACAAAGCAGCGTCGCTCGCGAGCGCGCGCATGGCTTCGCTCTCGTACGTATTGAGGCGGCAGCCGAGGGTAAGAATCTCGACATCCGCGCGCGGTGGCTTCATCGGCGCGTTCATGGCGTCTGCGTCAGGTGAGCGTGTGTGTTGACAAGGTCAAGCGCGACAAATGAAAAGCCCCGCGATCGCTCGCGGGGCTTCTGAATTCAAGTTGCGAAGCGAGCTTACTTCGCAGCGTCGGCGCCAGCTTCGTTGGCTTCGCCGACGAAATCCTCTTCGCGAGCGCCGCCAGCGCGTTCGCTGATGCGCGCCGACTTACCGCGACGATCACGCAGATAATAGAGCTTCGCGCGGCGGACAGCGCCACGGCGCACAACTTCGATGGAATCGACCGTGGGTGAGAACAGCGGGAACACGCGCTCCACGCCTTCGCCGAACGAAATCTTGCGGACCGTGAAGTT
>CADEDT010000135.1:0-2952 GCA_902826145.1 uncultured Caulobacteraceae bacterium
ACTTCCGGCGTCACCGAGAAGCGCAGCATCGAATAGACCTTCACCGGGAACGTGATCGTGTCCGGCCCGGCCGTGAAGAACGTGATGACGAAATCATCGAGCGAGAGCGTGAACGCCAGCAGCGCGCCGGCGATCAAACCCGGCTGCATGTGCGGCACCAGTACGTCCCAGAACGTTCGCCACTCGCTAGCGCCCAGATCCTTAGCCGCCTCCTCCAATTCACGATTGAAGGAAGAAAGCCGCGCGCGAACAACGGTCGCGACGAACGGGAATGCGAAAGAGATGTGCGCAATGGTGATCGCGCCCAGGTTCAGCGGCCACGGCAGACCCATCGGCCACGGCATCACACGCGCGAAGAACACCAACATCGCCACGCCCATACAGATTTCCGGCACGACGATCGGCAACGCCATCGATCCTTCAACCACCGTCTTCCCAGGAAAACGGAAGCGCCACAGCATCACCGCCGCGAGCGCGCCGAGGATAACCGAAACGATGGTGCAGAGAAACGCGATCGTCAGTGAATTGACGAACGCCTGCAGCAGAGATTCGTTATTGAACGCCTTCACGTACCAATCGGTCGTGAAGCCCTGCCAGACGACGTTACGGCGGCTCGTGTTGAAGCTGAAGATCATCAGCGTGATCAGCGGCAGGTAGAGAAACACCAACGTCGCGCCGACAATCACTCGTAGCGGCCAGCGGCGCAGGTACTCAAGCGGCCCCGGCTTTTCCTTCGGCTCGCGCTTGGCGCCACCGAGGAACGGGATGGAGGTGAGACCCTGATCCGCCATCAGCCCCTCCGCTCACTCTTGCGCTGCACGAACGCCTGCACAGCGATGGCGATGAACGTGAGATACATCAGCAGGAACGAAAGCGCCGCGCCGAACGGCCAATCGTTTGCGCGCTTGAACTGCCGCTCAATCACGTTGGCGATCATCTGGCTGTCGGTGCCGCCGAGCAGGTCCGGCGTAAGATAGGCGCCGAGCGCCGGAATGAACGTGATCAAAACGCCCGAAGCGATGCCCGGCGCCGCAAGCGGCACAACCACCGACCAGATCGTGCGCAAATGCCCTGCGCCCAGATCCAAGCTCGCTTCCATCAGCGAGCGATCCATGCGGTCGAGCGCCGAATAGAGCGGCAGCACCATGAATGGCAGGTGCACGTACACGAGCCCGATCACGACGGCCGTGTTGTTGTAGAGCAAGGTCAGCGGCTCGAAATCGCCGAGCGGCTGCAAGCCAACAAGCGTCATCACGCCGCTCGCATTGGTCCACATCCATTCGAGGATGCCGTTGACATACCCGTTCTCCCGCAACACCGCGATCAGCGCGAACGTGCGGATGAGCAGGTTCGTCCAGAACGGCAGCATGATCAGCAGCAACAACCACGCCTTGGTCCGCGGCGAAGCAAACGCAATAGCCAGCGCCACCGGGAAACCAACGATCAGGCAGAGCAGCGTTGTTAGCCCCGCAATGATCAGGCTCTTGCCGAAGATTTCGAGATAGAGCGGCTCGACCGCCCGCATGTAGTTCGCGAACGTGCCGGTGACGTCGATGGTGATCGGGCCGGTGTTTTCGCCGAGCGAATAGCCCCACACCACCGCCAGCGGGACGAGGAAGAACAACAGCAGCCAAGCGATCGGCGGCACGGCGATCGCCGCAAACGCCGCCTTCGCTTGGCGCCAAGTCTGTTCCATCGTCCCGCCTCGCGATCCGTCTTACGCGGCGCTGATGCGCGTGAAGATTTCCTCGTACTCGCGCGCCTTCTCGTCGCCTTCGAACGCGCCATATTCGCTCTTCGCCATCAGTTCAGCTGACGGGAAAATCACTGGATTGTTCTTGTAGCTATCCGGCATCAGATCGCGCGCGGCGCGGTTCGGCGTCGGGTAGAGAATTTCCTCCGTGATCTTCTTTCCAGCTTCGCCATCGAGCAGATAATTGATGAAGGCGTGCGCGCCATCGACGTTCGGCGCGCCGACCGGGATACAGAGGCAATCCGAATTGATCAGCGTGCCTTCCTTCGGCACGACGAAGTCGAACTTGTCGCCGCCATCGCCGGCCATCAGCTGCGCGATGTCGCCATTGTATTCGAGCACGATGTCCACTTCGCCCGAGGCCAGTAGGTCCTGACCATTGTCAGAGTGGAATTGCTTCACGCGCGGCTTCTGGCGGATGAGCATTTGCTCAATTTGCGTCAGCATCGCCGGCGGAATGCCGTTCACCGAATGGCCAAGATACTTCGCGCAAAGGCGAATGAGGTCCGCCGATTCCGAAAGAAGTGCGATCTTCTGATTGAAGGTCGCATCGTCGAACAAATACTTCCACGAATCCGGAACGGTGAGGCCCTTCGCGCGCACAGCTTCCTTGTTGTAGCCGATACCAAGCACAAGCCACGTATATGGCATCGAATAGCGCCGGCCCGGATCGAACGACGCGTCCTGGAATTCCGGCAGCAGGTTCGCGATGTTCGGAATCTTCGCATGATCCAATTCCTGGATCATCTGCGCTTGGCTCATGCGCGTGACGAACTCGTTCGACGGCACGATCACATCGAAGCCCGGATTGCCGGCGCGCAGGCGCGCGAACAATTCATCGTTCGTCGCGAACAGACTCATGTTCACCGACGTGCCAGTCGCCGTATGGAAATCATCCAGCGTCGTCGGCCCGATGTAAGTGTCCCAGTTGTAGAAGTTGACGACGTTCGCATTGCCACGCGCGCAGCTCGAGAGCCCGCCGGCGAACGAAATGCCGATCGCGGCAGCGCCGAATTGTTGGAGGAGTGAGCGGCGCGAGGCGCCCCGCATAAGCTTGCTGTTGGCCATAGTCTGCGCCTTCCCTGTTCAGCCGCCCGCCGGGCGGTCACCCAAGCCGATGCTTGCCTGCCGCCCCGCCGCTAACAAGCACGCAAATACCAGTCATAATCAATATCTGGGATCACACTTTGGAAGCGATC
>CADEDT010000135.1:3052-9421 GCA_902826145.1 uncultured Caulobacteraceae bacterium
CGCTGCAGCACGTGCCGCGGATCGAGATCGTGCGGCTTGCCGTCGAGCTCGTACATCGTCACCGGCACTTGGGCGACATCAGCGCCCAGCCACGGCGCCGGCGTGATCCGCCCCGGAATCGGCCGCGCCACACGATCGGCGTCGCCATCTTCCCAGACAAGCCCGGTCGCCTCAACGTCCTGGCCCGTGATGTCGTTGACGAGGATCGAACCAGGCAGGAACCGCCCCTGTGCGTACACCGCCTCGATCTCGTGCCGGCGCAGACGCTTCCCACGCGGGACACCCGCCATGTTGGTGAAAACGATCTCGAAGAACTGGATCTCGGGGTGCTTGTCGAGGAAGGCTTTGACTTCCTTCGGGTCGGCGATGGTCATGCAGCGGCTTCTTTTGCGTATTCTTCCGCAAAGCTATCGACCGCCGCGACGAGCCGGTCAATCTGTTGCGTCGTGGTGGCAGGGCAAACCAGCATCATCATGTGAAACGGCGCGATCAGCACGCCGCGATTGATCAAGTAGAGATGCAGTGCGTGGTTTAGCTCACTTTGCGCCAACGCTGCCCGCATCGCCGCCGCATCCTTCGGTGGCTCCGGCGTAAACACGATCTCGGCGCGAGCGCCAACGTGCACCACGCACCAAGGCAGTGAGCGCTTGGCGATCATGCCACGCAGCTTCGCCACCAACTCATCCGCGCCCTTGAGCATCACCTCATACGCCGCCGGCGCGGCCACCTCCCGCAACGTCGCGCCAATCGCCGCGATCCCCATCGCGTTGCCGGCCAGCGTCGTCCCAATCCCCGATCGCCCAGAACCGCGCGGCACGGCAGCGATCTTCTCCGCCAGCTCCGCGCTCACGCCCCACACCGCCGCCGGAAACCCGCCCGCGATCGCCTTGCCGATCACCAGCGCATCCGGCGCCAAACCCCACGCTTTGGTCGCGCCGCCCGGCCCGCTCGACAGCGTGTGCGTCTCATCCAGAATCAGCAGCGCGCCCGCCTTCTTCGCTAACGCCTGCGCGCGCTTCCAGAAATTCTGCTCCGGCAGGATCATCCCGCAATTAGTCATCGCGGGCTCAGCCAACACCGCAGCGACATCGCCCTGCGCTAGCGCGGCCTCAAGCGCGCCGACATCGTTGAACGGAATCGCCCGCGTCGTCCGCGTCATATCGAACACTTGGCCGATCAGCCCTGCATCCGGCCGCGTCCGCCCGTGGCGCAGCTCGACGAAGCAATCCTCGACCATGCCGTGATAACAGCCATCGAACACGACGATCACGGACTTTCCCGTCACCGCCCGCGCCCAGCGGATCACCGCCCGGTTTGCGTCAGAGGCCGAAAGCGTCGTCTGCCAAAACGGCAACCCAAACCGCTCCGCCAGCAACGCGCCGACTTCCGCAGCTTCAGTCGTCGGCAACATAAACGTCGCCCCACGCCGCGCTTGCTCTGCCACCGCGCGCGCAATTTCTGGCCGCCCGTGCCCAAACATGCCGGGCGTGTCGCCGAGGCAGAAGTCATCATAGGTATTGTCGTCGATATCGGTGAGCACCGAGCCCTCACCGTCCTCCGCGATCATCGCGGACGGCGAAGCCCAATCGTTCATCCAATGAAACGGCGCGCCGAAGAGCCAATGCTGCTTCAGTCGCACCGCTTCGGCAGCGGCCTTCGGGTGCGTGTCTAAATAGCGCTGCGTCTCACGCGCGATGAGATCGGCAAGGCTCACGGTTTATACGTGATGGAGATGCCTTTGAGCTCCGTGTACTTCTCTAGCGCGTGCAGCGAACGATCGCGTCCGAAGCCTGATTGCTTCGCGCCACCGAACGGCACGGTGATATCGCAAGCATCCCAGCCATTGATCCACACCAGACCAGTGCGCAGCTTCCGCGCCACGCGATGCGCGCGCGAGACATTCGCCGTCCACAGGCCGGAAGCGAGCCCGTACACCGTGTCATTGGCGATGCGCACGGCGTCGTCTTCGTTGGTGAACCCGATCACCCCAAGCACCGGTCCAAACACTTCTTCACGCGCCAACGTGTGTGTGTTGTCGAGACGATGGAAAACCGTCGGCTCAACATAATAGCCGCCGCTCTCCTCACGCACGCGCTTGCCGCCGACTGCCAAGGTCGCGCCTTCCTTGCGCGCCGTCTCAACGTAACCCAGCACGCGCTTCATCTGCCCTTCGCTGACGAGCGCGCCCGCGATACTTGCCGGATCCAGAGGATCGCCCGGCGCGTATTGCTTCGATCGCGCCGTCACCTTGTCGAGAAACTCGTCCTTGATCGAGCTTTCGACCAACAGGCGCGACGCCGCGTTACAAATCTCGCCCTGATTGAAGAAAATCCCCCAGGCCGCCGCGTCCGCCGCCGCGTCCAGATCTTCCGCATCGGCAAACACGATCTGCGGGCTCTTGCCGCCGAGCTCCAGCGCCACGCGCTTCAGATTGCTCTCGCCCGCATACGTCATGAGCTTGCGGCCAACTTCGCCCGAACCCGTGAAAGCAATCAGATCGACATCCATATGCCGCGCCAGCGCCTGCCCGGCCGTGTCGCCGAAGCCGGGCACGACGTTCAGCACGCCCGGCGGCACGCCCGCCTCAAGCGCCAAGGCGCCAAGCTTCAGCGCCGTCGAAGGCGATTGCTCCGCCGGCTTCAGCACGATGGAGTTGCCCGTCGCCAAAGCGGGCGCGACTTTCCAGCACGCCATATGCAGCGGGAAATTCCACGGCACGATCGCGCCGACGACACCAAGCGGCTCGCGCACGATGAAGCTCAACCGCTCCGACGGAGTCGTCGCCACTTCGCCGTAAACTTTATCGAGCGCTTCCGCATACCAGCGGATCGAATTGATCGCCGTCGGGATATCGACGCTCAGCGTGTCGCGAATGGGTTTGCCCATATCCAGCGTCTCAAGAAACGCCAGTTCTTCCAGATCACGCTCCATCAGCTCGGCGAGCTTGAACATGATCTTCTTCTTCTCGCGCGGATGCTTGTTGCGCCAGCGCCCGTCCTCGAACGCCGCGCGCGCCGCCTTCACCGCGGCGTCGATATCCTCCGCCTCACACGCCGCCACTTTGCTGACGATCTTGCCATCACGCGGGCCGATATTGTCGAACGTCTTGCCGCTCTGCGCGCCAACCGGCTTGCCATCAATAATCGCCTGAACCGGAAACTTAATCCCAGCGGCGCGGTCGAGATTTTTTTGTAGGGTCATAGCGCTCTGCTTAGCGCAGAACGCGGCGCGTATGAAGCGTTACGGCGCGTTGCACGGCGGTGAGTGCGCCTGCACAATATCCTGCACCACTTGCCGGCGCTTATCGGCGTTGAACTCTTCCAGTACAAAGATGTGGTCGGCGCCATGACGTTGGAAGCAAGCCTGCTTTTCCGGCGCGAGCGGACGCTTGGACAAGTCGGCCGTCTCGCCGACGAAGCAGAAATCGTAGCGCTCCCCGCCCTTCGCCTTCGCCATCACATAGACGCCCGGCTTAGCCTGGAACGTCGTGTGACGCGCCACGATCAAGAACTGGTACTTGACGCCGGTGCGCCCACTGATCGCCATCGCGTTGCCAGCCGTCATACGTGTCCTCGCGTCCAAATCCCGGACCTTCCTTTAAGGGAGGCTCCGGAAGTTTGAAGCGATTTCTTCCGCTGCGCTGCGCCCTGCGCTAACACGGCGCAGCAAGTGGGGGATCGCATGCGAACTTTGGCCGGCTTCGTCGCCGTAACGGCACTGGTGCTCGGCGCCTGCACGCCCAAACCCTTGGCCCCGGCGCGAGATTACAACCCGACAATCACACGCGACGCTTACGGAATTCCCAGCATCCACGGCCACGACGACGCGGAAGCTGCCTATGGCATCGGCTATGCGCACGCCCAGGACAATTTCGCCACCATCCAGCTCGTCGTGCTCGCGGCGCGCGGAAAGCTCGGCGCCCACCTCGGTGAAGACGGCGCCAAGTCTGATTTCCTCTGGCATCTCCTCGGCATCCGCGAAGCCGTGGAAGAACGCTACGACACACTCTCCGAAGACTTCCGTGCAGTCGCCCAAGGCTACGCTGACGGCCTCAACGCCTACGCCACAGAGCACCCCGACGAAGTTCTCCCCGGCGCGCGCAACATCACCGCGCGCGACGTCGTCGCTGGCTCGGCGCTCACAGTGCCGCTGTTTTGGGGCTTCGAACGCACGCTCAGCGCTGTCGTCAACGAAGAAGGCCATCCTTGCGCCGTGCGCGAAGCGACGGCAGAGACCATCGACAACGGCTCCAACGCCTTTGCCGTAAGTCCACGCCGTTCAAGCGATGGCCACACGCGCATCATCGTCAACTCGCACCAGCCTTGGGCCGGCCCCGTCGCCTGGTACGAAGCCAGCGTCACCACTGACACCGGCTGGCGCATGCATGGCGGCCTCTTCCCCGGCTCACCGTTCCCAGTACTCGGCACCAACGGCGACATCGGTTTCGCCGCCACGGTCAACCTGCCGGATCTCGCCGACATCTATCGTCTCACCACCGATGACGCCCATCGCGGCCAGTACTTCATCGACGGCGAATGGCGCCGCTTCGAGACACGCCAGATCTGGCTCTGGGTGAAGACGGGCCCGGTCACCATCCCGGTCCCGCGCACATTGCGGTACACCGTCCACGGCCCCGCATTCGAAACCGCAGACGGCTGGGTCGCCGTGCGCTATGCCGGCGCCGGCGAAATCCGCGCGCTCGAGCAATTCTATCGCTTGGGCCATGCGCGCAACTACGAGGAGTGGGCGGCCGCCATGGCGATGCGCGCCATTCCTTCGTTCAACTTCATCTATGCCGACGCTACCGGCCGCATCGCCTATCACTACAACGCAATCATCCCGCGCCGCGCACCCGGCTACGACTGGTCCGGCTGCGTGCCCGGCGACACGAGCGCCAACATCTGGGCCATGGACGATCGCGTCGACGTCCCCACGCTCGCCGATCCATCGAGCGGCTGGCTTTACAGCACCAATGGCGCGCCCTGGTCCTCCACCGACCCAAGCGCCGATATGAAGCCCGAACAATATCCAGACGCCGCGCCGGCGATCGAAACCTACCTCACCAATCGCGGTTATCGCGCCGTCGAATTACTCTCACCGCTCCGCAGCATCAGCGACGAGCAGCTGCTCGCCGCCAAATTCGATCTGACCTCCAGCGAGCAATCACAAACCATGGTCGCCGTGAACGCAGTTCTCGCCGCCGACTCCACGAACGACACCGAGCTTGCCGAGATTCAAGCGCTGCTCCGCGCCTGGGATCGGCGCGCGGCCAACGACAGCCCTGCCGCCGCTCTGGTCGGCATGATCTATCAGCCGATCTACAACGCCATGCGCGCCAACACTGCGGCGCCTACGCCAATTGATGCTGCCCGTAACGCCGCCGCACATCTGCGTGCGCATTTCGGCCGCATCGATCCGCCACTCGGTGACGTGCTCCGTCTGCGCCGCGGCAACGTCGATCTCCCCCTCGAAGGTGCGCCCGACGTTCTGCGCGCTCTGCGTTGGCACGACGATCCCGATGGCCGCCTCAACGCCGATTTCGGCGATGGCTTCATGATGGTGATGGATTGGGCGCCGGATGGCACGCTCTCAACGCGCGTCATCAGCCAATGGGGCTCAAGCGACCGCCCTGAAAGCCCGCACTACAACGACCAGGCCGAAATGTTCGCACGACGCGAGTGGCGAACAGTTGAGGTTCGTCCCCTCTCCCGCTGAGCGGGAGAGGGTGTCCGCAAAGCGGACGGGTGAGGGTGCGCGCAGTTCTGTTGGACCGCTAAACCTCATCCGGCCCTTCGGGCCACCTTCTCCTTAACCAGGAGAAGGGACGCTTGCGCGTGCGATTGCAGCGGCAGACAATCAAACTCATGCCGACGCCAAACTCACTCGACTCATTCTGGATGCCGTTCACACCGAACCGTGCATTCAAGGCCGATCCGCGCATGGTCGTCCGCGCTGAAGGCATGCATTATTACGCGCCGGATGGTCGCGCGATCCTCGACGGCACGTCCGGTCTCTGGTGCTGCGCCGCGGGCCATGGCGTGAAACGCATCGTCGAAGCGATCCAACGCGCCGCCGCCGAACTCGACTACGCGACGAATTTCAATCTCGGCCACCCCAGCGCGTTCGAATTCGCCAACCGCCTCGGCGAAATCCTGCCGCAGAACCTCGACCGCATCTTCTTCACCAACAGCGGCTCGGAGTCCGCAGACACCGCACTAAAGATCGCGCTCGCCTACCAAAAAGCGCGCGGCAAGTCCGGCAAGTATCGCCTCATCGGCCGCGAGCGCGGCTATCACGGCACAAACTTTGGCGGGATCAGCGTCGGCGGCATCGTCCGCAATCGTATGACCTACGGCCCGATGGTCGCCG
>CADEDT010000136.1 GCA_902826145.1 uncultured Caulobacteraceae bacterium
CCGCCCGCGCGTACACATCCGCTGCCGGTTAAGGGAACGCGGTGCGAAACCGCGGCTGCTCCCGCAGCTGTAAGCGGCGAGTTCGTTGGCCATCACCCACTGGAGCGATCCGGGAAGGGGCCAGCGCGCATCGACCCGTGAAGCCAGAAGACCTGCCGGCGCGAAGCCTTTGGCCCGGGATGCGGCCACGGAGGTGCCGGTGCGTTGGATCATTGCAACGATTGCACTTGCCTGCGCCTCAGCCGCGCATGCGGAGCCGCACCGCATCGTCAGCCTCGATTATTGCGCCGACCAATTCGTGCTCGCTCTTGCAGATCGCGAACAGATCGCCGCGCTTTCCGTTGGTTCGCTGCGCGATGACTCATACTTTCGCGACCGCGCGCGCGGCATCCGCCAAACACGCGGCACGCTTGAGGAGGTGCTGGCGCTTCGCCCCGATCTTGTCGTGCGTAACTGGGGCGGGCCGTGGGATGCGGAGCAAGTGTACGCACGCTTCCACGTGCCAGTGCTGCAAGTAGGCGACTCGCCTGACTTCAACTTGGCCCGTGCTGATTTGCTTGGTGCAGCAGCAACGCTCGGCCATGCGTCACGCGGCGAGGCCATCGCGCGTGATCTGGATGCGCGTCTCGCCCGTCTCGCTGCGCACCGCAGCAACGCGCCGGTGATGTATCTCTCAGGCGGCGGCGCTGTCGCGGGCAGGGGCACGATGATGGACGCTGCCATCACCGCGGCTGGCGGCCGCAACATCCGGACTGAAGCCAGCTGGCAAGTGCTGCCGCTCGAGCGCCTGGTGCAAACGCCGCCCGCGCTGATCGCGCTCGCCTTCTTCGATACGAGCCGCGATCGCGTGAATGCCTGGTCGCCGTCGCGACATCCAACGCTTCGCCGTGCGCTCGCCAATGCGCGCACGGTCACGCTGCCGCCCGCCGCCGTCTCGTGTGAGGCGTGGTACGCGATCGACGCTGCCGAAGCGATCCAAGCAGCGCTCGGCACGCCATGAGCGCATCGCTTCGCACTTCGCTCCTGCTCGCGGCGCTCAGCGTTGTCGCGTTGATAGCAGCGCTATGGCTCGGCCCCGTGACCATCGCCGATCCTTTCGCTTCGGACGATGCAACACGCACCATCGTCTGGGAAATCCGTCTGCCCCGCGCGCTTACAGCGTGGCTCGCCGGTGCAGCGCTCGGCCTGACAGGCGCGGCGCTGCAAGGTTTGCTCCGAAACCCGCTCGCGGATTCCGGTGTGCTCGGTCTTTCCGGCTTTGCCGCGCTTGGTGCAGTGATCGCCTTCGCGTTCGGTTTTGCTGCCTATGCGCCCGCAATGTCCGTTCTCTTCGCGCTCTTCGCAGCACTGCTCGTCACCACGCTCGGCTGGGCCTCACGCGGACCCGCGAGCCTCGTGCTCATTGGCGTAGGCCTCTCAAGCTTCGCTGGCGGTCTCATCGCGCTTGCGCTGAACCTAGCGCCGAATCCCGGCGCACTAGCCGACCTCGTGAACTGGACACTCGGCTCTGTCGAAGGCCGCTCACTTGAACACGTGATGCTCGCTGCGGTGCTTCTCGCCGTTGGCGCAGCGCTCATCTTTGCCGCCGCGCGCGGTTTGCAAGCGCTTACGCTCGGCGAAGAGGCGGCAGCAGCCATCGGCGCCAATCTCTCAAAAACCCGCACGCTCGTCGTCCTCGGCGCAGCCGCATGCACCGGCGGCGCAACGGCGGTCGCTGGCATCATCGGCTTCGTCGGCATCGCCGCGCCGCATCTGGTGCGTGCTCTCGCTGGCAACGACCCCGCGCGCTTGCTGCTGCCCAGCGCACTCGCCGGCGGCGCGCTCCTTGTTTGCGCCGACGTCGCAGTGCGGGTGTTGCCGACTGACACCGAACTCAAACTCGGCGTCGCCGCCGCACTCATCGGCGGTCCGATCTTTGCGCTCGTCGCTGCGCGCCTCGCTTCACGCGGAGGCGGCTCATGAGTGCGCTCCTCTCGCTGCAATCCGTCAGCGCCGATCTCGGCAAAACTCGCGCGCTCGATAAAGTCTCGCTCAACGTAAATGCAGGCGAGATCGTCTCGCTCCTCGGTCCAAACGGCGCTGGTAAGACGACGCTCATCCGCGCGGCGCTCGGCATCGTGGAGGTGACAGGGGAGATCGCGCTGGGCGGCGACAACTCGCGCAAGCTCTCTGCACGCGAGCGCGCATTGCGCGCTGCTTATCTCCCTCAACGTCCGCAGAGCATCTGGCCCATCAGCGTCGAAGCCCTCGTCGCGCTCGGCCGCTATGCACACGGTGCGGCACCGGATCGTCTCGGCGCTCGCGATCAAGCCGCCGTCGACGCCGCGATCAAAGCCTGCGCGCTTGATGTGCTGCGGGCACGCCGAATGGATGAGATTTCCGGCGGCGAGAAGGCACGCGCTCATCTCGCCCGCGCCCTCGCGCAACAAGCGCCGCTGCTGTTGCTTGATGAGCCGACAGCGGGCCTCGATCCCGCGCAGTCCCTCGGTGTCGCCGAAATTCTACGAGCGCACGCGGCGAAGAATGGAGCAGTCGTGTTCTCCACGCATGACATCGCACTTGCCGCCAGCATTTCGCATCGTGTGCTGTTGCTTAAGGCGGGCCGCGTCATCTCGGAAGGTGCGCCGCAAGCGGCGCTTACGCCTGACGCGCTCCAGTCTGCCTATGGCCGCGCGGCGCGGCTTGAGCGCATTGGCGAGGATTACGCTGCTATCTTCACGCGCTAGAGCTTGAACGAGCCGCCCTGAATCCGCGCGTAGAGTTCTGGCGTAATCGGAACGTAGGCGTGTTGATCCGGATGATCGAAATAGAGCTGCTGCTCGATCTTCGCCGGATCGAAGCCATCGCGGACGAGATCGACCTTGCGATACTTAAACGTCCCTGTCGTCTCGATCGCGGGGGCCATGCGAATAAACATTGGCCGCGCGTAGCTGGGCAGTTCGCGCACAAGATAGTCGCGCAAGCCGTCGATTCTGAAGCCTTCGCCCGGCGTGATCGCCGCCATGCCGGCGCGGCCGTCGAGCCTGTCGATCTTCACGCCGTAGACGTTGGCTTCGTCGACGCCCGGATAGCGCGAGATCGCTTCAGCCACCTCGGTCGTCGAAACGTTCTCACCCTTCCAGCGGAAGGTGTCGCCGATGCGGTCGACGAAATAGAAGTAGCCGTCCGAGTCTTGACGCATCAGGTCGCCGGTACGAAACCACGCATCGCCTTTTTCCAGCACATCGCGGAGGATTTTGCGCTCCGACGCGGCTTTGTCGGCGTAGCCCGTGTAGTTGTGGCGCGCATCATCCTTGATGAGGCCCACGGCTTCGCCAACCTCGCCATGCGTAGCCTGCAAGCACAAGCCGTCTTCGCCACGTATCGGCGCTTCGGCCTCGACATCGAACTGCACAATTCGCACCGCAAAGTTCTTCTGCAGGTATGGCGGCACGCGGCCGATGGCGCCCGGCTGGCCGTCGAAGTTGAACATCGAGACGTTGCCTTCTGTCGAGCCATAGAACTCGACGATGCGCTTGACGCCGAAGCGCGCTTGGAACTCTTCCCACACCTCGGGCCTGAGGCCGTTGCCGAACGCGAGCCGCAACTGATGCGCGCGATCCAGCGGCCCAGCGTCCTGGTTCACCAAGTAGCGGCAGAGTTCGCCAATGTAGACGAACATCGTGCAACCATTCTCGACAACATCACCCCAGAAATGCGTCGCGGAGAATTTGCGTCGCAATGTAACAGTCGCGCCATTCAACAACGCCGCGCCAACACCGCAGAGGCCGCCCGTCGCGTGGTAGAGCGGCAGCACGCAATAGATGTTGTCTGAGGCGTTCGCCTTGGTCATGCCCGCGAAACTGCGCATGTAAAGCTGCGCGCGCATGTGCGTGATCTTAGCGGCCTTCGGCATGCCGGTCGTGCCGGAGGTGTAGATGTAGAGCGCCACGTCACGCGCCTTGATCCCAGCGCGCCGTGCTTTCGCCGGGCGTTCTGGCGCTAGCTTGGGCTCTTTCAGATCGAGGCCATGCCGATCAGCAGCTGGTGCAAACCCGGCATCGATCACCCAATAGTCGAGCGGCCGCGCCAGGCCAGCGCGGATTGTCTCAATCGCTTGCAGAGTTTCGGTATCGGTGATGACGTGGGTTGCGTTTGAAATGGAGAGGCAGTGCGCGAGCGCAGCGCCGGTGAGGTTGTTGTTGATCAGCGCAACTGAGACACCGACTTTCGTTAGCCCCACCCAAGCCGGTACATACTCCGCGCGGTTCGGCAGCAGCAGTGCGACTGTTTCGCCGATCTTCACGCCTTGCGCATCGGCCCATGCGGCGAAGCGGTTCGCGAGGGCGTCGAGCTGGCGGTAGGTGTGGCGTTCGCCTTCGAAAAGAAGAGCGGTGTGATCGGCGAACTTGTCGACGGCGTCTTCGAAATCGTCGCAGACGAGGATCTCGGCGTCGGGATCGATCTTACGGATTCGCAACAGCGTCGGGATGACACCGTCCAGATACCTGATCTCGCGCGCGATCCGCTTTAGCGGGTCCATCAACCGCCTCCCGCGCGACACATAAGGGTGTTCGCGCGGAAGCGGAACCGGTCAGGCGGTCGCGGCGGCGGCGAGCGTAGGAAGAATTGGCGTCAGCGCGATCAGCAGCGTGATGAGTAGGGCGGTTTGGCGTTTCATCGGTCCCTCCGAAGAGGTTTCGGTTTAGCGCCGGGCTGTTGCAGCCATGTTTCGCATTCGTTTCAAGCTTGAGGTGATTTAGGGGCAGTTCTCCCAATGCGCCGCCCGCGCCGCGCGCCAGCTTTCAGCGCCGTCATCTTCGACGCTTTGCAGAACGAGGCGGAAGTTTGCGTATTCCATGTGGTTCGGCTCGGCGAAGCGTGCTTCCAGCACATGGCCTTCGCGCGCATCGAGCCAGAGCTGGCCGTTGAGCGCGCCTGAGAGATCGTAGCGCAGTGCGTCGCGATTCAAGTGATGTTCCGCCGCCGCGAAGCGCGCCTCGGCCCAACCCAGATTGCGGAACGGACTTGCCGCGCCTTCTTCGGGCCAGATCAACGAGACGGCAAAACGGAAGTCCAAACGCTGAGGCGGCCGGCCGGCGGACATGGCGTTCAGATCGGAGAGATCGAAGTCGTAGATGATCCATGGCTCGCCATTGATGGCGACTTGCTCGTCGATGCCAGCTGGTGGAATGCGTGCGTGCAGTTGGCGTGCGTTGGCATCGTAGGTGAGCCAGGCGAATGGCTCTTGGTTGAGATCGCGGCCTAGGCGGCCGCCGACCAGTTCGCGCGGCTGATGGCGAAACGTGTCTAGTTCCGCCGTGACGAACGCGGCGTTGGTGCAGCGCGAGACCATCTTGCCGACTTCAAGCCGCGTTTCGCTGGCGCGAAACTGATAGATCTGCTCGGGCTCCGAGCCGTCATGATTGCTGCGCACGTAGTGATAGAGGCGCCCCACAGTGGGGGATGAAGCGGTTTCGGGCGCCGAAGCGCAGGCGGTGAGCGCGAGCGCGGCGAGGAGGGGTCTGAGCATGCGTCCAAGATGCGCCGGAGCGGCCTTTGGATGCATCACCGGCAGGCGATGAGCGTCCGCGCGATCGAGTCGTGCCAGGGATAGACGGTGATCACGCCGCCGGCGTCGATCGCGAATTTATCCGTCGGCGCGCCGAGCATGCCGATGAGCGGGCCTTTCTGCGGCGCGAGGTCACCGACCTCGGCGCTGATGTGGGGCAGGCCTTCGTTGAAGCTGCGCGCCGGCAATTCGAGTGTCTGCGTCGACGTGATGATGCGGATGAGGGTGTCTTGATCGGGCGCCAGTTCGTTTTCCGAGGTGATCTGGATCGAGCTCGCGCCTTGCGTGCAGACGATGGTGATCTGGTATTCCGATTCCGGCAGGCCGAAGCCGGTGGCGAACGTGCCTTCATCGACGGCCTCAAACCATTGGCCCGTGGCGGGCGCGCCGCCGAGCGCTGCCGCGTCGAGATTGAGTGGCGAGGGTTGTTCGGCAGCGCCGGACTCCGTGGTCGCGCCCGCAGGCGCGCTGGAGGGCGCGGGGGAACACGCGGCGAGGATGAGGGCGAGGACGGCGATCAAAGTGCGCATGCTGCTTTTGTAGCAAACGAAGCTGCCACGGCTAGCCGCTTTCGAACCGCCTTCGCGCCGCGAGCGCTTCTTCGCTGAGGCGCGGGAACTCGTCGATCACGTGCGGCAAGTTTGGCGGATGGCGCGTGAGCGACGTGGCGCGGTGGGGCGTCGCGTGCAGGCGGCGTGCGAGACGCCGCGCATAGGGCTCGGGATTGTTGAACGCGCGCAGCATCGCCTCGGCGCGCTCGGCTAGGGGCCAGGCGGAATAGAATTTCGGCTTCGGCCAATGATCCGAGCACCAGCGTTCCTCGCGGGAGGGGCGCTTGCGTCCACCGGCCTTCGACAGGCTCAGGCCTCTATCTGTGTTTGTTGCGCGAGAGCCCTGAGCTTGTCGAAGGGCGGGGCGATCGAGCAAGCACCGAAAACTCACGCGCCAATCCTCCGGATTGGCTGCCTCGAACGTCATGAGACGGCGCGTGCGTTTGCGGGGCGCGCGAAGGAGAGGCCGCGTGTTGGGCTTTGCGTAGTGCGCGGCTTCGATCAGCAGCAGATGACGCATGAGCGCCTCGCCCGCGCGCAGCCATTTGAGCAAGAGCCGGCGCTCGCTTTGGCGATGCGTGTGAAGCGCTGCGATGGCGCTGGGCTCGCCGAAGAGGGCGAAGATGGTCGAGATCAGCGCCCGCGCCGCCGCCCAGAGGATGGGTGGTGCGTAAGTGGTGGGAGCAGTGGCGGCGGACATTTGCGGGGAGTGTACGGGTGGCGCGAGGTCGGTCGGATTGGGGGTAGGGAAATCGCCCGGATAGAGATGATTCCGTTCTCGATTCTTTAACTAGATATAGGGGATAGACTCTTTTTGTTCTCACCATATGATGTGGTTGGGCGCTGGTAGGAGGCCAGAACCATGACGAAACGCAGCAACAACATCCACACCGTCCGCAGCGGCAATGGATGGGTAAATAAGCCGGAAGGCGGCCAAGCGCTTGGAACGGTTCATCGCACACAGCAACGCGCTGTCGAGGTGGGCCAGCAAGAGGCGCGCAGTCGCGGCGGTGAACACATGACCCACGGCGTTAACGGCCAAATCCGTGCGCGCAATTCGTACGGAAAAGATCCGTTCCCGCCGAAGGGCTGAGCAATTGGTCGCGACCTAGAAGGATCGTGGCAGAACGCCACCCGACCGAGCCAGGCTAGATACGCGGCCTCATAAATCGCCAATCATCGCGGAACAGCATGTCGACGTGCTGTTTGATGTCATCGCGAAACTCACTACGCAGATGAGGCCCGAGGGACCAAGTGTGTGCTTCGCCGGAGGTCTTTTTTCTCATTACCTCATTGATCGAACGAAAAGCCATAACTTGCGTGCCGACTTCGAACTCATGCACTGCGCAGAGTGTGTACGGATATTTGTCCAACAGTGACAACTCAACGCCTTCAGCCTCTAGTGTCTCACGGACAAACTTGTCGACCTTACCTAGCGTGGCCGGGCCAAACACGTACCAGTCATCAAGCGTGACGATCACGGGATAGATCGGAAGATCGCGAAATTTCCAGTGCGGGTAGTGCCCCCCAAGGGCGTCGCTCAACGTGCGATAGGCTTGGCAAATAAACGATGAGAGAGTCTTGAGTTCTTTGTCGAGCGCTTCCGTGGAATTGAGATCAATCTTTGCCTGAACAATCATGCGCTTCGCCTTGCACTCCACGAACAAAGAAGCCGAGGAATCTTCGACGATCCAATCGATTGTGTCTTTGCGATTCGAACTTATCCGATATTCACACTCTGGCAGGCTCGTTAGCGTTGCTTTGCGCATACGCACAGCTTCGACTACTTCACCGACATATTTCTGAAACGCTGATCCAAATGCTTTCGAGAACCCGGGTGATCCGACAAGCTCGTAGTAGATTCCGTCTGTGAGACGTCGCATCAAGAACGGTGGAATGGGGCACATATAGTTCAACGCACCGTTCACTTGCATTTGAAATAGCGGACGGTCTCGCAGTGGGTTTGACGAGTAAGCCCAATTGATATCGTACTGTTGCGCCGCCTTTGTGCGTGCCTGGAGTTCACTAAACGACAAGCTGAAGCGCTCAATGAAGGTGTTAAGAACGTCGTTTGGTATTGAGTTCAGGTCGTTGTTGAGCGGGTAGGCGACAAACGGACCGCGCAGAAGGTGACCGGAGATCGACAACGCAATTGGAAACAGATCCACAGTCGGTAGGCCGGTGTTTGCAGTTACGAGGGCGTCGAGCTCCGGAGTTTTGAAGATTTTGAAGTACCGGATGAAGTCCGGCTGCGTCATTGGGTTTTGCCAAGGGAATTGCCGGTGCGACAGCCTGTGCAATTCCAACAGAATTTTCTCGGCATCGCCGAGTTCGCCCCATACCTCTTCCTCAATCAGCTTAATTCCGTTGATCGCCTTCGCCAACGAAGCCCAATCCGAGATGGCGCTGGCCGCTCGCAAGGGTGAGTTCAGTACTATTTCTCGACAAAGTGTATCGAGCTCCCATTCGGAAATTCCAAGCCGATAGCGGTCCTTGGTGTACCGCATCTGGGGATGTGTGAGACGGGTAGGCAGGTCGATCCCGCTCTGTAAATGCTGAATCCAGGCATGGACTGTAATCAACGACTCTATGAGCGATTGCTGCCTCAGATAATTTCTAAGCGGTTTGTATAACTGGTACATCAGCCACGCTGAGCGTATCCCGCCGACTCATTCAGCTCACGAAGTGTACATCTCCGCGCTGCCCTCGCGAAGCGGCGCAATCATGAGGGCTGACCCTTCGCTCTCCTACCTGCGGGGGAGTGGTGGTGAGTCAGTCGATCGGTGCGCGCTTCTCGCCAGTTGGATGCACATAGATTTCGCTGCCGACTTCTTTGAACTTGGCGCTCATCTCTTCCATGCCGCGCTCGGCTTCTTCTTTCGCTTTCGCGTAGTCGCGCACGTCCTGCGTGATTTTCATGCTGCAAAACTTCGGGCCGCACATGCTGCAGAAGTGTGCGGTTTTGTGTGCGTCTTTGGGGAGGGTTTCGTCGTGGTAGGCGCGGGCGGTGTCGGGGTCTAGGCCTAGGTTGAATTGGTCTTCCCAGCGGAATTCGAAGCGCGCGCGGGAGAGGGCGTCGTCGCG
>CADEDT010000137.1 GCA_902826145.1 uncultured Caulobacteraceae bacterium
CGCGTTCGGAGCCCGTGTATGTGACGAAGGCGATGTTTGCACCATCAGAAACATACCAGGAAACGAGCGTGCGCCCTTCGAGACTGCCTGAAGTGCGCACCCCAAAGATTCGCTTCGCATTGAAGGCAGTTATCGAGCCGATCGGCAGGTCGCTTCTTTCGCTTAGGAGACGTGCGAGTTTCTCCGGCGTGACGTCCGGATGCTCCCCCGATTTGTTACGAGCGATCGAGAACTGTAGCGCCCCGACGCCGCCATCCCGCGCGAGCGTTGGAGGCCAATCGACGTCGTCCTCTGGAGTGATGTCGCCCCAGGTGTCGCCAACGTCGAGGCTCAGGCCATAAAATTCAGAACGCACACCGCGGATGTCAGCACAGACCGCGCGAAATTGCACTAAGCCGCCGCCAGCAGCTCCTTCACGCGCCCAACCAGCTGCTCCATCGTCACCGGCTTACTCAGATAGTGAACCGGATATTTCTCCAGCATGTCGCTGAAGCTCTCGGGTGCGTAGCCGGAGAGGAAGAGCACCTTGGCGTTGCCGATCATCGCAGGCTCGGCTTCTTCTAGCATTTCGGGGCCTGTCATAATCGGCATCGAGACATCGGAGATGATGATGTCGAAAGAACCTGGGCGTGCTGTCAGAATATCGAGCGCCTCTTGCCCGTCGCCTGCTTCTTCAACCTCGTAACCGCATTCCTTGAGATTGCGCACCGTCGCGCGGCGTACCGGCACGAGGTCTTCCACGAACAGGATCTTGCCGCGGCCTGACACGTCCTTCGGCGGCGGCGCGATCAGCGCGCGTTCCTTCGCGGCGATTTCGTCGAGTTCTTCCTGCGTCGGCGTGTATTCCGGCAGGAAGATGCGGAACGTCGTGCCGACGCCAACCTTCGACGTGAAGAAGATATAGCCGCCCGATTGCTTGATGATGCCGTAGCTGGTGGCGAGGCCAAGCCCCGTGCCTTTGCCGGCTTCCTTGGTCGAATGGTACGGGCGGAAGATTTTCGCCGCATGCTCCGGCTTGATGCCGCCGCCAGTGTCTTCAACTTCGATCAAGACGTACTTGCCGTCTTCCATCGGGTTGTGACCCATGGCGCGCGCGGCGGCCGCCTCGATCACCGACGTGCGCACCATCAGCTTTCCATCGCGGGCAATCGGCGAGCCTTTCGGCGTCATCGCGTCACGCGCATTGGTGGCGAGGTTCACGATCACGCGCTCAAGCTGCGTCTTGTCGACCTTCACGTACGGCAGATCGCGCCCGTGGCGGATTTCCGTTTGTACCGCCGCGCCCATAACGCGGCGGATCAGCTCCTGCTTCGACCCCAGGAAGTCGCCGACATCGAACACTTCGCGCGCGAAGTTTTGCTGCCGCGCATACGCGCGCAGCATTTCTGAGAGCTCCTTCGCCGAAACCGCGTGATCGGAAATCTCGCGCAACATCGGATAGTCGGCGTCGCCGACGGGGTGGCGGCGCAACAGCGTTGAGCAGGTCTGCATCACGACCGTGAGCAGATTGTTGAAGTCGTGCGCAACGCCGGCGGCGAGTTCGCCGATCTCGCGCATCTTTTCCGACTGCGCCAAGCGCGTTTCTAACTCGCGCTGCTGAGTAACATTGGAAATGTAGGCCAGCGCCCGGCCATCGGCGCCGCGTGCAAGGTTCACGTGCACGGCCGTTGGCGGCGTCGTCGCCAGCGAAATCTCGATCGGATCGTTCATCGCCTGGCGCAAACGATGCGCCAGCTGCGCCGGACCTTCGGACGCATCGAACAGATCGACGAAAGCTGCACTCGGTGTCGCCCGGCCTTGCGTCATTTCCATCAGCGAGGCGTTTGAATCCAACACCGCCGCGGAGCCCGGATCGATGCCGTCGAGCACCGCCACGCCAAACGGCGCTTGCGCGAACACGCCATCTGCGCTCGCCGTGTCCACGGCACGCGCCGCCACCGTACCTTCCGGCGACTCCGCGTCCGAGAAGAACACCAGCCCACGCACCGCGCCGTCGATGTCATCAACAGGCGTAAAGCTCAGCACGCTCGCCTGCGTTTCCTGGCCGTCGATGCCCTTCAGCGTCACACGCGCACGCGATGGGCCAAAGCCGCGGCGATCGCGGCGGATCAAACGGCTTGCGTCTTCCTTGATCATGTCCTTGACGCGCAGGAGTTGCGGATCGTCGCCAAGGCCAAGCACCGCACGCAGCGAGCGGTTCATATAGATGATCTGGCCATCCGCCTTCGCCGCGAAGAAGCCAACCGGTGAGTCATCGAGAAAGAGCTGGCGGCCATCGTCGCTGCTCGCGCCCTGCTCGGCCGCGCCAAGCTCACGCAAGCGCCACAAAATGTGCCCGCCGGGAATCGGGCCGACGCACGCTTCGTAGCGCGCGTGCTTGCCGGTGATCGCCGACGTCGCCGGCAATTCCTCGCGCCGCGTCTGACCAAGCTGCGCCGCCTTCGACAACCGAAACATCGGCGCCGACAACATCGGGTCCGCGCCGAACAGGCGGCTCATCATCGGAGGGCGATCGCTTTCGCCGAGAATGCCCGCCGCTTCGGCGATCTCAAGATACGCGTGGTTCGCTGTCAGCGGTGAAAGCTGCGCATCAGTAATGAGCGTCGCTTCATCGAGAGCCTCGACGAACGCAAAGTCGTTACGTCCGCCCATGAACGCATTCGCCGCGATGGCGCCGCGCTCCGGGAAGGCGCCAACGCGGCGTCCCGCGCCGCGCGACATCCAGAAGAACAGCACCAAGCCCGCCGCCGCGAGCAAGATCAACAACACCGCGCCCGCTTGCCCAACAGCTTGTCCCGCCGTCAGCGCAACGCCCGCGGCTCCGAGGCCAACGGCCACGGAAAACCAGAATAGAATCTGAAGCGGATCAAGCCGCCCGCCGCTACGCGGCGCCGGAGTTTGTGCATGGTCGGTCATAGGCCCGCCTATTGAGCCCGATTCGGCCTTGCGAGCACCTTGACCAGCAGTGGGAAAACCATCCGCCATCGGGCGTCTCCAATCACAAATTCACGCGCGGTTTGCGCCGCTGCCGCCGCGCCAAGCGCATAACGAAGCCAATTACCTTCGCCACGGCCTCGTAATGTTCCTTCGGAATGGGCTGATCGAGTTCCGCTGTGGCGAAAAGCGCGCGCGCCAGCGGTGGATCTTCCACAATCGGAATGTCGTGTTCTTGCGCGACTTCCCGGATTCGTGCCGCTACCGCATCGACGCCCATGGCCAGACAGATCGGCGCGGGCGTCTGGCCCGGATCGTATTTCAGCGCCACCGCGTAGTGAGTTGGGTTCGTAATGACCACGCTCGCCTGCGGCACGTTCTGCATCATGCGCTGGCGCGAGCGTTGCATCCGGATCTGCCGGAGCTTCGCCTTCACCATCGGATCGCCGTCTTGCTGGCGATGCTCTTCCTTGATCTCGCGCCGGCTCATGCGCTGACGCTGCATGAACGATTGACGCGTGAACACATAGTCCGCCACCGCGATAATCGCCGACGCGCTGGCGAGCGCGATGAGCATGGCCACGACGCGATCCTGCACGTAGGGCAGCAGCGCAGCCGGATCGAGCAGCGAGAGATTTTCGAGCGTCGAGTCCTTCGGCCACAGCGCCCAAAGCATTACGCCGCCGACAACGCCCAGCTTCGCCAGCGACTTGAGGAAGGACGCAAACGCCGCCTTCCCAAAAACACGCTTGAAGCCCTCGATCGGATTCAGCTTGTCGAGTTTCGGCGACAGCTTCTCGCCGGTGAAAGTTGGTTTGTCTTGAATGTACCGCGCCGCAACGGCGACGCCCGCGAGCGCGAGGCAGGACATGCCGAATATCGCCAGCAGTTTGAGCCCGATGCTCCCGGCGATGGCTTCAAGCGCACCTGGTTGCGTCGAATACTGGTCGGGCATCGACAGGAAGCCGACGAGCGCATGCGAAAGCTGCGAAGCGATCGGCCCCGCCATAAACGCAACGATGCCGGTCACCGCCACCAGCGAAAGCGCCGAACCCACTTCGGGCGTGTAGATAATGTCGCCCTTCTCGCGCGCCTGCTCGAGTTTTCGTGGTGTTGGCTCTTCTGTCCGCTCGTCGTCCTGCTCGGCCATGCGCTACCCCAACCACGTTGCGTAGCGCTCGAGACTGTCGAGCCAGATCAGCATTCCAGTGGAGAGCCCAAGCGCGAACACCACGAGCCCGCCCATGATTTGCAGCGGCAATGCCACGAAGAACACTTGGATTTGCGGGATCAAACGCGAGAGCACGCCCAGGCCCACGCGGAAGATCATGCCGGCAACAATGAGCGGCACTGCAATTTGAAAGCCGACGCGAAACGAAGCCGACGTCGCTTCGAGCGCAAGTTGCGCCGCATCGCCAACGGGCGGTGGCGTACCCAGCGAGATCACTTGATACGAGCCGGCGATCCCTTCCAAGAACATATGATGCAAGCCGGTGGCGAAGATCAGCGCCACACCCATCACACCTAGAAAAACCGCAACCAGCTGCCCCGAGCCTGTAGCCGTCGGGTCAGCAGTTTGGGCGAACGATATGCCCAGCTCCATGCCGACGATCTGCCCAGCCGTCGCGAGCGACGACACAAGCATCCGCGCGGCGCCGCCGAGCAGAATGCCGATCATCACTTCAGCGCCGACCTGAAACGCCATCCCCCACGCTGTGTTCGCCGGCTCCGGCACGGCATTGGCGAGCGCTGGGCCAATGCCAATCGCCATCGCCAGCGCAAATCCCAAGCGCACGCGCGCCGGCACCGCCGGTTCGCCGAAGCCAGGCAGCAACATGATCATGCCGCCGATGCGCGCGAACAGCAGCGCGGTGGACCAGATCTCGACGCCGTAGAGCGTGAGGTTCATGAGCTCAGAACGCCGCTATGCGTTCGAAGATGTCGGTGGTGAAGCCGCCCAGCAGCCCGCCCATGATCGGCAAGAACAGCAGGATGGCGAAGAAGATCGCGAGGATCTTCGGCACGAACACCAAAGTCTGCTCCTGGATTTGAGTCAGCGTCTGCAGCAGCGAGACCACCAAACCCACGACCAGCCCCACGATCATGGGGCCTGCGGCGACGAGCACAGTGATCCAGATTGCGTCCCGGCCAAGGTCGAGGACTTCCGCGCCAGACATGAGGCCTCCAACGGTGCGGCAATTTTTGCCGACCTAGATCAAGGGGTCAGCCCGACGTGGTTAATGACGCGTTTCCGCTGGGCTTAAGTCTGTGCAACGCGCGAGTGAGCGCCCGTGGCGGGCGAAAGCGTGCTCACGCGGACACACTCAGATTCAGTTTCCGCGAGGGGCATCCATTTTACCGAATCCAACTCATCTTGGATTCAGTCGTGCATGGAACGCTTAGGCGTTCCGATACGTAGAACACGTCGAGGGAACGCTAGCGGGGAATCCCAATGATGAATTCGATCGCCAACTTCTTCAGGGGTCTGTTCGGCCGCAAGGCCGATAACTTCAAGGACCTGCTCATCGCCGATCTCGGCATCGAACGCTAGGCGTTCGAACTATTCGAGTTATCCACCGGGCGGCGCCCCGGAGTTGAAGCTTTCAATGAGGCTGCCTGCCACCAGGCGCCAGCCATCGACCAGCACGAAGAAGATCAGCTTAAACGGCAAGCTCACGGTCACCGGCGGCATCATCATCATGCCCATGGCCATCAAGAGTGACGCGACGACCAAGTCGATGATCACAAACGGCACGAACAGCATAAAGCCGATCTCAAACGCCCGCCTCAGCTCAGACACCATGAACGCCGGCGCCAAGATGCGTAGCGGCGTCTCTTGCGCGCTCGCCGGCGGCGTTTCCAGGCGCGCCATGTCGATGAAGAGCGCGAGGTCGTCCTGACGCGTCTGGCCGACCATGAAGGTCTTCAGCGGCGCGACGATGCGTGGGAACGCCTCGTCTAGCGGCATTTCCTCTTCCATCACTGGGCCAATCCCAGCCGAATACGCCTCGCTCCACACCGGCTGCATCACGAACGCTGTCAGGAACAGCGACAGCGACACGATCACAACGTTGGGCGGCGCCTGCTGCAAGCCGATCGCCGTGCGCAGCAACGACAGCACCACGACAATACGCACGAAGCTCGTCGTCATGATGATGATCGACGGCGCAAGCGAAAGCACGGTGATCAAAGCGGCGAGTTGCAGCACGCGCGCGGTCAGCCCGTCGCCGGTGCCAAGATCCACCGACAGCGTTGGGTTGGTCGCGGCGGCGTAGGCAACGCCTGCGCCCACTGACATCGATAGCGCGAGCGACATGCCGAATATTATCGCGGCTTTGCCCCAGCCGGATTGCCATAGCGGTTTTGTGTCGGCCTTCCTCACGTCGCAGTCTCCCCAGCCGCCGCAGGCATTTCCTTCGCCGCCATGCCGCCCACCACCACATCGCCGCCGGGGCCGAGCAGCAGCACGTGCTCACGATCATCCACGCGCACGATCACCATGCGGCGGCGCGGATCAAGCAGCAGCGTTTCGGTGATGCGCATGCGCTTCGGCCCGTTTGCGCCGGGCTGCAGCATGCCGAGCCGGCGCGCGCCGTACGCAGCGCCGACGATCAACGCCAATGTGGCGATGAGCGCGAACACCGTGCGCGCAATGTCCAGCAGATCCACCAACGCCTCCGTTCTGGAGTTCCGAAGGCTCTGGGCTGGGCCGGTTTGGTAAATGAGGTGTTAATTTGCGCGCCCGAAATTAAGTCGCGCTTAACCATACTCGGTTCGACTAGGCAAAGTTTGCAGCCCCCGAGTCGGGAAAGAGTCGGACCTAGTGGATCTCGCCAACACGCCTTTCTTCGGTTTGCTCCGCACGCGGCTCGATCAGTTGAGCCAGCGTCAGCAGCTGATTTCGGAGAACATCGCCAACGCTTCGACGCCCGGCTACCGGCCCCGCGATGTGGATACGTCGGCGTTTGAGCGGATGCTGGGATCGGCAAGCAACGGATCCGGCGGCGTGGTGATGGCGCGGACCAATCCCGGCCACATGGGGAGCGGCGGTGCGAAAGCGTCGACCAACATCGTCACGCGCGACGACAGCGAAACGACGATGGATGGCAACGCGGTCGTGCTCGAAGAGCAAATGGCGCGCGCGGCTGAGACGCGGATGCAGTTCGAGACTGGCATTGCGCTCTACCAGAAAGGTCTGGAGCTGGTGCGCATGGCGGCTCGGGCGCCGGGGAGATAGGTAGATGACCGACATCAACGCCGCCATCGCAGCCGCTGCGTCTGGCATGCGCGCACAAACGGTGCGCATGCGGATTGCCGCGGAAAACGTCGCCAACGCCAATTCCACCGGCACCGATCCGAACCAGGATCCTTTCCGGCGCCGCATTCCGCTCTTGGAGAGCACCACCCTCGCCTCGGGCGCTCGCGGCGTGCAGGTGAAGGGCGCGTCGTATGACATGAGCGACTTCCGGCAAGAGTATAATCCCTCGCACCCGGCGGCGGATGCGACGGGGTATGTGCAGCTGCCGAATGTCGACACGCTGGTCGAGATGATGGACCTGCGCGAAGCCACGCGCGCGTACGAAGCCAACCTCAACATGATTGAAGCCGCGCGCACGATGACCTCTCGTGCGCTCGATCTTCTGCGGAGATAATTAGATGGCCATCGATCCAGTCTCGGCAGCGCGCGCTTACCAGCAAGCCGCGCAAGCGATGCAAAATGGCGGCGCCGCGGGCGGTAGCGAGAGCGTCGACTTTGGCGGGCTGGTGCAGGAAGCCATTCGCCAAGCCGGGCAAAGCGCCAACGTTGCCGAACAGCAATCGCTGCAAGTTGCGGCTGGCAAGGCCGACATTGTCGATGTCGTGACCGCGATCGCGGCGGCGGAGACGCAATTGCAGACGGTAATCGCCGTGCGCGATCAGGTGATCTCGGCGTACCAAGAAATTCTGCGGATGCCGATCTAAGGCGCGCGCCGCCTTTTGTTGCATCGCAAGGGAACTTCGCTCCGTAGCTGACGTTCCACCGTCATCACATCTGGTGAACGGAGAATTTCCCATGCTCGGCTGGGCTATCGGCTTTTTTGCCGCCGCATTGGTTGCGGCTGTGCTCGGCTTTGGCGGCATCGCTTCGGCGTTTACCGGCATCGCCATCATTTTGTTCTGGGTGTTCCTCGCCCTCTTTGTGCTTTCGCTTCTGTTTGGCGCCTTCGGTGGAAGCCACGCCGCAACGCATAGCGGTAGCGGCCGCACGTTCGCGACGGTTGCACTGATCGCCGGTGTTGCGCTGTTGGTGTACGCCTGGGTTGACAACGACATGTCGGCTGAACGCGTCGGCGCGCAGATCGATGAAACCGCGGTCGAACTGGCCGAAGGCACCAGCGATGCGCTTTCGGAAGGCGCAGACCGCGCCGAAAATCTGGTCGACGATGCGAGTGACGAAGTCCGCAACGACGCCGCCGACGGCCTGGACGAAGCCTCCGACAACGTCGATCCGGAAAACGATCGCAACAACTAAGTTTATCCCTCCGCAAAACGCGACTCCGGCCCGAGCCTCGCTCGGGCCGTTTTGTTGCGGGAACGTTCGCAGCTGCGGCGGGTTGGATTCTCAGGAGATCCAAGTGTCCCGACACCACAGCGACGTCACCTGTCTCAATCATCTCGCCACGATCCTGATCGATGCGCGCAAGCTCTACGCGCATGCGGCGCGGATTGCCGACGATCCTCAAGTGATCGACCGTATCGAGCAGACCATGGCGGAGCGCGAGCGGCTGCTGGTTGAGATCCACGCGCTGGTCACCAGCTTTCGCGGCGTGCCGGTGACTGAGGGCTCGCTGCTTGGCGCGGCGCACAAGGCGTTCTTGAACGTGCGCGCCATTTTCGATCGCGACGAGAAGGCCTCTCTGGCGGAAGTACAGCGCGGCGAGCGGTATCTGAACGAGGAGATCCGCAAAGCCATGCGCAATGACGATCTCAGCGCCGAGACGCGGGCGTTTTTGGGCTTGGCGCTTGACCGCATCGTGACCGGCGAGATGCGCATCGAGGGCAAGCTCGAAGAGATCAAGCACATGGCGCCGCCGAAAAGCGAGAGCTTCCGTCCGATCCCGCCGCACGGCTGAAGACATGCGCCGGCGCCGCCGCGTTCGGGGGTGAACGCAGCGTGCGGGCAGAGTTGGAGCGTGTGCGGGAAATCAGG
>CADEDT010000138.1 GCA_902826145.1 uncultured Caulobacteraceae bacterium
GTTGAGCCCGAAAAATCGGTGCTCCGCGGGACCGGGACGGCTACATCACATTCGCTTCACTGGAGAATAGACCTCATGGCCGATGCGCCTGCTGGTCGCGATTACCGCGAGACCGTTTTTCTGCCCGACCTTCCGGGCGATCCCTTTCCGCTGCGCGCGGGGTTGCCGAAGAAGGAGCCCGAGCGCGTGAAGCATTGGGCGGAGATTGGTTTGTACCATCTGCTGCGCAAGGAAGCGGCGGCGCGGCCGAAGGTCGTGTTTCACGATGGGCCTCCGTATGCGAACGGGCCGATCCATATCGGGCATGCGGAAAACAAAATCCTGAAAGACTTCGTCGTCCGCACCAAACAGATGGCGGGCTTCGATTGCGATTATGTGCCGGGTTGGGACTGCCACGGTCTGCCGATCGAGTGGAAGGTCGAAGAGGATTTCCGCAAGCAGGGTCGCAAGAAGTCGGAAGTGCCGGCGGTTGAGTTTCGCCGCGCGTGCCGCGAGTACGCGGATAAATGGATCCCGCTGCAGCGCGATGAATTCCGCCGCCTCGGCATCGAGGGCGATTGGGATCGCTACTACACGACGATGAGCTTCGAGGCCGAAGCCGCGATCGCGCGCGAGTTTCTGCGCGTGGTGCGGACTGGGCTTGTATATCGCGGGAGCAAGCCCGTGATGTGGAGCCCGGTGGAGCGCACGTCGCTCGCGGAAGCTGAGGTGGAGTATCAGGAGAAGACGAGCCCGACGATCTGGGTGAAGTTTCCGATCGTCGTGGCCTCCGGTGATAATGAGGGCGTTCAAGAACTAATGGACGCATCCATCGTCATCTGGACGACGACACCTTGGACCATCCCCGGCAACCGGGCGATCTCGTACTCTCCCTCCATCGCGTACGGTGTTTACGAGGTCGAGAGTGTTCAAACCGGTCTCGCGTTTGAGCCGTGGGTCAAAGCTGGTGACAAGCTCGTCGTTGCAGACAAGCTCGCTGAAGATGTGATGAGCGCTGCGAAGGCGGCGTCATGGAAGCGTCTCGCGAATTTCAGCGGCAAGGGCGTCATCTGCGAACACCCATTCCACGGTCGCGGATACGACTTCGAAGTACCGCTCCTAGCGGGCGACCACGTCACGGACGATGCCGGCACGGGCTTTGTGCATACCGCACCTAGCCACGGCGCGGATGACTTTGTGATCTGGACGGCGAACTTCGGCCAGGAAGGCATCCCGTTCACGGTCGACGAGGATGGGCGCTACACCAAAGAGGCGCCGATGTTTGAGGGGCTGGAAGTCATCCAGTTCGAAGGCAAGAACCTCGGCAAGGATGGCCCCGCGAACAAAGCCGTGATGGATAAGCTCATCGAAGTCGGCGCGCTGCTGGCGCGCGGGCAGTTGAAGCACTCGTATCCGCACTCGTGGCGTTCGAAAGCGCCGCTCATCTTCCGCAACACCCCGCAATGGTTCATCGCGCTCGACAAGCCGTATCGCGATGGCAAGACGCTGCGCCAGATCGCGCTCGATGAAATCGATCGCGTCGATTGGGGTCAGAAGCGCACGGGCGAAACTAAGGACTACAATCGCATCCGCGGCATGATCGAGGATCGCCCCGATTGGCTGGTCTCGCGCCAGCGCGCCTGGGGCGTGCCGCTGCCGATCTTCGTGAAGAAGAGCGACGGCTCGATCTTGCAAGACGACGAAGTCGATGCGCGCATCTTCGCGGCGATGAAGGAAGGCGGCGCCGATGTGTGGTGGGCGACGCCGGCGCAGGATTTCCTCGGCAACAAGCACAAGGCCGATGAATACGAGAAGGTCGAGGACATTTTGGATGTCTGGTTCGACTCGGGCTCGACGCACGCCTTCGTCATCGGCAATCCCGAAGCGCCCACGCGGCCCTCGTTCGTGAACCCGGTCTCGACCGTCTATCTCGAAGGCTCGGACCAGCATCGCGGCTGGTTTCATTCTTCGCTGCTCGAAAGCTGCGCCACGCGTGGCCGCGCGCCGTACGATGAAGTCGTCACCCACGGCTTCACCATGGACGAGAAGGGCATGAAGATGTCCAAGTCCATCGGCAACACGATCGAGCCGCAGAAGATCGCTGAACAGAACGGCATCGAAATCCTGCGCCTGCTGATCGCGGCGGCCGAATACGGCGACGATCTCCGCCTCGGCAAAATCATGATCGATCAGTCCGGCGAGATGTACCGCAAACTCCGCAACACACTGCGGTATTGCTTGGGTGCGTTGCGCGATTTCAGCGACGCCGAGCGCGTGCCGCTCGACAAGGAGCTGCCGCTGCTTGAGCGCTGGCTGCTGCATCGCCTTCACGAGGTCGATCGTGAAGTGCGCAAGGGCTACGAGACCTACCAGTGGCGCGTTGCGCTTTCGGCCATCGTCGAGTTCTGCAACGTCGATCTCTCGGCGTTCTATGTCGACGTCCGCAAGGACTCGCTCTATTGCGACGCGCCGAATTCGTTCCGCCGCCGCGCTTGCCGCACGGTGCTCGACGAAACCTTCTCGCGTCTCACCGCCTGGCTCGCGCCGATCATGCCGTTCACGGCGGAAGAAGCGTGGCTGACGCGCTTCCCCGACACCGTCTCCGTCCACTTGCGGACGTTCCCGGAAACGCCGGATGCGTGGGAAGACGATTTTGCCGGCGAAGAAGTCGCAAAACTCCGCGAAGCCCGCGCCGTCGTCACCGGCGCGCTCGAAGTGGCGCGGCGCGACAAGGTTATTGGCGCGGCGCTCGAAGCGGCTCCGCGCGTATTCGTGAAGGACGATGCGTTGCGCGCCGCGCTGCAAGCGGTCGATTTCGCTGAGCTCTGCATCACCAGCGGCATCGCGATCGTCGAAGGCGATGGGCCTGCCGACGCGTTCCGCTTGCCGGAAGCGCCGGGTGTCGCCGTGGTGATCGAGAAAGCGCCGGGCGTGAAGTGCGCGCGGTCATGGAAGTACTTCGATCCCACCACCGCGAACCCGCGCTACCCCGACATCACGCCGCGCGATGCGGAAGCCGTCGCCGCGTGGGACGCCGCGCGCGCCTAGCGCACGACGTTCGAGAAACAGCCGCCGGGGCCGTTGAGGCCATGGTGGGCGAGGCAGTAGGCGCGTTCGCCGGCATCGATCGATACGGAGAGGCACTGCCGCAGCTGTAGCCGTTCCATCTGCATGCATTGTTGTGTCAGCGGTTCGTCGAGCAATTGGCTGACGCGCCGCCGTTCGGCGCGTTCAGCGTCCGCCACAATGATGGCGGCGAGCGTCAGCATGTGATTGGTGACTGAGGCATAGTCGCTGCGCTCACGCCCGCCACGCGCACGTGGCGCGCGCCCATCGCGGTCCGACAGATCGTCCCAATAGCTCGCGCTGCCGTATGTGGTGCTTGTCGACCGCACGCGGCCCGCGCCGCGTAAGCGATCGAGCATCTCCGCCGAAAGCCGTGTCTCGCCGCCCAAATCTGCGCTGGCGACATTGGTGCGTCCCATGCCGGCAGAGGAGCGGGCGAAGCGGTCATAGCGTGCGCCAGCCATTTCGAGGCGCGCATTGTCGGCACTAGCTGCGCTCAGAATAAGCTGAACCGCCGGGTCGCCACGTTGCTGGCGCGCGTACGTGATGTCGTCACGCAACGCTCGCAGCACCGGCCCACGTCCGCGCTGTACGCTGTCTTGAATGGCGTCCGCAAAGCGCGGCGATTGCGCGGCCGTCAGCGCGCCGTACGCGATCCAGCCGCGTGCGATGCGATCGGGATCGTGCCGTTGAAGGCGCGAGAGCGCCGTGTCGACGTTGCGGCCGTTGATGTCGGTGTCGAGCAACGTACTGACATCGTTCTGATAGAGCGCGTAAGCTTCGAGCGCGTCATGCGCCGCGTCGGCGTGAGCGAGCGCGGGTGACAGCAATACGAGCGACGCGGACGCAGCAATCCATGTTCGCATGCGCCGATCATGCGCGAGTCTAGTTAAGTTGCCGACCTGCTGAGCAGGTTAAAAAGGCAGTCACCTAAACCGCCGCTAACCTTGTCTTACGCGGGCGCCGCAAGCGCCAAGCATTGGCTCGTCGCTTCGTAGCCATGACGCGCAATGCAATAGGCGTCTTCATTTGGCTCATGCGTGACGGACGCGCACTGGCGCAATTGCAGCTGCTGCATTGCGAGGCACTGGCTAACGCTCGTGTCATCAAGCGCGGCGTTGACGCGCGCCGTTTCGCTTTCCGTTGCGTCGACAACCAGGAGCGCGCCAAGCGTCAGCATCCGATCCAGGATCGGAACGCGCGCAGGAATTGCACGCCACGGCAGCGCAGGTGGCGTAGGCGAGGCGCGATTGCCGAGGGCGTCCCAAAAGCGCGTGCCACCGAACGCGGTCGTCTCCGTCAGCGGCGCTGCGGTGAGCGGCCCTGGCCGCAGTCGCGACAGCACTTCTGGCGCGAGCGTCCGAGTGCTCGGCGCACGTAGCGCATCGTCACGCACGCTAGAACGCCGCGCCCAGGTGCTGGTATCACCTGCCGCGCCCAAGCCTTCGAAGCGAATGGCAAGCGCGTTCATGCGCGCATTGTCCGCCGCCATGGCGCGCAGCACGATTTGCGTCGCTTCGTCCGCGCCAGGCGGACGTCGCCGCGCATACGTCATGTCGCGCCGGAGCTGGCGCAGCACCGCCGCACGCCCAGCTGCTCGCACGCGGCTACGCACGCCATTCACCCAGGCCGGCGATTGCGCCGCCGTCAACGCACCGTACGCGATCCACCCTCGCGTCAGCCGTTCCGGATCATGCCGCGCTGCGCGATCCAGCGCAGCGTCGAGGGCGGCAGCATCCGGCACGTCGGCGTCGAGCATGGTGGTGATGTCGGTCTGGAAGAGTGCGTAGGGTTCGAGCGCCCGGTGCAGCGTCTCCTGCGCGTGCGCTGCATTTGCCCACAGGCAAAACATCACGGCGAGGGCGACGAGGCGCATGACCGCCTTCATGCTCCCAAACCGCGGCCAAACCAAAGCGTCGCGGCGACGGCGGGTTGATTGTGGTGCGCGGCCCCGTCCATAAGCCGACATGCTCCGTTTGGGCCTCATCCTTTCCGGCGTCGTTTTCGTCCTCGACCAGATCAGCAAGTGGCTCGTTCTGGGTCCGGGCCGGTTCAGCCCGCCGGGCTGCCTTGAGACCGGATACGGCTGCCGCTTCATCGAACTGACCCCGTTCTTCGACCTGCAAATGGTCTGGAACCGTGGCGTCAGCTTCGGGCTCCTTCGTGCCAGCGAGGATCTCGCGCGCTGGGGCCTGGTGGCGCTTTCCTTCGTGATTTCCGGCGTTTTCTTGTGGTGGCTGCGCACCGCGGAGCGCAAGCCTACGGCCATTGCGCTCGGCCTCGTCATCGGCGGCGCCCTCGGCAACGTGGTCGACCGCATTCGTTTCGGGGCCGTGGCCGACTTCCTGGACTTCAACGGCCTTTGGTTTCCCTGGGTGTTCAACGTGGCCGACGCCGCGATCACCTGCGGGGCGATCCTGCTGGCCATCGACATGGTGTTCTTCGCCGAGAGCGAGCCCGGCAAGGGTACCGGCTGGAGCCAGTTCAAGGCGTGGTTGGGCCGCAACCGGAACGGGACCGGCGGTTCGGGCAACTGAATCTGGGGCAGATTCGCCCCACAACGGTCAAACTGCGGGCCGAAGCGTCTTTGCTGCAGTCCGGCTTGGCGGGAGCGGCGCGGCTCAGCTAGAACCCGAGCCAAGAGATTTGAGGGAGGCGGACGTTGTCCAAACCATTGGCTCTGGTGGCGATCCTCGCTGCCGCGACCGCGGCTACGGGTTGTGCGAGCTTCTCGCGCGCTATCGGCGCATCGAAGACGACGCCGGACGAGTTCCGGGTGATGACGCAAGCGCCGCTGACGCTGCCGCCTGATTACAATCTTCGTCCGCCGCGGCCGGGTGAAGCACGCCCGCAAGAAAACGATCCGGCGACCAATGCGCAAGCGGCGCTGTTCGGTGAGAACGTCGGCGCCAACGCGAGCCAAGGCGAACGTGCGTTCGTTTCCGCCGCTGGCGCAACAGCGTCGAACGACGGCGTTCGCGACACGATCGACTTCGAAGAGCAAGGTGTCGTTCGCCGCAGCGAGGGCTTCTCCAACAGCGTGCTCGCCTTCGAAGGCGGAACGGCGGTTTCGACGCCAACGACCCCGGAAGCAGAAGCGCGCCGTTTGGAAGACGAAGAATCGATCCGTCGCGCCACTGGTGGTGCACCGGTCGTCATTCAGCGTGAACGCGGTCGCGTCAGACTGCCGGGCACCTGAATCTGAACGGCTGGGTGGGCAAGCGTTTCATCTCTGCATGCTTGGCGTTGCTGGCGCTGACCGCTTCGGCGCACGCGCGCGAGTTCGCGCGGCCTGAGACCTTCACGCTCCGCAACGGGCTCCAAGTTGTCGTCATCACCGACCGCCGCGCGCCTGTCGTCACGCACATGGTTTGGTATCGCGTCGGCGCCGCTGATGAGCCGCGCGGCTATTCCGGCATTGCGCACTTCTTCGAACACCTGATGTTCAAGGGCACGCGCCAGATCGCGCCGGGTGAGTTCTCAAGAACCGTCGCGCGCAACGGCGGCGAGGACAACGCATTCACCAACTGGGACTACACGGCCTATTACGAGCGCATCGCGCGCGACCGGCTAGAACTGGTCATGCGCATGGAAGCCGACCGCATGCGCAATCTGCGGTTTTCGGACGAGACCTTCAATTCTGAGCGCGACGTGATCGTTGAAGAGCGCCGACAGCGCGTCGACAACAGCCCGGGCGCGGTGCTGGGCGAGCGCATGCGCGCGATGCTCTGGCCGCATCACCCTTACGGCACACCCGTGATCGGCTGGCTGCACGAGATCCAATCGCTTGATCGCGAGCGCGCGCTGGCGTTCTACGAAACTTGGTACGCGCCAAACAACGCGATCCTCGTCGTTGCAGGCGATGTCGACGCGGCCGAGCTGCGTCCGCTCGCTGAGCGTTACTATGGCCGTTTGCGGCCAACTCAGAATTTGCCCGCGCGCACCTGGACGCGCGATCCGCCGAATGTCGGCCCGATGCGCGTGACCCATAGCGATCAGAAGGTGCGTCAGCCTTCGTTCTCGCGCCTCTACCGCGCGATCAGCTACGGCACAGACACCGGGCGCCAAGCGCACGCACTCGATGTCGCCATCGAAATCCTAGGAGGTTCGGAGACGAGCCGCCTTTATCGCGCGCTCGTCGAAGAGCAGCGTATCGCCGTGAGCGCCGGCGCTAGCTCCAGCACATCTGGCCTCGGTGGCGGCAGCGTTTCCGTGTGGGCGACGCCTGTGGAAGGCGTCACGTTGGAGCAGGTGGAGGCGGCGGCGGACGCGGTGATCGCGGCTTACCTGCGTGACGGACCGACTGAACCTGAACTCACACGCGCCAAAAACTCGCTGTCTGCAAACGCCGTCTACACCCGCGACAGCCAGGAGAGCTTGGCCAACATGTATGGCGCTTCGCTCGCGCAAGGCGAAAGCATCGAC
The DNA here is from genome assembly GCA_902826145.1 of uncultured Caulobacteraceae bacterium. Lineage (GTDB taxonomy): Bacteria > Pseudomonadota > Alphaproteobacteria > Caulobacterales > Aquidulcibacteraceae > Vitreimonas. The sequence continues at coordinate 7,471 of CADEDT010000138.1, forward strand.
GATGTCGTGAATTGGCCGCGCGATATCGAAGCCGTGACGCGCGATGAGGTGATGACGATGGCGCGCGATACGCTGGACATCGACGCGTCGGTCACCGGTTGGCTCTTGCCGGAGGAAGGGCGGTGAGGGCGTTAGCAATCGCCCTCGGTCTGGCGCTTGCGTCGTTCGCGCCCGCGTATGCGCAGCAGCGAGCCGAAAGCAGTGCTTCGCGGCACGACGTGGACGTTGAACGCATTACGTCGCCTAGTGGTATCGAAGCTTGGTTGGTCTCCGACTCCACCGTGCCGATGATCGTGATGCGCGCCTATTGGCGTGGCGGTTCAGCGATCGAGCCGGCGAACACAATCGGCGTTACCGGCGTGATGACGGACATGCTCACCGAGGGCGCGGGCTCGCTGAACGCCAACTCTTATAAGGAGCGGCTCCAAGATTTGAACATGTCGCTCGGGTTCGGCGCAGGCTGGGACGGCGTCGGCATGACGCTAACCACGCTCAGCGAGAACCGCGACGCCGCCGTCGAAATGGCGCGCCTCGCGCTGCATGAACCGCGCTTCGATGCTGAGCCGCTGGCGCGGATCAAGCGGCAGATGTTGGTAGGCATCCGCACGCGCGAGACCAATCCAGGCTACATCGCCAATCTCGCGCTCGACCAAGCGCTTTATCCGACCCACCCCTATGCGCGCCGCACCTCGCGCGAAGGCGTAGAGGCGATCAATCGCGCGGCGCTGCAAGAACGGCGAGCGGCGCTTTTCAATCGCACGACCATGCAGATCACTATCGTCGGCGACATCAACGCCGCCGACGCTGGCCGCGCTATCGACTCCATCTTTGGCGCGCTGCCGCAAGGCGCCGCGCCGCCAGAGCCGCCGGATGCAACACTCTCGCCGGCGACGCCGCTGATCGTGCGCACGCTGCCGCAGCCGCAAAGTCTGGTGCTATTCGTCGGCCCCGGCATTCAGGATGAGGATCCGGATTGGATCCCGCTTGCGGTCGCCAACTACATCCTGGGCGGTGGCGGGTTCTCGTCGCGCCTGATGGATCAAGTCCGCGAACAGCGCGGCTTGGTCTATGGCATCGGCACTGGTCCGTCGGTGCGCGAGCACTCCGCCGGCATCCGCGGCTCGGCGCAAACGGAAAACGGCGACGTCCGCCAAGCTATCGAAGTGACACGCGCGGAGATGGCGCGGCTTTATCGCGACGGTGCGACGCAAGCCGAGGTAAACGACGCTATCACCTATCTCACCGGCTCGTTCGCGCTTGATCTCGATTCCAACTCGAAGATTGCGGGCGTTGTGCATGGCTATCAAACGGCCGGCCGGCCCATCGACTATATCAACCGTCGCAATGACTTGATCCGCGCTGTCACGCTCGAAGACGTGAACCGTGTTATTCGCCGCCTGTTCGATCCGGAAGACTTCACATTCGTCGTCGTCGGCCAGCCCGAAGGGCTTGAGGCCACCGCTTCCAACTAAGCTTACCGAACGTGATGGTGACGTACACCTCTGTACGGTGCTAAGCCGCGCGCGAGGAAACGCGCGATGACACAAGATTTGGAAGCGTTCCGGACCGAGACGAGAGCTTGGCTGGAAG
>CADEDT010000139.1 GCA_902826145.1 uncultured Caulobacteraceae bacterium
CGTTTGCGGTAAGAGTGAACGTCACGCTCGATTGCACCAGATCCGTTCCGGCGCTCGCGCCTTCCGTCACTGTGTCGCTGGCGTTGTCGACGACGTACGTATCGTTGCCGCCGCCACCGGCCATCGCGTCGGCGCCCGTGCCGCCGTCAATGACGTTGTTGCCGCTATTGCCGGTGATGGCGTTGGCGAGTGTGTTGCCGGTGCCGTTCAGATTGGCTGAGCCGGTAAGCGTCAAGTTCTCGACGTTGGCCCCCAGCGTGTAGGTGATGGAGGACTGCACGGTATCCGTGCCTTCGCCGGAATTTTCCGTGATTGCGTCGCCTGCATTGTCGACAACGTACGTGTCGTTGCCTTCGCGCCCGGCCATCGTGTCGGCGCCTGCGCCGCCATTCAGTGTATTGGCCGACGAATTGCCGACCAGATTGTCGTTACCCGAGCCGCCAGTGGCGTTCTCGATCACGACGCCGTTGGCGATCGTGAACCCGCCGCTCACGCCGGTGACATACGACACCCAGCCCGCGCCGCCCGTTTCGTACAGCAGCGTCGCCGCGCGCAGATCGATGTTACATGCCGCCACGCCGCCGAACGAGATCGTGTCGGAACCGCCCGCATCCCAGATGCAGCTGAACATGCTCGTGGCGCCGCTGAGCGCGTAGGTGTCGGCGCCGGTATGGTAGGTCGTGTTGGCGCCGTAGAACAACTGCAGCATGGCGATGTCGAGCGCCATCGGCGTGCCTTCCCAGCCCAAGCCTGCCGTTGAGGGCTGTGGCAGTGGCCCGGTCGGCCAGCCGTCATTGTACGACATCATCGTCCACACGCCTTGGTTCAGGCCGTGTGTGCCGTACGAATTGAACGGACTGGTTACGCCCGGCATGATCGTGCTGCCGCCGCCATTGTCGTGGGGGTGCGCCAAGCCGAAGCCGTGGCCGAGTTCGTGGATGAGCGTGACAAAGCCGTACCCGCCTTGCATCAGGCCCGTCGTATCCCAGCCGGTCGCGGCAGGGTCGAAGAAGCCGTACGGCGTGCCGACCTCGAAATAGCCCAGTGCGCTGCCGCCGAGATCAGTGAGACTCAACACCACCTCGGCGCCCACGTCGTCGAACACCTGCGAGAAGGTGAATGGCAAGAAGGTTGAGAACGTGGAGAGCGCATTCATGGCAGCGCTAATCTCAGCCGCCGTCCAGTTGCGCAGGATGGTCTCGCCGTTGAAAGTGCCGTCGGCCGTCGTCGCGAAGTACACCTGGATGTTATTGGTGAACATCGTCTGTTCCCAATTGATCGAATCCAGCGGGGACTGGGGCGGCGCTATCGCGGCTGTTATCGTGTAGCTGCCGGTCAAGCTGTCATTGTAGGCGCCTGCGCCGAGATAATAGGTGCCCGTCGAAGTCGCCGTGAAGGTGAGCGCCGAAGTCGTGTCGCTCGGGTAATTGACGTCATCGTTGAAGTCGAGCAGCACGCCGGAGGAGTTGTACAGGTAGAGGTAAGTGTCGGTGAGCGTGCCGCCACCAAGCGTGAACGTGTAGGTTTGGCCGGCCACCAAGCTGACGCTGAACCAATCGCGGTCGCCGGCGAAATTGATGTAGCCCGTGTTCGAACCGCCAATGGTGACCGTTTGCGTCGTGGTGGTGTTGCCGGGAATGGTGTCGCCGCCGATTGTCTTTTGGTCATCGACAAGCGCCTGCCAGGTCGAGGGCCCGCCATCGGCCAAGGTGTCAGCGTGGCGCGTTTCGCTGGTATCGGATTGCCAATCGAAGCGCCGAATAAGGTTAGGCATGAAAAAATCTCCCCCCGTCAGTTAAACACCCGCACAAATTCTGCTGTATCACCCGTTTGGGGACAAGGCGACCCACCCCAGGAGGGGCATCTGGCGTCAGAGCCTCCCGAGCGCGTCACCGAACCGACACAGGTCCCCAGCGATAGCTCAGGCTGCTAGGGCGCTCAGGCCAGCCGGATCTCCCGCAACCTCTCGTACAAGAAGTCCTGCGCCGTGATCGGCTCGGGGTAGCGGTTCGGGTTCTCCCCGCTGACGCAGCTCGGCAATGTCTCGATCAGAAAATCCGGTGCGAAGTGCAGGAAGAAGGGGATGGAGAAGCGCGGCAGGTGCGCGCGCTCGGCCGCCGGATTCACGACGCGGTGTGTGGTCGACCGCAACCGGTGGTTTGTCAGTCGCTGAAGCATGTCGCCGACATTTACGACCAGCGCGCCCTCGGGTGGGTTCACGTCTAGCCACGCACCTTCACGCGTCAGCAGCTGCAGCCCGGCTTCCTCTGCGCCAAGCAGCAGCGTGATAACGTTGATGTCCTCGTGCGCCTCGGCGCGCACGCCTTCGGGCTGCGGCGGCGTTGGCGGATAGTGCAAGAGCCGCAGCACCGAGTTTCCATCCCGCACCGGTTCGCGGAAGAAGTGGCTCGGCAGCTCCAAGAACTGCGCAATCGACTCCAGCAACTCCAGCCCAAGAGCATCAAGCGCCGCATAGAGCCCGTACACGTCTTCACGAAACGTCGCGATCTCAGCGGGCCACACGTTGCGCGGCATGTACTTGCGATAGCGGTGGCCGTCGCCGAGCTCGCGCCCGACATGCCAGAACTCTTTCAGATCGACTTTGTCTGCGCCTTTCGCCGCCTCAACACCGAACGGCGTGTAAGCACGTTGTCCGCCGCCGCCGGCGATATGATAGCGGCGCTTCGCGGCCTCTGGCAGTGCGAAGAAATCCTTGGTCCCTGCGAGCGCTCTCTCGATCGCGCTCGTGTCCAATCCGTGGTCGCGAACAATGGCGAAACCGAAACGTTCGTAGCTCTCACCCATCGCCGTGGCGAACCCTGCGGGATCACTACGCCGGTCGCGCATAGAAAGAGCGGGGAGGGTCTCGGGCGCCATGCGCCGAAATTTGCGCCGCTTTGGGGCCGCGCTCAATGTCTTAACGGCGCATTTACGATTCGAGGCCGAGCGTCGCCGCTCAACTGGGAGACGCCCATGCTCTTCTTCGGACCGCATTCCTGGAGTGGCGAGAGCCGCCGCCGCTATCGTTTCAAATGCGTTCTGACCAAACAGGGCCTGCCGCCCGAGGGCGTTGGCGGGATTTATGTTTTCGTCCGCCGCCGCTGGGCGTTCTTGTTGGAACCACTCTATGTCGGCAAAGCTGCCGACCTCCGCTCGCGCCTGATGGGCCACGAGAAATGGGGCCGCGCCTATTGGTATTACGGCGCAACCGAGCGCTACGTGCTCGGCCCGATCCGTGACGAGGTGGACCGCCGCCGCATCGAGGAAGACCTCATCCGTGGCTTGAAGCCGCGCATGAACGACATGGAAATTCCGCAGGCCAAGCTCGCGAAACCAAAGCGCAAAGCTGCCGCAGCCCATGCCTTCGACCTCTCCGCGCTGCTAGGCCGCCGCCCGCAGCGGGCTTGATTGCTTGACCCAAACGGCCCGCCGCGCGACAGGGCGGGCCGATGAGCGAAGACGCCGCCCAACCTGAACCTCAGGAAGAGCCCAGGCCTACCGGCCTGCGCGCGCGCTTCGATGACTTCGTCAACAACATGGACGCCCGCGCCTGGCGCGCCGTCATAATCTCGGCCGTCAGCGTCATCTTCGTATTGGCGCTGCTGATTGTCGGCCGCTTCTACTACGGCGATCAGATCGAAGCCTTCATCGACTCCACACTTGGCCAAGCCAATCGCGGCCATTGGGGTCTCATCGCCACCATCCTCGTCTTCACGCTAACCGCTTATGTTGGCGCGCCGCAGATCGTGTTGATTGGCGCCTGCGTTGTCGCGTTCGGGCCGGAGCAGGGCTTCTGGAACGCCTGGGCCGCCACCATTGTCTCTGGCGCCGCAACATACTTCACCGGCCGCCTCACAAGCGCGCAAACCCAAAAGCGCTTCGGTGGCGCAACAGGCGGGCGCTTCACGCGCTTCATGGGCAAGAACGGTTTTCTCGCCAGCCTCATTGTACGTTTCGTACCAACGGCGCCGTTCGTCGTCGTCAACATGGCGTTCGGCGCCGCGCGCGTGAACTTCTGGGCCTTCATCTTAGGCCTCGCGATCGGAAGCTTGCCGAAAACTGTGCTCGTCGCGTTTGCTGGCGATTCTATTCTCGACGCGCTGCAGGGCGAATTCCTCGCAGCGCTTGTGATGGCAGTTCTCGCAATTATAGTCTGGGTTGTAATTGCGCTCATAGTTCGCCGGCTTGTGCGAAAAAGTTGAGCAGAACTCGTCGCTCACGTCACGGCGCCCATCACATGACGAAAGACGTGAGCGCCGATTAGCGCTAGTCTCTCGGTGTCATGAAGAAGCTCGTCTTCGCCGCGCTTGTCGCGCTGGCCGCGTGCGGTCAAGCCGCGCCGCCGGCTGAGCATGGCTACGGCGCCGAACCGCAATTGCCCGAACCGCAGGGCGGTCTGCTGCCAACGATCAACACCGCTGAAGTGATCGGCTGGCCCGATGGCGCCACGCCAACCGCGCCCGACGGCTTCACTGTTACGCGTTTCGCCGAAAACCTAGATCACCCCCGCCAACTCTATCTCTTGCCGAATGGCGACGTGCTCGTCGCCGAAAGCTCGACCAAGGCGCAATCAGGCGGCGGCATTGTTGGTTGGATACGCAACTCCGTGCAGCGCCGCGGCGGCGCGCTCGGCGAAAGCGCCGATCGCATCACGCTGTTGCGTGACAGCGATGGTGATGGTGACGTCGATGCGCGCCACGTCTTCGCGGAGAATCTGAACCAGCCGTTCGGCATCGTGCTCGTCGGCGAGTATCTCTATGTCGGCAACACCGACGCCGTCGTCCGCGTCCGCTACACGCCGAACTCCGTGCGCGCCCCCGGCCAACCGGAAGAAGTGCTGCGCCTGCCGCATCGCGATGGCGACAACGGCCACTGGACGCGCAACCTCATCGCCAGCGCCGATGGCACAAAGATCTACGTAGCTGTCGGCTCCGCATCGAACATCGCCGATCACGGCATCGAGGCGGAGGAAGGCCGCGCCGCGATCTGGGAATACGATGTCGCCAGCGGCGAAGCGCGCATTTTCGCGTCTGGCCTGCGCAATCCCGTTGGCCTGGGCTGGGAGCCGACAACGAACGCACTTTGGGTCGCGGTCAACGAACGCGACATGCTCGGCGACAATCTCGTACCCGATTACATGACCAGCGTGCGCGACGGCGGCTTCTACGGCTGGCCGTATTCCTACTGGGGCCGCACTATCGACGAGCGCGTCAAACCCCAACGTCCTGATCTCGTTGCCACCGCGCTCACGCCTGATTTCGCGCTCGGCGCACACACGGCTTCGCTTGGTTTGATGTTCTACACGGGCACGGCGCTGCCGGAGCAATATCGCGGCGGCGCATTCGTCGGCCAACACGGCTCATGGAATCGCCGCGAACTCGTCGGCTATCGCGTCGCCTACGTGCCTTTTGCGAACGGCCGCCCATCCGGCGACGCGCAGGACTTTCTCGCCGGCTTCCTCAACGCTGAAAACAAGGCCTACGGCCGTCCCGTAGGCGTCGCCGCCGACCGCACCGGCGCGCTGCTCGTGGCGGATGACGCGGGGAATATCGTGTGGCGGGTCGTTTATGACGGAGCAGCAGCAAACTAGGTCTGATGACGCGTTACCAGTTCGTCGCCGTCTACATTCTTGCGAGCAAACGAAACGGCACGCTTTACACTGGTGTGACGAGCGACTTGATCTCGCGAATCCAACTGCATCGCGAAGGGCAGATTCCAGACTTCACGCAGAAGTATGGTTGCAAGACACTAGTTTGGTATGAGCAGCATCATCTGATGGTTGAGGCGATAAAGCGCGAAAAGCAGATCAAACGCTGGCGCCGCGAATGGAAGCTCAAACTGATCGAGAGCGACAATCCGACCTGGCGCGATCTGTTCCTCGAACTGCCGGGACCCAGAAGTCGCAGAGCGCAGTGCTTGCTGTTTCTGGGTCCCGGATCGCGCTCCGCGCGTCCGGGATGACGATACTTTGAATGCTGGCTGTGTGGCTACGGGAAGGGCTACCTTCGCGCCTCGCAGCGCCACACCAGGCGCTGCCGTGGCGTGCCCTGCGCAAAGCGCATCAGTGTCTCATTGCGCCGCGCGACCGCGCCGGAGTCACCAGTGCAACCGCGTCCCGCGCCGCTTTCCGCAACGGCTTGGTTCGCCGCCGCGAAGTCGTCGTCGTTGAGTGGGTAGCGTTCGCGGCGGAATTCGCCGGTGGATGGATCGATGGTCAGCACATCCATCACCCGCGCTTCGCCCAGCACGATCACGCGCCGATAGCGCGGCGTGTCGTCGCCAAGCGGCGCATAAAGCGTGCGTTCGTTGACGCACAATTGGCCACTCGCCGTGAAGCTCATGTCCGCAACGCCTTGCGCGCCGACGCTCGCTTCGCGGTCGAGTGTGCACGATATGGAGCCGCTGAATTCCGGCGCGTCCGGAATTGCGGCGGTGGTCCCGCCCTGCGCCCGCAACAGCGCGATCCCCGCGCTTACGATCAGCACGGCAGCAACCGCCGCGCCCGCGACGATCGCCACCACGCCAACCCGCCGCCGCGCTGGCGCTTCAAACGGCTCAGGCGAGCCAACCTGCGTCTGCACCCGCGTATGGCCGTTATTGGCCGGCGCTTCATGATGCTGCGCGCCGCGCCGTCGCGACAGCACCACCATGCCCAGCACGCACACCGCCACGAACAGCGCCAGCGTGCCTGCAATCAAGATCACCACAGCAATCCGTGTCAGCCGGTCCGCCGTCTCAAGCTTGCTCGCCAGTTCTTCGTTCTGCGTCTGCAGCGCGCCAATTGTTTCCGCGCGCTCCGCTTCGATGCGTTCCGCGAAGGAGAGGCAACGTTCGTCGTTCAAAGTCGGCGTGACGCCGGCCTCATCGAGAAATTCGAGCAGCTGTCCCGCGCGCGTCGAGACGCCCCGCGTCTCGCGCGTGTCCGATCCGGAAACGTGCCAGGAATTCACGCCGATCACCCGGCCGCACTCGTCCAGCAGCGGCCCGCCCGACGAGCCGGACGAAATCACCGCTTGGTGGTTGATGGAGGGGATAGGCTCGCCCGTGGGCGCGGTGTCGCGCAGCGAGGAAATCTCACCGGACGTCCGCGACGCCGGCGCCGGGCGCAGCAGGTCGGCGCCCGTTGCGCCCTGATAATCCACGTCCGGATAGCCCAGCGCGATGACGCCATCGCCTGGACTGGGCTCGACTGTGGATATCGTCAGCGCCGGCAGGTCAGGCCCGCTGCTGAATTCGAGTAGCGCCAATTCCGACATCGGTGAGTAACGGACGATGCGGGCCGGGATCAGCCCATCGCCTTCGGGCGGCACAATCGCGAGTTCATATTCCGAGCGTTGCCGTGCAGGGGCGACCACGTGTGCATTGGTCACCACAAGGTTCGGCGCGACCACGAAGCCCGAGCCGGAGCCATAAAGCATCCGGCCTTCGCTGGTCTGCACAATGACGACGACGCGCACGATGCCGTGCGCGGCTTCGTCGACGCTGGTCTGCGCCGCTGCAGGGCCTGCGAGCGCCACGAACAGCGCCGCCGCCAAGAACCTCAACGCCTTGCCGACCAAGCTTTTCCCCGCCCGTTTCAGGGTTGTCCCACCGTAATAATCGGGCGCCGCACCGCCACCCGCAAGCGCGCCCGCCAGTCGGCTGCGTTATGTGTCTTTCAGAACAATTGCGGCAACGGAACGGCGCTCTGCGGTCCGCCCCTTGCATCCCCGGGCGCAATCACGGCAAGTCCATTCCGTCGGCGAACGGGGGCGGTCGGTCGGCATGCGCGCGGACCTGCGCAAAAGGTTCCCGCACAAGCCCCCAACGCCCTTGGCCCGCCTTCATGCGGGCGCCTTCCAGATTGTTAAGAATGCCGCGTTAAGCCCAACAAAGGGTCTGATTCGGCGGCGAGGGTTGTCACAGAATGCTCGGCAATATGTTCGGTCTAGTTGCGCCAGATCTTGCGATCGATCTCGGCACTGCGAACACGCTGATCCACGTCAAAGGCCGCGGCATCGTTCTCGATGAACCGTCGGTTGTTGCGTACGTCAACGAAGGCGGCCGCAAGGTCGTCTACGCGGTTGGCGCCGAAGCCAAGACAATGCTCGGCAAGACCCACCGCAACATGGAAGTCATCCGCCCGCTGCGCGACGGCGTCATCGCCGACTTCGACGTGGCCGAGGAGATGATCAAACAATTCATCCGCAAGGTGCTGCCGCGTCCCGCGCTGATCTCGCCGCAGATCGTCATCTGCGTGCCGACGGGCGCCACGCCGGTTGAGCGCCGCACCATTCTGGAATCCGCGCAAGCCTCCGGCGCGCGCCGCGTGAAGCTGATCGAAGAGCCTGTGGCCGCAGCACTCGGCGCCGGCCTGCAGATCGACGATCCTTCAGGCTGCATGGTCGTCGACATCGGCGGCGGCACCACCGAAATCGCCGTGCTTTCGCTCGGCGGTCTCGTCTGGTCGCGCTCGCTCCGCGAAGCCGGCGACAAGATGGATGAAGCCATCATCCAATACCTGCGCCGTCAGGAAAACCTGATGATCGGCGACTCAACCGCCGAGCGTATCAAGAAGGAAATCGGCACCGCCAAAGCGCCGGACCACGGGCAGGGCATGTCGCTGCCGATCAAGGGCCGCGACAATCTCTCGGGCGTGCCGAAGGAAATCACCGTCACCGAAGCGATGGTCGCCGACGCGCTCGCTGAGCCCGTCACGCGCATCGTCGATGCGGTGCGCCAAGCGTTTGAACAAATGCCGCCGGAACTGGCTGCGGATATCTACGACCACGGCCTGATGATGACTGGCGGCGGCGCGCTGCTCCGCAATCTCGACACGGTTCTGCAGGAACGTATCTCCATCCGCGTGTCGGTGGCGGACGATCCGCTGCGCTGCGTCGTGAAGGGCTGTGGCATCGCGCTCGACACCATCAACTCGCAGGAAGCACGCCGTCTGCTGACGGAAGAAGTCTGA
>CADEDT010000140.1 GCA_902826145.1 uncultured Caulobacteraceae bacterium
CTCAAAAAGGAAAAGGCGCTGACGAAGCTGAAGAAGGCGCGCAAGCTCGCCGAGGAAAACAAGGAACACCGCCTCTAAAACGCGACGCTAGCGCGAGGCGACCTGCTTCTGGCTGCCATCGGGTGCGATACGCGGTTCGATAGTTTCACCGGCGGAGACTGGCGCAGCTGGTTTCCCCTGGGCGAAAAATTCCAGCTCCGCGTTGAGCGCGCCGCCGAGCAGAAAAACCAGCGCCGTAACATAAAGCCAAAGTAACAGCGCCACGACGCTCGCGAGCGAGCCGTAGGCTGCGCCAAATCCTGGAAATTCGCGCAGCGCAAAAGTGAGTGCGCTTGAGGCGATGAGCCAAAGCATCGGCGTAACCACTGCGCCAGGCCAGAGCCAGCGCCACGGCGGCGGACGGCGGCGTGGGCCCCACCGATAGAGAATGAGCGTCACCGCAACAGCCGCGCCGCCGAGCACAGGCCAACGCAGCGCGAGCAAGAGCACGTCCGCGCCGCTTTCGACACGGATTAACGTCAGCAGCACCGGCGCGACGCCCATCAACACGACCGCGAACACACTCAGCCCGAGCCCATAGAGCGTGAACACGCCGGCGGCGATGTAGCGCCCGAGCGCGCGGCGTTTTTCGGCGCGGCGGTTGACGGCGGTGAGCGCCATCAGCACCCAGCGCGTGCCCTGTACGGCGCTCCAAAGCGCTAGCAGCAAGTTGAACAGCGCGCCGAGCGCGAGCGTCTCGCTGCGCGTGCCGAGCAGGTAGACGACCTGCTGGTGGATGATGCTGACGACGGCGTCCGGCGCGACGCCGCCGAGCGCTTGGATTTGCTGGCCGATCCAAGCCGGCTCCCCAAAGATGCCGACGAAGGCAACGACGGCGGCGATCCCTGGGATCACCGCCATCAAGCCGAAGAACGCAACGCCGGCGGAGATGAGCGCCAGGTTGGCGCGTTCCGCCGTCGCGGCGACGCCTTTGACGACGCACCACCATTGCGACGGCGTCAGCGAGAGCGGGCCGGCGGCGGGCGTCGTCGTCGTGGGGCAAGCATCTGCCGTCATGACGGAAAAACCGGTGACGCGCCGGGGAAGTTCCCGCTTTCGGTTGCGTAAATGCTGCGAAATCAGGCATGTCGCGACGAATGCCCTTTCGCCTCGCCTTCATGGGTTCGCCGACGTTTGCGTTGCCGACGCTCGAAGCGTTGATCGACGCGGGCCACGACGTTGCGTGTGTCTATTCGCAACCGCCGCGTCCTGCCGGCCGCGGCAAGCAGGAGCGGCCGACGCCAGTGCACGCCCTCGCGGCTGCGCGCGGCATTGAGGTTCGCACGCCGAAGAGCCTGAAGAAGGCGGACGAACAAGCGGCGTTTGCCGCGCTCAATCTCGATCTGGCGATCGTTGTCGCTTACGGACTCATTCTGCCGAAAATCATTCTCGACGCACCGAAGCATGGCGCGCTCAATCTGCACGGCTCATTGCTGCCGCGTTGGCGCGGCGCGGCGCCCATCCAGCGCGCCGTCATGGCGGGCGATCGCGTCACCGGGGTGCAAGTGATGCGGATGGAGGAAGGGCTCGATACCGGGCCCGTTCTCGCGTCAGTCGAGACGCCTATAGAATTCGAAGACAATACCTCGACTTTGCACGATCGATTGTCGCTACTCGGCGCGCGACTTATGCGCGACACGCTGGATAAGCTGGAGCGTGGAGAAACGAGAGAAACGCCACAAAGCGAGGAAGGCGTCACCTACGCGCACAAGATCACGCCCGCTGACGCGCGCATCGATTGGTCTAAGCCTGCGCGTGAGATCGATTTTCAGATCCGTGGGCTTTCGCCAACACCGGGAGCTTGGTTTGAGCTGGACGGCGTGCGAGTGAAGGCGTTGCATTCGCGCCTCGGTCAAGGCGTTGGCGCGCCGGGCGAGGCGTTGGATGACAATCTTCTCGTCGCCTGTGGCGAGGGGGCGGTGCGTTTGCTCACAGTTCAGCGTGAAGGGCGCGGACCGCTTGCGGCAGAGGCTTTTCTGCGTGGTCAGCCCGTTCCTACGGGCGCGCGCCTTGCTTGAGCCAAAACTCGCGGGCAGCTAAGAAGGCGACGAGGGATAAACATGAAGCTTCGTATCGCTTTCGTTGCTCTGGCGCTGGCTTTGGCTGGCTGCAATCAGCAGAACGCCGGGGAAAACGCCGCCGAACAAGGGCCGCAGCTCGATGCACCGGCGCCGGCGAGCGAGCCTTCGCGCGTCTATGCCGCCGCGAACGATGCGGCGCGCGCGGTCGCGGCCGAACTTTCGGTGTCGGTGACACAGGAGCTTCCCGATGCAGCGGACGCCGATATTCAGGAGCGCCTCTCGCTGCGCGGTGGCAATGGCCTGAACGTCAACGCCGCCGTCACCGGCGCCATCTCACCAGCGACGCAAGTGGGCGGGCAAACGCTGCGCGCATTGCTCGCGATCCCGGTGGAGGAGCCGCAAGTACTGGTCTATCGCGTGACGGAAGCTGCGGGTTCGCCGGGACTGTGCAGCGAAGGCACGCCGACGCATGTCGTGGTGTGGGAGCCCTCGGCGCCTGGCGACAGCGCGATCAAGGTGCTCGGCATCACAGGCGGTGCGCCTGGCGCGGGCGATTCCCGCGCGTGCCAGATGCTGGAATACCGGCGCTCGTAGGAGCGCATGCGCTATAAGCTCACGATCGAATATGACGGCGGCCCGTTTCAGGGCTGGCAACGCTTGCCCGATGCGCCGAGCGTGCAAGGTGCGCTGGAGGACGCGGTAGAGAAACTAACCGGCGTGCGCGGTGACGTGATTGGCGCGGGACGCACAGATTCTGGCGTGCACGCGACGGGGCAGGTTGCGCACGTCGACATCGAGAAGCCGTTTGAGCCTTGGAAGCTCGCCGAGGCGCTGAACGCGCATTTGCGACCGCATCCCGTTGCTGTGGTCGATGCCGAGGCCGTGACGCCAGATTTTCACGCGCGCTTCGACGCCGTGCGACGGTCTTATTTGTACCTCGTCGTCAACCGCCGTGCGCCACTCACGCTTGAGCGTGGCCATGCATGGCGGATCGGCTTGGAGCTCGATGTCGCTGCGATGAACCGCGCCGCCGAGAAATTGATCGGCAAGCACGACTTCACCACGTTTCGCGATGCGAACTGCCAAGCGAAGAGCCCCGTGAAGACGCTCGACCAAGCAAGGGCGGAGCGCCTCTCGGACAAAGTTCGGTTTGCGTTCGTGGCGCAGAGCTTTCTGCATCGCCAGGTGCGCTCAATGGTCGGCACCCTGGTTGAAGTTGGTCTCGGGAAGATGACGCCGGAGGAAGTGGCCGGTGCGCTCGCAGCCAAGGACCGCACCAAGTGTGGGCCGGTAGCGCCGGCCGATGGCCTTTGCCTCACCCGCGTAGACTACGCGAAGTAGCGCTTCAGCACCGCTTCGTAGCAACGCGCGAGCGTGCGCACGTCTTCGACGGCGCAATGTTCATCCACCATATGCGCGGTTTCGTTGCGCAGGCCGAGTTCGGCGACGGGGCAATAGAGGCGGAAGAAGCGCGCGTCGGACGTGCCGCCGGTCGTGGCGAGCTCCGGTGTAATGCCAAAGGACTCTTTCACGGCTTCTTGGATCAAATCCGTGAACGGGCCGGGGTCGGTGTAGAAGGCGAGGCTCTGCGAGCTGATCGTGCGCGAGTAGCGTGTGCCTGGGGCTTTGGCGACGGCGGCTTTTGCGGTCTCATCGATCCAGGCGAGCAGGGTTTCTGCGGTGTGGTTGGTGTTGAAGCGGATGTTGAGCTTCGCGGTCGCGCGTTGTGCGATGACGTTGTGCGCGACGTTGCCGACATCCACGGTGGTCACTTCAAGGTTCGATGCATCGAAGCCTGGGGCGCCATCGTCCAGTCGGCGCGCCTTTAGCGCGGCCAGCGTTTCAATCAGCGGCGTCACCGGATTGTGTGCGCGGTGCGGGTAGGCGACGTGGCCCTGCTTGCCTTCGATGGTCAGCACAACGTTCAAGCTGCCGCGCCGGCCATTCTTGATGATGTCGCCAACGCGGGTTTCGCTTGTCGGTTCGCCGACAATGCAGTGATCGATCTTCTCGCCCGCTTCCGCGAGCGCCTCTAACACGCGCTTGGTGCCGTCGACCGCTGGGCCTTCCTCATCGCAGGTCAACAGAAACGAGATCGAGCCTTTGGGCGCGCCGTTGCGCAGGAAGTTCTCCGTCGCTGCGATCATGGCGGCGATGGCAGTTTTCATGTCGGTCGCGCCGCGGCCGTATAACAAACCGTCACGAATCTCCGCCGCGAACGGATCGCTGGCCCAGCCTTCGCCCGGCGGCACGACGTCGAGGTGGCCCGCGAAGCAGAAATTCGGCGCGGCAGCGCCCAGGCGCGCATAGAGATTGTCGACCAAGCCAAATTTGTGGCGCTGCACACGGAAGCCGAGCGTCTCCAGCGTTTGCTGCGCCAAGTCCATCACGCCCGCTTCCGTGGGCGTCACGGAGGGCCGTCGCATTAGGGCTTGGGCGAGGGGGATCGGGTCGGTAAGAGTGCGGGCGTCCATCGGTCAGTGGTCTAGCCTATCGGGCAGACCAGACAAAAGAGCCGAGGCGCCGAGGGAGGCCAGATGAGCGACGCCGCGCCAGTTCAAGAACAGAGCCGGATCAAGAGCCTCGACGTCATGCGCGGGTTCGCGCTGCTGGGCATCCTCGCGGTCAACGCGGCTTATTTCGCCGCGCCTTGGCAGAACGCCTTCAACCCGCTGATGGAGCCGCTCGCCGTCAACGACCAGACGATGTGGTCGTGGTGGGTGATGCACACCTTCTTCGAGTTCAAGTGCATCACACTGTTCTCGATGTTGTTCGGCGCCAGCATCTACATGGTCGGCGGCGAGCGAAGCGACAAATCGCGTGGCGCCATCCTGCGGCGGCGTATGTTCTGGCTGATGATCTTCGGCCTCATCCACGCGCTGCTGATCTGGTACGGCGATATTCTGTTTCACTACGCGCTCACCGGGTTCTTGGTCCTGTTTGTGCGCTCATGGAAACCGGCCACGCTCTTTATCGTCGGCATCATCATCTACCTGCTCTCGTTCGGCATGCAGGTGATGAATGGCCCGCTGATGTCGCTCGTCCCAGCGGATCAGCTTGGGTCGATCCTTGAGCAGATCGAATCCGTCTTCGCTGTGTCGCAGGCAGACTTCGAGCGCATGCAAGCCGCCTATCAGGGCGGCATCGTCAGCGCGATCCAAGAGAATATCGAGACCTGGCTGAGCATCGCGCCGAACGCGGTTCTTGGCCTTATCCCGCGCACCGCTTCGGTGATGATGATCGGAATGGCGCTGTTCAAGGTTGGCTTCCTGAGCGCCCGTGCCCCGGTTTGGCTTTATGTCGTGATGGCGCTTCTTGGCGCTGTGTCGCTTGCGCTGGTGGGCTATCAAGCGCTGATCAACTGGAACATGCGCTTTGATACGATCCACATGCTCGGCGCGGGTGTTGCGGCGAACGCTGGTCTCTCGATCTTCGTGTCGATCGGATATGCGAGCCTGTTCGTGTTGCTGGTCAAAGCCGGCGCGCGCTTCTTGACGGAGCCGCTGGCAGCAGTCGGCCGCATGGCGTTCAGCAATTATATCGCTCAGTCGCTGATCATGACGACGATCTTCTATGGGGTTCGTGGCTTTGGCCTCTGGGGTGAAGTCGAGCGTCCGACGCTCTGGGCCATCGTTGTTGGCGTTTGGGTTTTGCAGCTGATCTGGTCGCCGCTTTGGCTGTCGCGTTTCAGCATGGGCCCGCTGGAGTGGGTCTGGCGGCGGCTGAGTTATGCGAAGCCGGTGCAGATTGCGAAAGTCGCGCCGGCGTGATGAGGTCTACTGGTGGAGGAAAACATATGAAGAAGTTTGCAGTCGCGCTGGCTATGGCCGTCGCTCTCGTCGCAGCGCCCGCGTTCGCGGATACGATGCAGAATAGCTATGGCAACACGATCGTTGTTACGCCCGCTGCTGGCGGCGCTGAAACGCTCTTCCACTTCAACGCTGACGGCACGTTCACCGGCGTTGCGCCCGGCGGTTCGCAGATGGCGGGTACGTTCACGATCCAGGGCGACCAACTCTGCATGAACTATCCGAATGGCAACCAGGGTTGCACCGCGATCCAGGCCGACAAGAATGTCGGCGACACGTGGCAACAAACCGGCATCGATGGCAGCGCCATCAATGTTGAGCTGCGCGCCGGCCGTTAGTCGCGCAGCAATTCGTTGACGCCGGTCTTGGCGCGCGTTTGCGCGTCGACGCGTTTGACGATCACCACGCAAGCCAGCGCCGGCCCGCCTTGGTGGGTCGGCGGCATGGCGCCGGGCACGACGACGGAATAGGGCGGGACCTCCCCACGGAACGTCTCGCCCGTTTCGCGATCGACGATCTTGGTCGATTGGCTAATGAACGTGCCCATGGCGAGCACAGCGCCTTCGCGCACGATCACGCCTTCAGCTACTTCCGAACGCGCGCCAATGAAGCAGCCGTCTTCGATGATGGTCGGGTTGGCTTGCAGTGGCTCAAGCACGCCGCCGATACCGGCGCCGCCCGAGATGTGCACATTCTTGCCGATTTGCGCGCAAGAGCCGACGGTCGCCCAGGTGTCGACCATCGTGCCTTCATCGACATAAGCGCCGATATTGACGAAGCTCGGCATCAGCACAACGTTCTTGCCGATGAACGCGCCTCTGCGCACGACCGCGCCGGGAACCATACGGAAGCCCGCTTCCTCGAAATCGCCCCCGCCCCAGTTCTCAGTTTTCAAAGGCACCTTGTCGTAGCCGAGCCGGGCCGTCGCGTATTGGCCGTAGCTGAATTGAACGTTCGGCCACAGACGGAACGACAACAGCACCGCCTTCTTCAGCCAATCGTGAGTGATCCAGGCGCCGCTTGCATCTCGCGTGGCGACGCGGGCTTGACCGTGGTCCAGCAATTCGAGCGACCGCTGGACGGCCTCGACGATCTTGTCGCCGAACAATTTCGGTTTGAGCTCGGCGCGGTTTTCCCAACCGGCCTCGACGTGAGCTTTGATTTCTTCGAGTTCCATGGCGCCTGAGCTAGCGCGTTTCTTCGCCCAAAGCCAAGCGCAGAAGCGTCTTCACGTCCGGCGCCCAGTGATCGACGTAAGGTGGGCGGGGACTGGGATGCACTGGTCCGACAAGCGCCGTTGCGAAGCCGAGTTCGTGCGCAGGTTCGAGGTTGCGCAGCGTGTCTTCGATCAAAAGAGCGCCGGAAGCCTCGAAATCGCATCGCGCCATGAGGCGCTCGTAGCATTCGCGCTGTGGCTTCGGCGTGAGCTCGGCGTCCTCGATGTCGAACACTGTTTCGAACAGGCCGTCGAGCTTCAGGCTATCAAGCACACGCTGCGCATGGCCGCCGCCGCCATTGGTGAAGATAATCCGGCGGCCGGGCAGGCGCTCGATCAGCGTGCGCAGCGCGGGATCGGGCGCGAGTACCGAGTGATCGGCCAGATGCACGTCGAGCAGGAAATCGCGCGGGTCGATAGCGTGATGCTTGGCGAGTCCAACCACCGTTGCGCCGTATTCATGGAAGTACTTCTCGCGAATGCTCAGCGCGCCTTCCATGTCGAGGCCAGTGGCGCGGGCGATGTAGCTCGTCATCCGATCGCCGATCTCGTCGTAGAGCGCGCGCGCGGGGTAGAGTGTGTTGTCGAGATCGAACACCCACGTTTTGATGCGGGCGAAGTGCATCAGTCGCCGCTGCCGCGATCCTGCGTCGGCGCCGTTGTGGGCTCCAAGCCCCGGCGAGGCGCGTTGACGCTGGGCGCGTCGCCGGCATCGGCCGCGGCGGGCGTCAGCGAGCGGGGCGCGACCCCGGCTTCGAGGAAGTCTCGATCTTCGAAGTCAACAACCAAGCCATCGCGATCACGCGCGCCGATGCGCGTGAACAAGGTCGTCTGGTAGTAGCGGCCTTCGCATTGCTCGCGACCGAGGATCGCGAAGCGCGCGGGGCTTGTGCAGAATGGCTCGCCGCCCGCAGCCAGGAAGCGTGGGCCATTCGCGGAATCGAGCGAGGCGTGCACGTAATAGACTTCCTGGATCAGTACTTCGTCGATCGTGCGCACGCAGCCACCGGGCGACAGCGCCCACCAGCCGCGGCTTTCCCAGCCTTCGCCACGACGGCGCGCAACGGCAGTCCATACGCGCCCGCGTGTGCGGTTGCAGAGCGTCAGGCCAACTTGGCCAGCACGGCGGCGCGCGGCGGTTTCGAGCGCATCGACGAGCTGATCTTCGGTTGCTGATGGCGCGAGGCGTGCGCTGGCGCGGAATTGTGCGATGGCCTGAGCAATGCGGCGCGGATCAACGCCACGGCGGCCCTCTCGCACATCGTAGCCCGCGTCTTCCAACAAGCGCTGCAGTCCAAGCTGGCGCGCGCGCGGCTGCGTGTATTGCGTCGCCTCGGCGAACGAGGTGCGCCAGGTATCGCGCTTGTTGATTTGCACGCGGCGGAAGCGGCGCTCTTCGTACGTGTCCGTGCAGCGCGGTGGGTTCACCAGAGAGAACTGACGCGTGGGGTCGACGCACAGCCGCGCATCGCCCGCCCATTGGCGGCGGCCGCCCCGGTGGGCAGTTGAGGTGCGGGCGTAGAGGTAGTGCGTGCCGCGGGCGAGCGGGGCACCGATGGCGACACGGCACTCACCTGGGCGCAGGCGCGTCCAACCTTGAACCTGGATATTCCGCCCCTCAGGGCGGCCGGTTGCGGCTTCGAGCACGAAGCTTGTTTCGTTGCAGATTTGCCAGCCGTTCGGCGCGCGCTGTTGTTGTTGCGCGACCGCGTTGCTTGCAAACGCAAGCGCCGCCACGGACGCGGCGGCTGCACACGCGACGAGCGCGCCGCGTTTAGTGAATAAGCGTGCCAGCGCCATGTTCGGTGAACAATTCCATGAGCAAGACGTGCGG
>CADEDT010000141.1 GCA_902826145.1 uncultured Caulobacteraceae bacterium
GGCGACCCCTTCGCCGCCGACCTCACCAAGATGCCTCACCTGCTCATCGCCGGCACCACCGGCTCGGGCAAGTCGGTCGGCATCAACGCCATGATCTTGTCGCTGCTCTACCGCCACACGCCGGACGAGTGCCGCTTCATCATGATCGACCCGAAGATGCTGGAGCTCAGCGTCTACGAGGGCATCCCGCACCTCCTCCACCCGGTCGTTACCGATCCGAAGAAAGCCGTCGTCGCGCTGAAGTGGACCGTGCGCGAGATGGAGGATCGCTATCGCCGCATGTCGAAGCTCGGCGTGCGCAACATCACCGGCTACAATGATCGCGTCCGCGACGCGCTGGAGCGCGGGGAGCGCCTCGAGCGCACCGTGCATGCGGGCTTCGACCCGACCTCAGGCGAGCCGATCTACGAAACGCGTGAACTCCCATTAGAGCCGATGCCCTACATCGTCGTCGTCATCGACGAGATGGCCGATCTCATGATCACGGCCGGCAAGGAAATCGAAGCCGCCGTGCAGCGTCTCGCGCAAATGGCGCGCGCCGCCGGCATCCACGTCATCATGGCGACGCAACGCCCCTCGGTCGACGTCATCACCGGCACCATCAAGGCCAACTTCCCGACCCGCATCTCCTACCAGGTCACCAGCAAGATCGACTCGCGCACCATCCTCGGCGAGCAAGGCGCCGAACAATTGCTCGGCATGGGCGACTTGTTGTTCATGGCCGGCGGCGGCCGCATCCGCCGTCTGCACGGACCGTTCGTCACCGACGCCGAAGTCGAACGCGTCGTCGCCATGCTGAAAGAGCAAGGCGCGCCGCAATATCGCACCGACGTCACGCAAGAGCCGAACGAGAACGCCGGCGACGAAGACAATCCGGAATTGTTCGACGGCGAAGGCGGCGGTGGCGACGATCTGTTCGAACGCGCCGTCGAGATCGTCCAACGCGACCGCAAGGCGAGCACGAGCTACCTGCAGCGCCGCCTCCAGATCGGCTACAACCGCGCCGCCACGCTGATCGAGAAGATGGAGAAGGCTGGCATCATCTCAGAAGCCAACGCGGCGGGGAAACGCGACATCCTGGTGGATGTGGTGGACGAGGATTAGGCCACTGAAACAACCTGGGCGCGAGCCCAGAATGTGTGGTAAGGTTCGCCGCTGTGTTTCGGGGCGAATCTGTGGAAATCCTAACTCACATCGCAAGCTTCTTGGCCGGCCTCGCAGGGGGTTCTTTGCTCACGCTTCGGCTGACAAGGAAGACTCAAGCGTCCGGCAGCGCGAAAATAGTGGATCAGGCGGGTGCCAAGGCTGGCGGCGATATCGTCGGCGGCAATAAGAACACGCGTCCATGAAACGTCGCACGGGCAAGGACGTGACGGTCGACCAGCGCGGTGCGAAGGCTGCGGGCAACGTCGTCGGCGGCGATCTGATCATTTACAACAACATCGCGCCAATCGCGCCGATGCCAGTTGTCGACGAACTCCTGTCTAAACTTCAGGAGGAAATCGACAAGAACGAACAAAGCCGGGCGATGATCGATGCCCTGTTGTACTACTACGACCACAAGGGCCATGACGAGGTAGCTGGTCTCGAGGCCAAGCTGATCGCTGGCGGGCGCGAAGACGAGACCCCCATCGCTCTCGAGAAAAAAGAGCAGTTCGTAAAGCTGCTCGACAAATGGTCGATGTATCAATCTGCGCAGGAAATCTTCGTGCACCTGCTCGCGCGTGCAGAGCACGAGTTCACCTATCAGGTCTTGCCCTTGCTCGGCAGCGCGCCAATCCCGCTAGTAAATGACGCAATCACAGCCCGCATTGTCGATCCGATCGTGGGTCAGTGCGGCGCTTCTGTTTTCAAGATCAACCATGGCGTCGCCATGGGCATGTTTTATTGGCTGGCCGAGCAGTGCTTTGTGCGGTGGCACAAATGATCCAGTTGTCCTACCAACCCGCATTCGATCCGTTCCATGCCGCGTGGCGCCTGTTGCGCCTTCGACAGGACGTTCTGCCCGAGACTGCGCTGCCCGAAGATCACGTGCGGATTCTCGATTTCTATTTGTTGTTTCCGTTCCGCCTCGACGCAATGCGCCTCAAGGCGACGCATCGGCGATTCCGCAAGCTAGCCGCCGCATACTCCGAACAGCGTCCATATGGCGAGCTACCTGACGATCGAACACTGTTCAATCGCATGCAGTCAATTCAAACGGCCGCGTTCGACACACTCGTGTCGAAGGAATTGTTTGATCTGCCGGAGTATGAGCGCGGGTGTATCTTAGCGACGTTCGCGACGCTGCCTAGCGATCTACAAGGTCGCGTTAGTGAAATTAACGAGGCGCAGAGCGATCTCGTAGAATTCCTCCGCGCGCTCGCGACGGAATACGAGCTACTCGGACCGGATGGCTTGAAGGACAGAACTGGACTCATGGAGCATCTCTACGATGCGGCTTGATCCTTCCCTCCAAGTGAACCGTCTTCTCATTGAGCGGGATAGCCACACCGCCTACGACGAAACCTTTCATCCGGGCCTAAACATCATTCGCGGTGAAAACTCGTCGGGAAAATCCACGATCTTGAACTTCCTGTTCTACGCGCTGGGAGGTGAATTGAGCGATTGGAGCGAAACGGCGTTACTTTGCACCCGAGTAACTCTTGAGGCGTCGCTAAACGGGAATGTAGCGACACTTTCAAGACCTGTATCCGACCTCCCAAACCAGCACATGGACATCTTCGGCGGACCGTTAGAAGAAGCACTAAAGGCGCCTCGCAGTGAGTGGAGTCGGTATTCGTATCGCCGTGCTCAGAGCAAAGAGAGCTTTTCGCAGGCGCTCTTTCGCCTGTTGAAGATGCCCGAAGTCGGAAACGACGTTTCCGGCAACATCACGATGCACCAAGTTCTCAGGTTGCTATACGCCGACCAGCTCAGCCCTGTGGAGCACATCTTCAAATTCGAACCGTTCGACCCTCCAACCCTGCGCGAAGCAATCGGACGTCTCGTCTGTGGCGCGTATGACAACACGCTTTACGAGAACGAACTTCGCATTCGCGAACTAGACAAACAGTTTAACGCCGTCAGCGCAGAACTCCGCAGTCTGCTTGCCGTCCTGGGAAGGGCGGGAGAAGCGATGACGCTTGAGTGGATTGCCGCCCAGCGTCGTGTCCTTGAGGATCGGCGCAGCGCCCTTCGGACAGAGGTGGAAGAAACAGAACGTCAACTCTACTCAGCACAGTCCGGTGACGAATTGACGCTAAAGGCGCAGCAACGCGTGTATGCCGAAGTTCAATCACTGCAACAGGAACTCGGCCGGCTCGAAGAGAAGCGCGACTCTATCGCGCTCGCCATGAGCGACTCCGCCGCGTTTATTTCCGGTCTTGAGCAAAAGCTCGAAGCGCTCAACGACAGCGGCAGTGTTGCGGACTACGTTGGTGAAATTCGTTTCCAAACGTGCCCGTCCTGTCTGGCCCCTCTTCAGAACGGCGCTGACCACAAGACATGTCATCTATGCAAGACGCCATTCGACGGCGAACGCGCAAAGAGTCGTATAGTCTCGCTCATCAACGATACCGCGCTTCAGTTGAGGCAGTCGCGGTCACTTCAGACCCAGCGAACGGCAAACGCCGCCGAAGTCGAAGCGCGAATGGCTGCCATGGAAGAAGCATGGCGCGCATCGTCTGTTCGGCTCAATGATGCTCGCAAGCTGCCTTCGACTGAACTTCAAGACTCTCTGCGAGAATTGCATCGCCAATCTGGCTACCTGGATCGCGAGATCGAAGATCTAGAGAAAAAGGCCGCGATCGTTCAGCTTGTAGATCAACTATCGAGTAAGAAATCAGAAATCGCGAGCGAGATCACGCGCTTGAAAGTCGACAATGAAGCTCGCAAGGCGGAGCAGGCAAAGCGAGTCTCCACTGCCTACACCGCGATCTCAAATGAAGTCCGCGATCTGCTCCACAAGGACCTGCGTCGGCAAGACTCCTTTGAAAAGGCGGCGGCGATCCAGTTTGATTTCGGTGCAAACAGCATCACCGTCGACGGAAAGTCATACTTCTCAGCGAGTTCGAGAGCGATCCTCAAAACAAGCTTCTTCGTTGGTTTGCTAGCAGCAGCAACCAAGAATTCGTTCTTCAGACATCCGCGCTTTTGCATAGTCGATACAATCGAAGACAAGGGTATGGAGCCCATCCGCAGTCAGAATTTTCAGCGGTTGATTGCTCAGCTGTCCGCGTCAACTCCGGCCCAGCATCAGATTATTATTGCTACCGCGATGATCGCCCCGGATCTCGATGAACCAAAGTACACCGTTGGCAAGGCATCCACGCGCGATGATCGCGCGCTAAAGATCGCGTAGGATTGACGCGACGACCACGCGTGGTTCAGCGGTCACGAAAAAATCTATCCGCCCCCTCCTGCACCGGCCGTATCATGGCTCGACCCCATGAAAGCCGACGACACATCTCCCACCCGAACAGCGCCGCTGGCGTTGTGGCGCGTGGCGCAGGCGTTCTTGGGCGTCTTACATGTGCTCTTCGGCGCGCCGGAAGCGGTCGCCGCCAAGCACACGCTCACCGGCAAAGCGCACGCGCACATGGCGTCCTGGCTGCGCGCGGGCGAGGCGATGCTGCGGCGTCTCCTGGTGATCGAAGCGGCCGCCTATCCCAAACCCAACACGCGCCCGCTGCTACACACGCCGCGCCAACGCGTGCGCAAGCTCCGCTACTTCACGGCCGAGAAGCCGGAAGAGTGGCGCGTCACGTTCCGGTGTTTTTCTTCGGACCGCCGGCTTCCAGCCGGCAAACAACGCTGCCGGCAAGATGCCGGCGGTCCAAGAACGCGCCTCTCCCGCGAGGAACGCTGGTGCGCAGAGCACCAGCCGCACGTCACCTTCCGCTCCGCCTGGCCGCTGGCCGAGCGTTACGAAGCGCTGATCCGCGTCTTCAACGATCCCACTCCTCATGCGCGCCGCTTGAGCCGGCGCCTCCACGCAACGCCGCATCGCCTCAGCGAAGTGCTGCGCACGCCGCCGGAAGCGCCCGAGCGCGTCGATCTGTTCGAAGCTCTAGGTGATGAAGCGCGCAGCCATTGGCGAGCGCACTTCAGCTCAGCCTAAACGGCGCATTCACTTTCCTTACTGACGAGTTCGCAAGTTTTGCACGCCACAGTGCTCGCGGGGGCAATGTTGGCGACGGCAGAATCGCGTCTTGCACACGGCAGCCCAGAAGGCGAAAGCCCGCGCGCGTCAGCGCACCAAGTTCGCGACCGCAGCGAACGACAACGTCATCCATTTCGCGCCGCCGCTTGAGCTGACCGCCTGCGACGTTGTTCACGAACCCGCCGAAGAAGCGCCGTTCGCGCCGCCGCCGGTGGATGACATTTTCGGCCTCGGCGAATGCGAAGAAGGCGAAACCGTCTTCGTCTCCGACTTGCCGCCAGTGATGATCGAAGCAGCGGAGGCGATTGAAGAAGACGCCCCCTTCGATCCCCCCGAATTCGAAGCCGAACCCGTCTTCTCCGCACCAACCCTCATCGCCGAACCGGCAGCGCCAAAACCCGAAGAACCAAAAGCGCTCCAACCCATGGAGCCGCCCCGCGAACGCCCAGCCCCCGCGATCTCGATCTACGCCGCCTACGATCGCGCCGAAGCCGAAGCCTTGCTCAAGGACTTCGCCGCCGACTCCCGCCTTTCCCGCGCTGAAATCCAGATCGCCCGCGGCGGTCTCGATGCCGCGATCGCGCACTGCGAAACGCGCGAAGTCCCGGACCTCCTGGTGCTCGACACCAACCTCCAGGGCAAACCCATGCTGGAGGGCCTCGATCGCCTCCGCGCTGCGGCGCCCCGCATGCGCATCGTGATCCTCGGCAGCGTCAACGATATCGGCCTCCTCCGCGATCTCGCCGCCCGTGGCGTCAGCGACTACATCGTGCCCCCCGCAACCGCCGCCGATCTCGCCCGCTCCGCCTGCCAACTTTTCCACGATGTCGCCCCGGCCCGCGTCATCGCCGTCATCGGCGCCCGAGGCGGCGTGGGCGCCTCTACCATCGCCCGCAACCTCGCCTTCTCCATCGCCGAACGCCAACATCTCCGCACTGCTCTCGTCGATCTCGATTTGTCATTCGGCTCCGTGGCGCCGAGCTTCGATCAAGGCGTGGAGCTTTCAATCTCCGATATCATCGACGCCGAAGATGCTGAGGAGATACTCGCTCGTGCGAGCGTCTCGGTAACGCCTCGCCTGCAATTGCTGACGGCGCCGCAAACTGTGGCCAGCATCGATGTTGACGAAGAGGCATTTGAGACTGCGCTCGCTCAGGTGCGCCGCATTGCGCCGAATGTCGTGCTCGACCTGCCGCACGCTTGGGAGCCATGGATCAGACGCGCGTTGCGCGAGGCGGATGAGCTTGTGGTGGTGGCAGGCCCGGATCTCGCCAGCCTCCGCAATGCGGACAACATGCTGAAGCTGCTGCGCTCGGAGCGCAATAGGCCGAGTGCGCCGATCGTCGTGCTATCGATGACAGGCGTGCCGAAGCGTCCGGAGATTCCGCTTAAGGACTATGCGCAAGCGCTGTGTGTGCAGCCGGAGATTTGCTTCGCGTTTGAGCCGGAATTGTTCGGCAAAGCGGAAGCTGACGGCCAGATGCTTTACGAGGCGATGCCGGATTCGAAGGCGGCGCTTCAGATTGATGCACTGGCGACCTCGCTTACGGGCCGCGAGCCTATCGCTAGACCAGCGTCGCGTGAACGCCGCAAGCCCGAAGCCACGAAGGCCGAAGCGAAGCCTGAGGCCCTGCCAGCTGAAGACGCGTTGAAGAAAGAGACTCGGCCGCCGGAGCCATTGCTGGTGCTCGAACTGACGGCGCAAGCGCCACCGATCGCGACACAACCGCGACGGAAGCGTGTCGCACGCACTGGATTTGTTTCGTTGCAAGAGCCGCCGCCGCGCAAACGCAAGCGTTCCAACGGACTTGTGCGCACAACGTTGGCGTTGGCGCTCGTTCTCGTAGGCGCTTGGTTTGAGATTCGGAGCGCTGCAGACGGTGACCATCCAGCGCCGGCGATCACCTTTCGAGTCTAAATCGCTACTCGACTTCCCAATCGATCTCGCCGCGCACTTCGCCAGGCACGCGCTCGCATAGGGCAGCGTGCAGTGCGGTTTGGGTTCTGTCTCGCGGGATACGGATCACGTAGTTGATGCGGCTCTTCGTGAACGACTTGTCTTCGCTGATGATCTTGCAGCCCAACTCGGTGAGCACCGCGCGGTAGGCTTCGGCGGCGCCTTTGACTTGGCCCTTCGGAATTTCGTGCACCTCAAGTTCGCACACCGGCGCGCCGTCGAAGACAAAAATGAGTATCCAGGCGAAAGCCGTCGCGATAACGGCGAAGTGCGGCAGGTTCAATCCGGCGATCAGACCAATAAGAGTCACCAAGATCAAGCGGCTGGTGTCTCGGGTCGACGCGGCATCGGTGCGGAAGCGCATCAGGCCACCGAGGCCGAAGATCACAAAGCCGACGACCATGCCGTATTCGAGCACGATCTCACCCACCACCGCGCCGATGAGCGCGTACATGATGAGCACCTTGGGAAGCTCGGCCTCCTCCCGGGTGTCGACGGTGCGGCGCGTCGTAGGATGGAACGCGATCACGGCGCCGAGAAAGATCGCCAGCACGAGCGCCAGGAACGATTGCAGCATGGCATGGCTATCGAGAAAGCCGACCCAGCCGATGGACGGCAGCTCCCGCGTCATATCGCTGAACATTTCCCGCTCGCCCTATTATTGTTTTTCTGATCAAGCGCCTCGGGGGCAGACCAGCCAATCGCTCTCTCCGTCTAGATGAACGCACCCTGAGCCGAAAAGGCCATTTAAGGGCAAAGCGAACCCTTTTTTCCGCCATGCGTTTGCGGCACATGACCCACATGAACAGACGCTTCGCCCTTTTGGGCCTTTCTGGCCTTATGCTTGCTCCCGCGGCTTACGCGCAGCAGACGCCGGTTGTGCTTGAAGGCGCCGCGCGCGCCGAAGGCATCGCGCAGGCTAACCGTGCGCTGAACGGCTTCACGCGCCTGCAGGGCCGCTTCATGCAAACGTCGCCCGGCGGCGCGCGCGCAAGCGGCACGCTCTATATGCAGCGGCCAGGCCGACTGCGCTTCCAATACGATCCGCCAGCGACGTTGCTGATCGTCGCCGATGGAAGCGTTGTCGCCATGCGCGACACGGAATTACGCACCACAGAGCGCACGCCGCTGCGCTCTACGCCGCTCAATCTGATCCTTGCCCAAACGGTCAATCTTGAGCGCGATGCGCGCATTCTGCGCGTCTCCCGCGCCGGTCCATGGCTCTTGATCACCGCGCGCGATCGCGGCGGACAAACGGACGGTCAGATCACATTGCAGTTCTACGGGGCGAACGCGGAGCTGCGCTCGTGGGATGTGATCGACGCAACGGGCGCGCGCACACGCATCACGCTTTCGGATGTGACCCAGCCTGCAAGCTTCGATCGCAGCCTTTTCCGGCTCGAAGACGTGCTCTCGAACCGTCGGCGCTGAGCGAATTAAGGCAAAGCAAGGCAAGGAATTTCGCCTAACAAATCCTTGATTTTTTCACCCCTGTGGCGTATATGCAACGAGCCGTCGCTCATCCCCCTGGATGGCGTCTTCCCCCCGCTGACGGATCCAGCGCGATGGCTTGCCGGACTCCCCTGCCGGCTAAAAGAGCGCGCCCCTCAAGGCGCAGACATCGAGGCCCGGTCGCGGACTGCGATCGGGCCTCTTTGAATTTCTGGGCCTGA
>CADEDT010000142.1 GCA_902826145.1 uncultured Caulobacteraceae bacterium
GGATCGTTCTGCGTGAAGATCACGCGCGCGCCGCGCTTCAGCACCAATTCCATCGGCGCCGGGAAGCGATCGCCTTGTTGCTTCGGCGCTTCACCTTCGAAGCCACCCGTATAGCGCGCCGCCGCGCCTTCGAGCGCGTCGAGACCGTGGACATTGTACCGATCAGCCACCGCGTTCGTCGCGCAGAGCAGCACCGGGCGCTTCGGCAGTGAGCGATCGAGGCAGACCGTGTTGAGAATGGTCACAGCTTCCTCGACGCCGCGCCGTTCGCGGATGGAGGAGAGGATAGCAATGAAGTCTTGGTTGGTCTGGCGATGGACTTCAGTGAGTTCGACGCCCGCTATCGGCGCATCGCGCAGGCAGTGCGCTGAGAATGCGTAGGGGCTGGCGTACCCCGCTTCCTCCAATAGCGCGCCTTCATCGCCGCGCACGACCGGGGGCAGCTGATAGAAGTCGCCGACAAGAACCATCTGCACGCCGCCGAATGGACGCGAACTCTTCCGCGCCACTTGTAGATGCGTGTTCATCGCATCGAGCACATCGGCGCGGAGCATCGAGACTTCATCGATGATAAGCCGCGATATCGCTCGTGCGGTGCGCATGAAGAACCAATGCGGTTTTTCGGCGTTGCCGATCAGCGGGCGTGGCGGGAAGCCGAAGAACGAGTGCACGGTTTGGCCGCCGATGTTCATGGCAGCGAGGCCCGTCGGCGCCAGCAGCGCTTGCGGATAGCCGGGATTGTTCTCGACCAAGGTGCGGATGAAGTGGCTCTTGCCGGTGCCGGCGCGGCCGACGAGCATTACGACGGGCGTGCGATCATTGATCGCCGTGAGCGCTTCGGTGACAGCGGGATCTGGAGCGCGCGCGGCGGGAATCATCGCCCGCAGCATATAGGGGCGCGCGCCACTGCGCGAAGCCCGATAACATTGTCAGGAAGTCAGAGCGACCAGGACAGGTAGGACGAGAACGTCTTCGGCAGGCCGTCGAACTCAAGCGAAACGCTCTCGTTTGTCGTTGGCAGTTCCGCGACAATGAAACCCCGCCGCGGTTGGGTGCGCGGCAGGCGGGCGACATGGCCATGTGCAACCGAGAAACGTGTCCAGTCGATCTGAGCTGGTTCAGCAATGGCAGGTTTCGTCTCCACCGGCGCCGGCGCGGGCTC
Organism: uncultured Caulobacteraceae bacterium; assembly: GCA_902826145.1. Lineage (GTDB taxonomy): Bacteria > Pseudomonadota > Alphaproteobacteria > Caulobacterales > Aquidulcibacteraceae > Vitreimonas. The sequence continues at coordinate 1,163 of CADEDT010000142.1, forward strand.
ATCCTTCGGCATGATGAGCACCGGCATGCGCGTCGTTGTGAGCACGGTTTCGTCGGTGAGCCCCGCGATCGCGGCGAACTCTTCGGCGCCGACCATTTGCGGCACGCGGCCGGTAATGCGGAGCTGCATGTCGAGTTCGTAGGTCGTGCCCGATGGCTCAATCACGCGTAGGCGGATAGCATGCACCGCGCCGCGCTCGCGCTGGAGCAGCGTTTCATCTGCGAGCGTAACAATGCCGACATCGCGATCGATGACGAACCGGCCGCCGGCGTCGCTCAGCAGATAGAAGCCCGGCGTAGGCAGATCCGGCGCCGCTGCGGATGGCGTCAACAGCTCATCCTGCGGCGCAAGACTGGCCATTGCGCTCTCGATGGCTTCGCGGGCGGGCGCGCGTGTGGGATCGATTTCGATCGAGTCGAAATTTTGCGCGAACGGGTCGAGTGGCGGAATCATGATCCCGCCACCCTGCCCGCTTATGACTAATGGCCCGTGAAACGAGCGTTTGCGTTGCGTTTACGCTTGGTCGCCCCAACCGATGGCGGCCTTCACTTCGAGGAACTCTTCCAAGCCGAAGTGTCCGCCCTCACGGCCCAAGCCCGATTGCTTGTAGCCGCCGAACGGCGTGCCGAGGCCGCCTTGCGCGCCGTTGATGTGCACGTTGCCGGCGCGGAGCTTGCGCGCGACTTTGCGTGCCTTCTCTTCGGAGCCCTGCACATAAGCGGCGAGGCCGTACGGCGTGTCGTTGGCGATTTTGATCGCTTCTTCTTCGCTTTCGTATGGAATCACGACGAGCACCGGTCCGAAGATTTCTTCGCGCGCGATGGTCATGTTGTTGTTCACATCGGCGAACACGGTCGGCTTCACGTAGTAGCCGCGATTGAAGCCCTCGGGACGGCCAACGCCGCCGGCGGCGACGCGGGCGCCCTCGTCGATGCCCTTTTGAATGAGGCCCTGCACCTTCTGGAATTGGTTGGCGTTGGCCAGCGGGCCGATGGCGCCTTTCTCGGCATTGTCGGGCGCCTGCACCTTGATCGCGTTGGCGGTCGCTGCGGCGATCGCGACAACTTCATCGTATTTGGCCTTCGGCGCGAGCATGCGTGAGGGTGCGTTGCAGGATTGGCCGGTGTTCATGGCCATGTGCATCATGCCGCGCGCGACGGATTTTTGCAGATCAGCGTCATCGAGGATGATGTTAGGCGACTTGCCGCCAAGCTCGAGCGCGACCTTCTTGATGCTCTTGGCGGCGTTTTCCATCACGGAGGTGCCGGCGCGGGTCGAGCCGGTGAAGCTTACCATGTCGACATCCGGGTGCGCGGAGAGAGGAACGCCGACGCCAGGGCCATCGCCATTGACGAGGTTGAACACGCCCGGCGGCACGCCGGCCTCGTCGAGGATTTCAGCGAACACGATGGCGTTGAGCGGCGCCAGCTCAGATGGCTTCAGCACCATAGTGCAGCCCGCGGCGAGCGCCGGGCCGACCTTGGCGCAGATTTGGTTCTGCGGCCAATTCCATGGCGTGATCATACCGATGACGCCAATCGGTTCTTTGATGATGCGGCGGCCGTTGCCGTAATCGCCTTCGAACTTGAAATCGTCGAGCTGCTTGCGTGCGTCGATCAGATAGCCGAGGCCCGCCGGCGCTTGAGCGGCCTGCGCGAGCGGGGCGGGCGCGCCCATCTCGGACGAAATGGCGCCAGCCATGTCGCCCAGGCGGCGCTGATAAATTGCGATGATCTTGTCGAGGATCGCCTTGCGTTCATCGATGGAGGTCTGCGACCAGGTCTCGAACGCCTTCTTCGCGGCGGCGACGGCCTTATCGACGTCAGCTGCGCTGCCAAGCGAGATGCGGCCGACCGGTTCTTCGTTGGCCGGATTGATCACGTCATGCGCGCGGGCCTTCGCAGGGGCGACCCATTTGCCGTCGATGTAGAAGTTCAGCTGTTCGCGCATGTCGTTCCTCCGGGCTTTGGCCGTGACCTAGCAGATATAGGGAGAGGCGGCGAGTTCGCGTGGCGGCAATGTTGCGCTATGCCCCGCGCGAATGGACGAACACCGCCCCTTACGCACCTATGGCCGGATCAAAGCGCGCACGCTGAAGCCGCGGCAGGCTGGCCTGGTTGAGAGCCTGCTGCCGCATCTGGCGTTGCCGGAGGAGGGCCCAATCGATCTTGTCGCTTTGGCCCCGGAGGCGGGGCCGCTGGTGTTGGAAATCGGCTTCGGTGGCGGCGAGCATCTGGTCGCCCAGGCACTCACGCATCCGGAAACGCGCTACATCGGCGTCGAGCCATTCTTAAACGGTGTCGCCTCGTGCTTGCGGCACATAGAGGAAGCCAATGCGCAGAACATCCGTCTGCATCAGGGCGACGCGCGCGAGGTGATCGCGCGATTGCCGGATGCGTCGCTCGATCTCGTCTACGTCCTTTTCCCCGACCCCTGGCCAAAGCTGCGCCACCACAAGCGCCGTCTGATCCAGCCGGAATTTCTCGGTGAGCTGGCGCGCGTGATGAAGTCAAGCGCTGAGCTTCGCTTCGCGACTGATTGGGCAAATTACGCGGCTTGGACTCTGGAGCACCTCACGCGTGAAGCTCGTTTCACGTGGACGGCCGAGCGCGCCGAAGATTGGCGCAATCCGTGGCTGGGTCATGTGACCACGCGGTACGAGGCGAAGAAGCTCGGCGATTGCGCGCCGGTTTGGCTAACGTTTGTTAGGGAAGATCGTCCGCCAAAGTCTTAGCGCTGCTGAGGTAGGCTGGCGCCATGCTCAATGCGCTGAAGAACATCGGCTTGACCGCGCTAATGGTCGTCCTCGCGACGATGGCGACGGCCGCCGCTGTGGTCGGTGTGGGACTGCTCATGGCGTTGGATGGCGCCTCAACCGAGCAGTTCAATGTCGTTGTCGGCAGCGGCATCGCCGTTGTGGTGATGGCAGGTTTCGCGGGCGCGTTCTTTTCCATCATATCTCTACCCGTTGCCGCCGTGACGATGCCGCCGGCGATCGGGCTGATGCGGCTTGCCCGGTTGCCGCGACCTCTGTTCGACATCTTTGGCGGCGCCGCTGCTGGTTTCCTGTGTGCGCAGGCGGCGGTGGCAATGCTCGACTCGCTGGCCCGGTCCAAGGGCGGCGACTGGGGCGGTTCGGAGCTGCGGCTTGTGTTCGAAATCTGCGCCCTCGTAGGTGGTGGTGCGCTCGGCTATCTCCGCCATGCTGTGCTGGTGAAGAAGCACGAAGAGCCGTCGCTCCCGCAATTCGCCTGACGTTTGAGGTTCTCTCGTGTCGCGCGTTTTCACCACCTTCGTGCTGAACTCGCGGAACCAACGATCTTGCGCGCTGTTGCTTCGCAATGTTCCCCGCTCAAATCCGGCGGCTGTGCAATGTGTTGGCGGTCACCGCAGGCCTCGCACTTGCCGGGTGCCTCAGCCCCAATACGCTTGACGATCGTGCGTTCAGCGATGGCGTGACGCGGGACTTCGAGGCGCCTTTCGCGCGCGCAAGCGCTGCGGTTGATACGGCGTTGCGGGCTTCAGCATTGCGCGTGAGGTCGGCGCGACGTGAGGACAGCCGGATGATCTTTGCCTTTGACAGGCCCATAGACGAAGAGAGCTGGGGTGAGATCGGCAGGGTGGTTGTCATTCCCTCTGGCGAAAGCGCATCGCGGATCACAGTCACGCTCGAAAATCGGTATAGGCTCCAGCCGCATCGGATCACCGAAGCCGAGTTTGCGGCGGCCTTCTTCGGCGACGTCGACGCCGCATTGTCCGGCCAATAGGGGCTTGGCGTAGGGGCAAAGACCCGCTATATCCCCATCCAACACATCGCTGATGCCTCCGGTGGAGGTTCAGCGGCGGGCCAAAAGCCCGCCGCTTTTTTGTTACCTCGGGAGCCGCCTCTGCGCGCGACGAACCCAGTTGAAGAGCGCGTCATTGCGCTGATCGAGCCGACGGCCGCTGGCTTGGGCTACCGGATCGTGCGCGTGCGTCTGTCCGGCAATCGCCGCAAACGCCTGCAGATCATGGGTGAGCGTGTCAGTGACGGGCAGATGGGCATTGACGATTGCACGAAGCTTTCGCGTGCGCTTGCGCCGGTGTTTGATCTCGATGATCCGATCCAGGGCGAATACGACTTGGAAGTCTCGTCGCCTGGCATAGATCGCCCCCTGATGCGCATCGAGGACTTCGAGCGCTTTATTGGTTTCGACGCGAAGTGCGAGACCGCCGTTCCGATCAACAACCAGCGTCGCTGGAAGGGTGTCATCAAAGCTGCAAATGGCGATGACATCACGCTCGTCACGGATCAAGGCGAAGCCAATTTGAAGTTTTCTGCTTTGTCGGATGCGCGCCTCGTGCTGACCGACAAGCTGATCGAAGACGATCTGAGACGCGCCAAAGCGGCGGAAGCTGCGGGCGTACAAAGTTCTGACGAAGAGGAAGAAGTATGAGCACCGGCATTTCAGCAAACCGGATGGAAATCCTGCAGATCGCTGATGCGGTCGCGCGTGAGAAGTCGATCGAGAAGGAGATCGTCATCCAGGCGATGGAGCATGCGCTGCAGAAGGCCGCCCGCTCACGCTACGGCGCAGAGCACGATATCCGCGCCACCATCGACCCGAAAACCGGCGAGATGGAGTTGAAGCGGGTGATGACCGTAGTGGATGAGTCGATGCTCGACCCGGAAACGCGCCCCTTCAATCCGTCCACCGATATCATGCTGAATGTCGCGCTGAAGTCGGACAAGGAAGCCGTTGTCGGCAAGGAATACAGCGAAGGCCTGCCGCCGATCGAGTTCGGCCGCGTCGCGGCGCAGACGGCCAAGCAAGTCATCAATCACGAAGTTCGCGAAGCTGAGCGTGAGCGCCAGTTCGGCGAATACAAGGATCGCATCGGCGAGATCATCAACGGCGTCGTGAAGCGCGTTGAATTCTACAACGTGATCGTCGATCTCGGTCGCGCTGAGGGTGTCATCCGCAAGTCGGAGAGCATCCCGCGTGAAAACCTCCGTGTCGGCGATCGTACGCGCGCCTACGTCTATGACGTGCGTCGCGAAACCAAGGGCCCGCAGATTTTCCTCTCGCGTGCCAAGCCGGAATTCATGGCGCGCCTCTTCGCGCAAGAAGTGCCGGAAGTTTACGAAGGCGTGATCGAGATCAAGGCGGCCGCTCGCGACCCGGGCTCGCGCGCCAAGATCGCCGTGATCAGCCATGACAGCTCGATCGATCCGGTCGGCGCGTGCGTAGGTATGCGCGGCGCGCGCGTGCAAGCCGTTGTTGGCGAATTGCAGGGCGAAAAGATCGACATCATTCCGTGGTCGCCCGATCCGGCGACCTTTATCGTCAACGCACTGCAGCCGGCGGAAGTGACCAAGGTCGTGCTCGATCCGGAAGACGCGCGCGTTGAGGTGGTTGTTGGCGAAGCGCAGCTTTCGCTGGCCATCGGCCGTCGCGGCCAGAACGTGCGGCTCGCTAGCCAACTCACTGGCTGGTCGATCGATATTCTGACCGAAGCCGAAGAATCGGAGCGTCGCCAGAAGGAATTCGCGTCGCGCACCGAACTGTTCATCAAGGCGCTGGAGGTGGACGAAATGTTCGCTCAACTCCTGGCGTCGGAAGGCTTCGAAACAGTCGAGGAGATCGCCTACGTCGAGACCATCGAACTCGCCGCGATCGAAGGCTTGAACGATGAGATCGCCGAAGAGCTCCAAGCGCGGGCGCAGGATTATCTCGATAAGCTTGCCGCCGAGCTTGAAGCCAAGCGCGTTGAGCTTGGCGTTGCCGATGACTTGAAGGCGGTGCCGGGGCTTACGGCGCCAATGCTGGTCGCTTTGGGCCAGAAGGACGTTAAGACGCTTGAGGACTTCGCTGGCCTCGTCGGCGATGACATCCGCGGCTACTTCGAAACCAAGAACGGTGAGCGCGTGCGCGAGCCGGGCGTGCTTGAGGAGTTCCAGCTCACGCAAGAGCAAGCCGATGCGCTCGTGCTGAACGCGCGCATCGCGGCTGGGTGGATTGAAGCGCCGCCGGAAGAGCCAGAACCCGAACCAGTGCAAGGAGACGCCGACGATGTCGCCAGCGTCTTCCCAGATAGAGGCTGAAGGGCCGCGCCGCGAACGCGAGCGGCGCTGCATCGTCAGTGGCGAGCACGACAGCGGCGCGAACCTCATCCGGTTCGCGCTTTCGCCCGATGGCGTGGTGACGCCGGATGTGGCGGCGAAGCTTCCTGGCCGCGGCGCCTGGGTGCGCGCCGATCGCGAGAGCATCGAACATGCCACCAAGAAGGGCGCTTTCGCTCGCGCCTTCAAAGCGCAGGTCAAGGTTCCCGAAGGCCTCGCCGATGCTGTTGAAGCTCTGCTTTCACGCCGCTGTCTTGATCAGCTTGGCCTTACGCAGCGCGCCGCCGCGATTGCGGTAGGAGCGACGCAAGTTGAGGCTGCGATCCGCGCTAAACCCGCGTTTTTGCTGATCGAAGCAGAAGACGGCGCCGAAGAGGGTCGCGAAAAGCTGATGAGCCTCCATATAGGGCTCTGGGGCAGGCCTCCGGCCGCCGTTGGGTGCTTCAGCTCTTCGGATTTGGGCGTGGCGCTGGGCCGGGAACGTGTGATACACGCTTGTCTGCTTCAAGAGCGCTTGGCTTCGGTTTGGGCGGCTGACATCGGCCGCCTTTCGGGTTTCCGCCCCATCGTTCCAGCCTCTTGGCCCACACCCTGGCGCTCTACCGGTCTGGGACTGGGCGGCGCGGATGCTGGATCGAAAGCGATCGGCAGCCGCGACGGGCGCAAAGACGTTTGAAGTACGACGCGACGAAGTGAAGACGAATTTAGGATTGGCAATACCACTGCATGTCTGACGGCAACGAACAAAAAGAAGCTCCCTCCGGCCGCAAGCCGCTGACGCTGACGCGTACGACGTCCACAGGGACTGTGCGCCAAAGCTTCAGCCACGGCCGCACCAAGCAAGTCGCTGTCGAGGTGCGCGAGAAGCGTTCGCTCAATCGCCCTGGCGCAACGCCGGGTGCGCCGGGCGCAGCTGGCCCAGGTGTGCCGCCGCCGCTGAAGACGCGCACCGCGGCCGCGCCGGAACCGGTCGCTCCGATCCCGCCAAAGGCCCCGCCTGGCGCCATCACCGACGACGAAACCCGCCGCCGCGAAGAAGCTGTGCGTCGCGCCGCCGCCGAACGCGAAGCGCGCGAACAGCGCCAACGCGCCGAAGAAGATCAACGCCGCGCCCTCGACGACGCGCAACGCCGTAAGGCCGCTGAGGTCGCCGCTGTCGAAGCGGAAGCTGAAGCGCGCCGCCGTGCAGAGCAGGCGCAGGAAGAGGCGGCTCAAGCGGCCGCCGAGCGCGCCACTGCCCGCACCCAGACGGGCGGGGCTCAGCAACAACCGCAGAACAACGCACCCTCATTGCTCGACGAGCTCGGCGGCCGCGTGAAGTCGGCGCGCAAGCCGATCCCTGTCGCGCCGGTGAAGCCCGCGAAGAAGGGCGAACCGAAGCGCCGTGAAGGTAAGCTCACGCTCGACATGGTCGAGCGCGAAGTCGCCGGTGACGATGACCGTGTGCGTTCGCTCGCGGCCTATCGTCGTGCGCAGCAGAAAGAAAAAGAACG